>NZ_JBEZHQ010000009.1:98847-237646 GCF_040650675.1 Streptomyces sp. NPDC048637
CCTCAGACGTGGTGACGGTCCTCAGACGTGGTGACGGTCCTCAGACGTGGTGACGGTCCTCAGACGTGGTGACGGTCCTCAGACGTGGTGACGGTCCTCAGACGTGGTGACGGTCACCGGGTCGGTCGTCGGTCAGTTGTCGTGGAAGGCCAGGCGTTCCGACAGCCACACCAGCCCGGCGGCGACCAGCCCGAAGCCGACGAAGAGCAGCATCCCGGCCGCTGCGCCCATGCCCGCGTCGTAGCTGCGGAAGCCGTAATCCCACAGCAGGTAGTAGACGTTGGTGGTGGAGTCGGCCGGTCCGCCCTGGGTGAGCGAGTCGATCAGCGGGAACGTCCACTGAGCGGACAGCAGTACGGTCATCAGCGTCAGGAAGACCAGGGTCGGCGAGAGCAGCGGCAGGGTGATCCAGCGGGTGATCTGCCGGCGCGACGCGCCGTCGAGGGCGGCGGCGTCGGAGTAGTCGCCGTTGATGCCGGAGAGCGCGGCGGAGACGATGATCACGGCGAAGCCGAGCACATGCCAGCCGGTGATGAGGATGATGGCGATCTGGGCGAAGCCGCTCTCCTGAAGCCAGTTCACCGAGGTGCCCGTGGCCCGGTTGACGACGCCGCCGCGCGGGTCGAGCAGCCATCCCCAGACGGCGGCGCCGGCGACCGGCGCAATCAGCATGGGCGCGAAGACCAGGGCCTGGTAGACGGCCTTGGCCCGGCCGCCGAGCTGCCGGGTGAGCAGGCCGACGACGACGGGGATGACAAGGGAGAACGGCAGCAGACCCAGGATCACTTCGACGGTGCGCCACAGCGCATCGCCCAGCTCCGGGGAGTCCAGCATCCGCCGGTAGTTGTCGAGCCCGACCGGCTCCATCGGCGTGGTGGGCAGCAGGTTCCAGGAGTAGAACGACAGCTGGGCGGTCTGCGCCAGCGGCCGGTACACCCAGATGCCCAGCAGGATGAGGGCCGGTGCGAGGTACAGATACGGCGGCGCCCCGCGCAGCACGACACGCGGCAGCGAGGGCCGCGCCGCCCTGGGTGCCGCATCCGGCACCCGCGGCGGCGCGGGAACCTCCATGAACATCTCTCTCACTCCGTCTCGGGCGTCAGGTCCTTGATGAAGCGCACCATCCGGTCGCGCTCGTCGTCGTACACGGCCGGGCCCTGCTCGACGGGGAGGGCGGTGGTCACCAGACTGCCGTCGATCAGGTCGATCCTGCTGAACCCGGCGCCCTTGATGCCGCGCAGCCTGCCGCGCGGGGACATCGCGTCGACCCGGTACGCGAGCGCGGGCGACACCCATACGGGAATGGCGCCGAGCATGCCGGAACCGGTGTGGTGGGCGTGCCCAGTGACGATCAGCCGGACGTCACTCCCGGCGACGACCGCGCTCAGCCGGCCGGCGTCGCGCAGCCGCAGCAGATGGACGGTGGGCACCGGGGAGGGCAGCGGCGGGTGGTGCACCACCAGCACCGTGCCCAGGGGAGCGGGCCGGGACAGCTCGGCGGCCAGCCAATCGAGCTGGGCCGGGTCGAGATGGCCGTCGTGCCGCCCGGGAACGCTGCTGTCCAGGACGACGATCCGCAGTCCGCCCGCCCAGTGCACACGGTCCACCGGCGGCTCGCCGCCACCCGTTCCACCGCCGTCCGTTCCGTCGCCGTCCGGCCCGTCGAGCAGTTCGGCCCGGAAGGCGGCGCGATGGTCATGGTTGCCGACCGCATACACCACCTCCGCGCCGATCCGCCGCGCGAACGGTTCAACCGCGGCGCGCAGCCGCCGGTACGCCTCGGGTGAGCCGCTGTCCGTCAGATCGCCGGTCAGCAGCAGCGTGGACACCTCCGCGCCGGAGGCCGCCACCACCTCGATGGCGGCCTCAAGGTTGGCGAGCGTATCGACCTGGCCGTGCATCAGCTCACCCTCGGGCAGGATGTGGGTGTCGCTGAACTGCACCAAGGTCAGCTCGGGATCGCTCATTTGGATCCCGTCGGCAGGAGCTTCGAGGCCTGCTTCCGGGCGCCCGTGAGCGTGGACTGGGCGTCGGCGCCTTGGTAGACGATCTTCTCCACGGCGTCCAGCATCTCGTTGCGCGCCTGGATGTAGTTCTTGCCGGGGAAGGACTGCCACGGTTCGAGGCGCGCGAGCTGGTCCAGGTTGGGCCGGATCAGCGGGTTCTGCCTGGCCCAGGTCTGAAGACCCTTCGGGTCGTCCACCAGGCCGGTGCGCAGTGGCAGGTAGCCGATCTTGCTGGAGATCATGGTGTAGGCCTCGTCGCTGGTGAGGAACGTGATGAGGTCCCACGCGGCGCGCTGTTTGGCCGGGTCCTTGGAGTAGACGAACAGCGCGGAACCGGAGTTGGTGGGGATGACGGTCTTCCCCTGGTAGCCGGGCGAGGTGGTGGCCCGCAGGTCCCACTTGTCCTTGGCGCCCTTCATGAAGACGCCCTGGATCGCGCTGGTCTCCAGGATCATCCCCATGCCACCGCGGGCGAACTCGTTGTAGGCCTGTTCCTGGCTCAGCTTCGGGGTGGCCCCGGACTTCACCATGCGCTGCGCGGTCTTCGCGGCCTCGACGGCCGGCGGCTGGTCGAAGGTCAGCTTGGCACGGTCCTCCGAGAGGACCCGGCCACCGTTGGAGCGCACCATGCTCTGCCAGCACCAGTCGGTGGCGATCTTGGTCAGGCAGTCGCTGTAGTGGCCGTCCTTGCCCGTCTTCTTCTTGATGGCCAGAGCGTCCTTCGCCACCTCGCCCCAGGTCTTCGGGGGCTTGGCGGGGTCGAGTCCGGCCTCCCTGAAGAGCGTGGCGTTGTAGTAGAGGACGGGGGTGGAGAAGACGAACGGGACGCCGAAGGTCTTGCCCTTCCAGTCGCCGAGCGTCCGGGCCTTCGCCGCGTACGGGTGCGCACCGGCGAAGTTCTTCCGCACCGCGGACTTGCCCACCAGGTCGTCGAGCGGCTTGGCGCCCAGGCCGTTGACGGCGTAGTCGAGGTCGCCGAAGCCGAGCTGGGCGACGTCCGGCGGGTTACCGGAAGCGGTCTCGTTCTGGACGCTGGAGACCGCGTCCGCCGCCGGGTTGGGGCTGTTGCCCTGCGGCTTCTGTGCGGTGACCTTGATATTCGGGTGAGCCTGTTCGAACTTCTTGATAAGTGCGGTGAACGTGTCCGTCCACGGGCCCGCCTGGCCGAAGTTGTAACTTTCGAACGTAATCGACACCTTCTGGTTCGGCTTGAGTTCCGGCACCGGCGAAGAACCGGACTTCTCGTCCGGGGCGTCGCCGAGGCCGCCGCATGCCGAGGTGCCGAACAGGACGGCGGCGATGCCCAAAGTGGTACCGAGACGGAAACGGGCTCTGTTCACGGAATGCTCCTTGGTGAAGCGGGCGCCCCCACGTCCACTGCGGACACGGGGAATCGGGAAAGCGAGTCGGAAGAGGGCTCGGATTTTGGGTCGTTCTGCCAGACCAGCCGGCGTCCGCCGGCCCGGTCGAAGAGGTGGACATGGTGGGGCGCCACGCCGAGTCCCAGCGAGTCGCCGGCGGCGACACCGAGCGGGCGCGGGCCGCGCAGCGCGACCTCGGCCGCGCCGACGGAGCAGTGGGCGACCTCGTCGCTGCCGAGGTTCTCCACGGCCCGTACCGTCGCGCGCGGCATCTCCACGCCCGCCGTGACGTGCTCGGGCCTGATGCCCAGCACAACATCACGCGGGGGCAGGTCGCCCGCGATGCCGAGGGGCACGTCGATGCCTTCGGCCACCGCCCGCAGTTCGCCGTCCCTGCTGATGACCCGGGCGTCGATCAGGTTCATCGGCGGGGAGCCGAGGAACCCGGCGACGAAGACCGAGGCGGGCTCGTCGTAGACCTCGGCGGGGCTGCCGATCTGTTCCAGGCGGCCGCCGTTGAGCAGGGCGATCCTCGTCGCCATGGTCATGGCCTCGACCTGGTCGTGCGTGACGTACACAAAGGTCGAACCGAGCCGTGAATGCAGGCCGGTGAGCTCGGCGCGGGTGGAGGCGCGCAGCTTGGCGTCGAGGTTCGACAGGGGCTCGTCCATGAGGAACGCGCCGGGGTCGCGTACCAGCGCCCGGCCGAGCGCGACCCGCTGGCGCTGGCCGCCGGACAGTTCCTTCGGCCGGCGGTCGAGCAGTTCGCCGAGGTCGAGCACCTCGGCGACGGCCGCGACGCCGGCCCGGATCTCGGCCCTCGGCCGGCGGCGGGCACGCAGCGGGAAGCCGATGTTACGGGCCACGCTGAGGTGCGGGTAGAGAGCGTAGCTCTGGAAGACCATGGCGAGGTCGCGGTCGCGCGGCGGGGTGTGCGTGATGTCGGCCTCGTCCAAGAGGATGCGGCCCGCGGACGGCGGGGTGAGCCCTGCGATCATCCGCAGCAGAGTCGACTTACCGCAGCCGCTCGGCCCGAGCAGGACGAGGAACTCGCCGTGGCCGACATCCAGGCTGACTCCGTCGACGGCAACGGTCCGGCCGAAGCTTTTGGTCACACCCTCGATGCGTAGTCGGCTCACCGCTCAATTCCTTTCACACGCCGGGTTATTGTTCGAGAGAACCACAACAGCCATAGATGTATTCGAGGTAAACCACCTCTGATGAATGCAGTTCGCACGGCGATGATTGAATTATTCAATCAGCCGAGTGGAGAAAGGAATGGAGAACGAACCGGCCTCGTGCGCCCGGTCAGCATGGAAACCATGCGTTCTCGGCTCGTACTTGCATTCCTGTGTGCAGCGACTTTCCTGGTCTATCTCGACACCAGCATCACTCCGGTCGCCTTGCCCGCTCTTCGCGCGGACGTCGGGGGCGGCGCGACCGCCGGGCAATGGCTGCTGGACTCCTACACGTTGGCCTTCGCCTGCCTGTTGCTGACGGCGGGTTCGCTGGGCGACCGGCTGGGTCGCAGAAACGTCCTGGGCCTGGGCATCGCGGGGTTCACCCTGGCCTCGGCCGGCTGCGCGCTGGCACCCGGCGTCGGTGCCCTGATCGCGGCGCGCGCGGCGCAGGGGGTGTTCGCCGCCGCCGTCGTGCCGCTGTCCCTGGCGGTGACCTCGGGTCTGTTCGACGATGCGCGGCAGCGCGCCCGGGCCATCGGGATCTGGGGTGGCACCAGCGGTGTGGCGCTGGCGCTCGGACCGCTGCTCGGCGGCCTGCTGGTCGAGAGCGCGGGCTGGCGCAGCATGTTCTGGATCAACATCCCCATCGGTCTGGTCGCCCTGACCGGTCTGCTCGTCACCCTGCCGGCCGCGCCCCGGACCGGCGGCGCCCGGCGCGTCGACGTGCTCGGCCAGCTGCTGTTCGTCGGCGGTGGTGGCGCGCTCACCTTCGTGCTGATCGAAGGACGTGACCGGGGCTGGCTGTCCTGGCCGATCCTCGGCCTGCTCGCCGTGGGCGTGCTCGCCCTGGTGCTGTTCGGCTGGTGGGAGACCCGGACGCCGGAGCCGATGCTGCCGCCCGGGCTGCTGCGCGTTCCGACGGCGGCCATCGCCTGCACCGTCAACTTCCTTGGCCTGCTGGGGCTGTACGCGGTGCTGTTCCTGCTCACCACATACCTTCAGGGCACGCTGGGGCTGTCGGCCCTCCAGACGGGTCTGCGCTTTCTGACCCTGTTCGGCTGTCTCGCGGTGGCCGCGGTGGGCGCCTCGTCGGTCGTCGCCCGGTGGGGTACCCGCCGCACCATGGTGACCGGCCTGGTGTGCGTCGCGGTCGGCCTGGCGGGCCTGGTCCTGGTGGAGGCCGGCGTCGGCTACCCCGGTTACGCGTGGGCGCTGCTCCTGCTCGGGGCGGGCGTGCCGCTGTCGAGCGGGGTGGTGGCGCTCCAGGCCATGATGGGCGATGTGCCGCCGGGCCTCGCCGGGACCGCGTCGGGCACGGTGAACACCTTCCGGCAGTTCGGTGCGGTCCTCGGGGTGGCGCTGGCGGGCCTGCTGTCGCCCGAGCGCGGTGGCACGGTCCATTCGATGTACCTGACCTTCGTGGTGGCCGCTGTGGCCGCGGGGCTCGCGGCGGTACTGACCGCCGTGGTCCTGCCCAAGGGGTCAGCGCGGCGGGAGGGTGTCACCGCCGCGGCCTGCCCCGCTTCTGACGGGCGGCCAGTCGAAGCCGACGGGGTTGGGGACCGGCACGGCCCCCGCGGCCATGACCAGGTCGGAGAACGGGCGCACAGCCGCGACTAGCTCCTCGGTGCGCGCCCGCCCCAGCTCGCGGTAGGGCCGGGCCGTCAGGCGGTCGGTGTCCGTCTCGATCCGCTCGCGGACGAGGGCACCGGCCGCCGTGAGCCTGCCGTCCGCGCGCAGCCAGCCGCGCCGGCCGAGTTCGCACAGCGCGGCGGCCCACTGGGACTCGGTCCACTTGTGGTACTGCTTCGCGTCGGACTCCGGCGACCGTCCCGACGCGGCAGCGAGCACATGCGCCGCGCAGGGGTCGATCTCAAGGCCGACCAGCACCGCGACATGTCCGTCACCGCGGTATTCGCGCAGGGTCGTCAGCGCCTGCCACAGCGCCAGGTGCGGCGCGTCCGGCACCGGCAGGGCGGCGTTGGCCGTCCCCAGCGGACGGCCGCCCTCGCCGTCCACGACCGATGCGGCGGCGGTGGCGAGTTCCGCCGCCCGGGCCAGGCCCGGGGACTCCACCAACGGCCCCAGCAATCGGCGCAGCGCCGCGTCCACGGCGGTGCGCCGCGCCCGGAGGAAGTCGTCCGGGCTCGCGTGCTGCCACAGCGCGGGGACCGAGCGGGACACCATCGCGGGCGCCAGGTGAAAGAACACCGATGTCGCGGTGGCGGCGCCGACGGCCCCCAGCGGCGCCGCCCGGCAGCCGAAGTACCACATCCACCGGCCGGGCAGCTCCAGCGGCACGGTCGCCGCCCGGGTCTCCGGCGCGTAGTAGAGCAGGGCGTGCACCGGCTCCGCGGTGTGCCAGGCGTACCGGACCAGGCTCAGTTTCACCGTCGTTTTCCCGCCGTTTCGGCCATGGCCCGTACGAGCCGTTCGAGGATGCGTGGTGAGGTGGCGAGGTTCAGCCGGGCGTGGCCCGCCCCGGATTCGCCGAAGGGGCGGCCCGCGCTGAGCGCCACCTTCGACTCCCGCAACAGGAACTCGGCCGGTTCTTCGGGCAGGCCGAGGCAGCGGAAGTCCAGCCAGGCAAGGTAGGTGCCCTCGGGGAGGCGGTACCGGACGGCGGGCAGCAGCTCGTCCAGCAGGTCCGCGAGCAGCCGCCGGTTCACGTCGAGGGCGCGCAGCACCCCGGTCAGCCAGGGGCCGCCGAGACGGTACGCCGCTTCCGAGGCGACGACGCCGAACAGGCCGGCTCCCCAGGTCCGTACGGTCGGCAGCGCCGACCAGATGGCGCGGTCGCGCTCGTGGGTGACGATCGCCTGGGCGCACTTGAGCCCGGCGATGTTCCACCCCTTGGAGGCGGCGACCAGGGTGACCGTGTGGTCCGCCGCCGTCTTCGACAGGGCGGCGTACGGCACATGGCGGTGGCCCGGGAAGACCAGCGGGGAGTGGATCTCGTCGGCGACGACCCGGCCGCCGTGCCGGTCGACCACGGCGGCGACGGCGTGCAGCTCATGCGGCTCGGCGACCGTGCCGAGCGGATTGTGCGGGTTGCAGAGCACGAGGGTGCGGGCGCCCGCGGCGAACGCGCGGTCCACCGCGTCGAGATCGAGCGTTGGCCGCCCGTCCGCGCTGGTCATGGGCACCTCGAACAGCGGCCGCCGGCAGACACGGACCGCGTCGGCCAGCGGCGGGTAGCCGGGCACCGGCAGGATCACCGGGCTTCCGGCCGGGGAGTGCTCCTCGATGGCGACCTGTACGCCGTGCAGTACATCGGGCAGCACGTACACCTGCTCGGGGGCCACCTGCCAGCCGTGCGTACGGCCCAGCCAGTCGGCGCACGCGGTCACGAGGTCCTGGCGGGAGCGGTCGTCCGGGTAGCCGAACGCCCCGCGCCGCACGGCCGCCTCGATGGCGTCCCGGATGGGCGGCGCGGTCGCGTAGTCCATCTCCGCCACCCACGCCGCGAGCACGTCCGGCGCATGCCGGGTCCACTTGAGCCCGCCGGTCACGGTCGGCAGATCGGCCCCGGCGCGGTCCAGAGCGGTCATCTGCGCGCCGCCCGCTCCGGCCGGTACTCCCTGCCCCTGGCGACGACCAGCGCGGGCATGGCGAGCGCCGACAGGTCGGTCAGCGGGTCGCCGTGCACGGCGACCAGGTCGGCGTTCCGGCCCGGCGTCAGGCTGCCCGTCGATCCGGCCACGCCCAGGGCGGCCGCCGCATCGACGGTGGCGGCCCGTATCACCTCGGCGGCGGTGAAGCCGTAGCCCGCCATGGTGGCGAGGGCCGTCGCGTACGCGGAGTGCGGGGTGTCGCGGATACCGGCGTCCGTCCCGGCAATGAACGCGACACCGCGGCGGCGCATGTCGGTCACCACCCGGCGGCGCTGCTCGGCGTACGCCTCGTCGCGCGCGAGCAGCGGATGGAACGTGCCGCACACCGGGATGCCGGCCTCCGCGATCGCGTCGGCGAGGGCGGGCAGGTAGCCGTCGAATCCGTGCTCGGTCTGCCAGGTGCAGTGCTCGATGGTGTCCATGCCGTGGACGACGGCGGCCCGGATGCCGTCGGCGCCGTGCGCGTGCGCGGCAACCGGGATGCCCAGGCTGTGCGCCTCGGAGACGGCCGTGGCGAGTTCGGCGTCGGTGAACTGGTGCAGCCAGGCCTTCGACCCGGGCGTGGTGTTCCCTCCGGTCACCATGATCTTCAGCAGGTCGGCGCCCCTCAGGTGCCGCTCGCGCACGCCGCGGCGTATCGCGTCGACGCCCCGGCACTCCCCGCCGAGGTACCAGCAGTGGCCGCCGGGCGAGGTGAGGGGCCGGGTGGCGGTGAGCAGCCGGGGGCCGGGGCTGACGCCGTCGGTGATCTCGTCGCGCAGCACGACGTCCAGGAAGCCGCGGGCGCCCAGGTCGCGAGCGGTGGTGACGCCCGCGGCCAGCAGGGCACGGGCGTTGCGCCGCATGGTGTGGAGCAGGGCGGTGTCGTCCGCCGCGCGGAGCACGGACACCGGGTCGTCCCCGCCGTCCATGGCGAGGTGTACGTGCGCGTCGATCAGGCCCGGCAGCAGCGTGCCGTGCGGGAAGTCGACCCGCTCGGCGGCCGTCGGCAGCTCGCCGAGCCTGCCGACGGCCTTGATCACTCCATCGCCGGTCACGACCCCGCCGCCGGGGAGTACCTCCCCGTCCCCGGTGAGGACGCGGGCGGCGGTGTAGAGCTTCACCGCGGGCGCCGTCCGTCCAGGATCCACCCGGCGATCTCGCTGCCGATCACCGTGCTGTCCTTGATCCACTCGAAGTGGTCGCGGTGGGCGACGGCCGACGACGCGTCGATGTGCCAATGCGTCACCTCGGCGGACGCGATGCGGCCGCACAGGAAGTCGACATTGGATTTCGGGCCCAGCCGGTCCTCGTCGAGGGAGATCGCCAGAACGGGCAGCTTCAGCTCGGCGAGCTTCCTGTCGTAGTCGTGGCTGCGGCCCTTCGGCCGGTAGCGGCTGGTCAGCGAGTGGCGGGACCAGTCGGCCATCAGCCGGCCCTGCATGGCGCCGGGGATGAGCACACCGCCGGGCCACTTGCCGGTGACCCTGGCGACCAGGCCGATCCACTGGATCTTCCACAGCGCCTCGATCCAGCGCCGGGGCCCGAACGCCTTCCAGTACACGCTGCCGGTGCCGATGAGTGTGACGCCGGCGACCTTGTGCGGCGCGGTGGCGCTGAAGAGCAGCGCCACCTGACCGCCGAGGCTGTGCCCGAACAGGTGCAGCGGCGCCTGCGGGAAGCGCTCGTGCACGGCGTCGACGATGGCGGGCAGGTCGATTTCGAGCAGTTCGCGGTAGCCGAACTCCGGCGCCTCGCTCAGGGCCGGGGTGCTCTCGCCCTGGGCGCGCAGGTCGACGGTGGCGACGGCGAGGCCCGCGGCGTGCAGGGCCTTGGCCATCGGCAGATAGAACTTGGCCTTCATCGCCATCGCGGGCAGGACCAGCACCACCGGGGCTGCTGGGTCCGGCTGCGGCAGGACCCGGATGACGAACGCCGCGCCGTCCGGCGTGGTCAGGCGGAGGTCTTCGAGGGTGCTGAACTCGGACGGCCGCTTACCGGTCCGCGCGGCACCCGCACCAGGGTCCGCGGCAGGGTCCACCACTGCCGGACCCGTCGCGCCGCCCGTCCGGGAATTCTCGGCGGAGTTCGCCCCGGGAGCGGACATCACTGCTCCCAGCCAGGGCCGGCGGCAACATCGACGACGTAGTCGAAGCTGGCCTTGGCGACGAGCAGCCCCGCGTCGTCGTACATCAGCGCCTTGCCGTCCACCTCGAACCGCTGCTCGCCCTCGGCGGCCAGCACCTCGCGGAGCACCCGCTCGTCGATCATCCCGATGGTCCGGATCCGGCCGATGGCCGGCTTCCGAAAGGCGGTCCTGCTGTCGCGCAGCACGAAGCGCCGGATGGCGTGCAGCCGGGTGGCAACGGCACCGAGGAAGGCGGCCGCTCCGGCGATGTCCGCGGCGAGGAACAGGGCTCCTGCGTGCACGGTGTCCATGTGGTTCCGCAGGTGCGGCTCGTCGGGGATCTCCACGACGGCACGGTCCGGGCCGATCTCGGTGACCCGTACGTCGGCGTGGTTGCCGAACGGCACGAGGGTCGTGGCGATGCGCCGGATCTCGTCGTAGTCCGGGTCGGCCGGGTCGATGTCGCCGAACGCGGCGGAGTAGGCGCCGCCGGCCGGGGTCTTCACTTCGGTCGTCACGCTCGTCATCCCTTGCATACTCGGTTCCTGCATGGTCACTTCTGGACGTTCCGCAGGACCCGGCGGCCGATCGACCAGCGCAGCACCTCCGACGCCCCCTCGTAGATCCGGACCGCCCGGGCCTCCATGAGGAAGCGGGCCACGAAGTGGTCCTCGCAGACCCCGAGCCCGCCGTGCAGCTGCACCGCCCGGTCGAGGACCCGCCAGACTGCCTCGGCCACGAAGGTCTTGGCGACGGACGCGGCGTGCCGGGCGGCCGAGCTGAGCGGGCCCTCCTCGTCGAGCACCGTCGCGGTGGAGTGGATCAGCGCCCGGGAGGCGATGATGTCGATCTCGTTGTCGGCCACCAGGCCCTGTGCCATGCCGTGTTCGGAGATCGGCACACCGAAGGCGGTCCGGGTCCCGATGTGCCGTGCGGACATCTCGTGCGCCCGGGTGGCGAGGCCGAGCCAGTTCATGCAGAGCGCCAGGCGGGACGGAGCCAGCCGGGCCTGCGCGTAGTCCAGGCCCCGGCCGACCTCGCCGAGCACCGCGCTGTTCGGCACGACGCAGTCGTCGAACTCGACCTCGCTGTGGCCGCCCGGGTTGCTGTGGTCCAGGGTCGGCATGCGCCGCCCCACCTTCATGCCCGGGTTGTCCTGGTCCACCAGGAACAGGGTGGCGCCGTCGCCGGTGTTCGCCACGCAGATGGTGAACGCGGCTCCCTCGGCCCCGGTCGTGAAGTGCTTCCTGCCGTTGATCACCCAGCCGTCGGCGGTCTCCTCGGCGACGGTCATCAGCATGCGCGGGTCGGAACCGGCGCCGGGGGCGGGCTCGGTCATGGCGATGGCCGAGCGCACGTCGCCCGCGGCGAGCGGGGCGAGGTAGCGGCGCGCCTGCTCCTCGTCGCAGGCGTGCGCCAGGAGGTGGATATTGCCGTCATCGGGCGCCGAGCAGTTGAGGGCGAGCGGTCCGATCAGGCTGGTGCCCGCGGCCTCCATGACCAGCGCCGCGCCGCGCATGTCCAGGCCGAGGCCGCCGTGCTCGACGGCGGACATCGGGCCGAAGACACCCGCTTCCTTCGCCGCCTTCTGGAGTTCCAGGCGCAGGGCGTCGTCCATCGGACGGCCGTCCACCACCAGCTCCCGCTCGATGGGGAGGACGCGCTCCTGGACGAAAGTGCGGGTAGATACGCTGAGTTCCTGCGGGCTTGGCACCTCGGGCTCCTCCTCGTTGGGCAGTCATCGACAGGGTCGTCGGCGCGGTCGTCGGCGCAGTCGTCAACGCCGGCATCACCGCGGTCGTCGACCGGTATGCCGCGACCATTCCGCCAGAGCACCACGGCCCGTGCCGGTGTCATTGCCAGAACCAATCGGCCGAGTGGATTCCGGTCCGTGATCTCCTGCGCCGCTCGCCTTCGGAGAAACTGCCGATGCACTGATATGAGGAGGACAGAAACCGTGACGACGTTGGTTGACTGGACGGCACTTGACGTTGCGGCCGTCCGCGACGAAGTGGCGGAGGTGCGCTCTTTTGAACTGGTCCATCCGGCCGGTGCGGCGCTTCCGAAGTGGGCGCCGGGCGCGCATATCGATGTACTCGTCACCGACGCCGATCCCGGAATGGTCCGCCAGTATTCACTGTGCGGCGACCCCGATGATTCCGGCCGTTATCGGTTCGCGGTTCTCCGCGAGGAGAACGGCCGTGGTGCCTCGCGCTTTCTGCACGAGAGCGTGACAGCCGGTTCTCAGTTGCTGGTGCGCGCCCCGCGCAACAACTTTCCGCTCGTCTCCGCGCCGCACTATCTTTTCATCGCGGGCGGTATCGGTATTACGCCGGTACTGCCGATGGTCCGTACGGCACATGAGCAGGGCGCGGAATGGGACCTGTTTTACGGCGGCCGGCGGCGCGAGCGGATGGCGTTCCTGCCGGATCTCGACGGCTACGGCGCGCGCGTACGGGTGCTGCCCGAGGATGAGCACGGGCTGTTGCCGCTGGCCGGTATCCTCGCCGCCGCCGGGCCGGACACCGCCGTCTACTGCTGCGGTCCCGAACCGCTGCTGGCCGCCGTGGAGCGCCTGTGGGACGAGCGGCGGGTGGGCACCTTGCACATCGAACGGTTCCAGCCACGTCCGCAGGAGCCCTCCGCGGCGCCGGACAAGGGGTTCGACGTCCGCGTCGCCAGCACCGGCGCCACCGTCCGGGTCGGGCCGGAGCAGTCCATCATGGACGCCCTCGGCACCGTGGGCATCGACGTTCCGTCGTCGTGCCGGGAGGGAACCTGCGCCAGCTGTGAGACCACGGTGCTGGCGGGCGAGGTGGAGCACCGCGACTCGGTGCTGTCGGAGGAGGAGCGGGCGACCGGGGAGACGATGATGCTCTGTGTGTCGCGGGCCAGGTCGCCCCAGTTGGTCCTCGACCTCTGATGGGCCCTCGCCCTCTGACTTCGCGTCACGACACGCGTCACGACGCGCGTCACGACACACGTCACGATAGCGAACACCCATGGACCGGTTGTCCAGTCCAATCATGACCGGGTGAGGGAGAAATATCGGGCACACTCACATCGCCGACGTGGGCCCTCGATCCATCGACCCCGCGCGGAGAACAGCGGGGAATCGAGTAGATCGGACATCGCCATGCAGCTCACCGTTCTTGGATGCCGGGCCGGAATGCCGGCGGACGGACAGCCGAGTTCCGGCTATCTGGTGGACACCGCCGGCGCGCGCCTGCTCATCGACTGCGGCCCGGGAACGGCCGTCGCGCTGAGCGCCGTCGCACCGCCGTCGTCCCTGGACGCCGTGGTGATCAGCCATTTCCACTCCGATCACTGCTATGACCTGCTGCCGATCGGAAAGTCGCTGCTGAACGGTCTACTCGAAGTGCAGGGCGGCCCGCCGCGCCTCGAAGACGAATGCCGGCCCGTACCGCTGTATGTTCCCTCGGGCGCGCGGGAATTGTTCGACAGGTGGGGCGCACTGTTTCCGGTGACCACACTGCCGTTGCTCGACCGGGCCTTCGAGGTCGCGTTCGACGTCCGCGAATACACCCCCGGTGAAAGCTTTCAGGCGGGCGACTGCGCCATCACACCGCAGGAGCTGCGGCACGTCCTGCCGAACTGCGGGCTGAGGGTGGAGGCCCCCTGCGGAACCCTGGCCTACACCGGGGACACCGGCGTCACCCCGGCGCTGGCCGAACTGGCCGCCGGAGTCGACATCCTGCTCGCCGAGGCGACCCTCGCTGAGACCGACCGCAGCGGCCACGGCCACCTCTCCGGCGCCGACGCGGGCCAGGTGGCGAGGGCGGCGGGCGCGGCAGAACTGGTGCTCACGCACTTCGCGTCGAGCGATCCGGAGTGGCTCTCCCACCTCGCCAGGACCGCCGCGGACGAGTTCGCGGGGCCCGTCCACATGGGCGCCCCGGGGCTGACCGTGGCGGTGAACCGCGCCGTCGAGGCCGTACGGTCCATGCAGCGCTGACCGGGCACCCCCACGCCCCGCGCGGTCCCCGCCGCGTCCGCGCCACGTGCGTGGCCGGTCGGGCGCGGGCACGAAACGGCTGAACGGCGAAAAAACGACGGAACGACTGAACGGCGAAGCGGCGAAACGACGGAACGAGGACTCCTGCTGCACGCCGTACGGCGGGCCCCGCTGTCCTGCCCTGCGCCGGCGAACGTTGAGCCGACCTCGGCTACTTGGCCAGGTAACCGCCGTCCACGACATGGTCGCTGCCCGTCACATACGAGGCGTCGTCGGACACCAGGAACGCGATGAGTGCGGCGACTTCGGCCGGCTGCGCGGTGCGCCGCAGGGGGACGGCGGCGAGGAGGCTGTCGGTGGCTCCGGGCGGCAGCGAGGTGACCATGGGGGTGTCAACGACGCCCGGCGATACCGACACGACGCGGATGCCGTGGTCGGCGTGTTCGCGCGCCGCGGTCCGGGTCAGGGCGAGGACACCCTGCTTGGCGGCGGCGTAGGCGGCGTGCCCCCGGAAGCCCGAATGTGCCGCTACGGAGGCGAGGTTGACGATGACGCCACCCTTGGCGTCCATCGCGGGGAGCTGGCAGCGCATCGCGTGGAAGACGCCGTACAGGTTCACCCTCATCACGGCGTCGAAGTCGGCGGGCGGGAGTTCGGCCAATGGGCTGAGGGGGCCGTTGATTCCGGCGCTGTTGACCGCGATCCGCAGGCCGTCGCGCAAGGCAGCGGCTTCCGTGACCACGCGGGTGACGCTGTCCGGGTCGGTGACATCGACGCGGCGGGGCAGGGCGGTGCCACTGGCCGCGGCGATCTCCCGGGCCACCCGGGTCGCACCGTCCTCGTCGAGGTCCGCGACCACCACCACAGCGCCTTCCGCGGCCAGTCGCCGCGCACACGAGGCGCCGATCCCGGAGGCGCCGCCGGTCACCAGGGCGACCCGGTCCCGCAGCCGGCCGGGCCGCGGTCCGCCGTCTGACGTCTGTGCATGCACTGGCATGGGTGACTCCTGGCAAGGTGAGGGCAGGCGGGAGAGGCCGTGCCGTGCGGATCAGGACGGGCGGGCATGCGCCGTGAGCGGCAGCCGGTCCGGGCGCAGGACAGTGCCGACCAGGGGCCGCACGGGGGTGGAGCCGGCTGGTGTCAGGCGCCGGTGAGCGGTGAACGCGGCCAGTGCCAGGGTCAGTTCGGTCCAGGCGAAGTCTTCCCCGATGCACAGCCGGCTGCCTGCTCCGAAAGGCAGATAGGTGTGCCGCGAGGCCTTCGCGGCGTCGTCGTGCGACCAGCGCTCAGGATCGAAGGCCTCCGGGTTCTCGTACAGTTTCGGATCGTGGTGCAGGGCGTACGGGCTGAAGAACACCTCGGCGCCCGGGGAGAGCGATACGCCGCCGAGGGTGACCGGCCGCACCGCGCGGCGCATCAGCAGCCACGACGGCGGATGCAGTCGCAGTACTTCGGTCAGCACCCTTCGTGTGTAGACCAGTGCGGGAAGATCCCCGATTCCGGGAGGCCGTCCGGCGAGAACGGTGTCGAGTTCGTCGTGGAGCTGCCGTTGGACGTCGGGGCGGCGGGAGATCTCGTGCAGCGCCCAGGCCAAAGACGCGCTGACGGTGCCGGTACCGGCCAGGAAGAGGGTGATCAGTTCGTCGGTCACTTCGGCGTCGGTCAGGGCACCGTCCGGGCCGCCCGTGAGCAGGAGCATCGAGAGCAGATCACCGCGGTCCTGGCCATCGGCACGATAGGTCTCGATGATGCGGTGCTGGACGGCCACCAGCCGGCGCAGCGGGCCGGCGTGCGGCGGCCGCCATCCCGCCAGCAGCGGGAGGCGTTCCGCCCAGGCGTGCAGCGGGGAGAGGGCAAGGCGCATCGAGTGGTACTTGACGGACAGCCAGTCCTTGACAGCGGAGTGCAGTTCAGGGTCCTGGGGGTCCGCGAAGAGGGTACGCAACAGGATGTCGAGCGTCAGGCGGTGGATCTCCGGCACCAGGTCGAGAGTGGTGCCGGGCTCCCAGAGGGCGGCTCGTGCCAGGGACCTTTCGGACATGATGCGGGCGTAACCGGCGATCCGGTCGTGGTGGAAAGCGGGTTGCATCAGCCGTCGGTGGCGGAGATGACGGTCGCCGGCGGCGGTGATCAGCCCGTCGCCGAGCGGCACCCGCAGGGCGTCGAACATCGCGCCCTTGTCGAAGGCGCGGGCCTGCACGGTCAGCAACTCCCGGACGACTTCGTGGCAGTTGACGGTGTGCACCTGCCGGGGGCCGATGTAGATCTTCGTCACCGGTCCGTGGTGCCGCAGCTCACGGACGAAGCGCAGCGCGTCACGGTGGATCCACGGGGCGTGCCCGGCCAGCGGCAGGCGGCCGGGGACGACGGGGGCATCGGTGGAGCCATCGGCAGAGGCATCGGCGGCGGTGCGTCCCGGCCCGCCGGTCCGCCGTGCACCGACGCTGCTCCTGCCGGTCCCTCTCGTGCCCGGCCTCATGTCAGCCCTCCTCGTGAGCGGAGGCGATGGGCCCCGCAGCGGATCGGAAGCGGCGCTGCCCGGCGAAGAGGCCGCCGGCGGCAAACGCATGGGTGTGGGTGGAGTAGTGCGTGAGGAGCGGTCGCGGGCCGTACATGAGCGGTACGCCCGGCCAGGTGCCGTCGTCGCGCTGGGTCTCCACCAGGTAGCCGAGCGCCGGCGCCCAGTATTCCTCGTTGAGCAGACCGCCGTGTTCCAGGGCCGCGAGCGCCAGTCCCGTTGCGGCGGGAGTGCTCGGGCCGGCCCCTTCGACGGGCCAACCACCATCGGGATGACGGGTTTCGGCCAGAGTCCGTGCGGCGGGGTGGCCGCCCGCAGGTACAGCCGCGGCGAGGGCGGGAAGGACTTCGGCGGTGGCGTACGGCAGCCCCCGGTACCACCCGGCGTGCCAGCGTCCCTGGTCGCCGAGGCGTTCGGCGAGCCAGCCACGCGCCGCGGCCAGTTGCACGCGATGGCGGCCGGAGTGGCAGTCCAGTGCGGTGACGACATGGGCCACCACGTCGTCCACCGGAGGGTCCCCGGCGGACTGCCAGGTCCGCCAGAGACCGTCGGCCGTCTGCTGCCGGGCCAGGTGACGCAGCCCGGCCCGTATCGTCGTGCCCGGCGCGCCGCTTGCGCCGCCCAGCGCGATCAGGACAGCCGCGGTGGAGTCATTGTCGGACTCGACACCCAAGCGGTACGGCCAGCCGCCGTCCGGGTTCTGTGCCGCGACCAGGAACGCAACGGCGGCCGGCAGTCCGTGGCGGTCGAAGGCCGCTGCGCCGTGGAAGGTGCGCACGGTCAGCGCGGTGTCCCAGACATCGCTGGCGGAAAAGCGCCAGGTTCCGTCGGGAAGTTGGCTGGTGAGAAGGTACTCCGCGCAGCGGCGGGCGGCGGCTGTGCCGGGTGCGGCGGCCTGCAGCGCGAGTGCCGCGAGAGCGGTGGTGACCGGGTTGGCGAAGAAGTCGCCCGACGGGGATTGCTGGTCGGCGACCATACGGGCGGCGTGCCGGGCGGATATCCGGTCGCCGAAGTGGGTCTCCACCAGTGCGTGCGTGGACCAGAGCTCCACCCGGGTCCAGCGTTTGAGCTGTCCCTGGGCTGCTACCGCGGTGGCCAGCAGGGCGCGCAGCGCGGCGGGGCTGCTACCGCCACTGGTCGCTCGGCCGGTGTACAGGGCGATGGCCTGGAGGAGCCGGGCGCGGGCCGACAGCGTCCGGTCCGCGAAGGCGGGGTGGCTCAAGTCGAGGGGGCCGCCGGTGTCCAGGGCCAGGGACAGCAGCGCGGTCTCCACGGCATGGGCCACCGGATGGTGGTTCTGCGCGGCGGCGCCGTTGGCGAGCCACGCCCTGCCCCGCTCGGCGGCCCGGGCGGCGTCGGGGTGCGGAGAGCGTGC
The DNA here is from genome assembly GCF_040650675.1 of Streptomyces sp. NPDC048637. Lineage (NCBI taxonomy): Bacteria > Bacillati > Actinomycetota > Actinomycetes > Kitasatosporales > Streptomycetaceae > Streptomyces > Streptomyces sp. NPDC048637. The sequence continues at coordinate 116,986 of NZ_JBEZHQ010000009.1, forward strand.
CAAGGCCAGCGTGCACAGTGCGGTCTCAGTGATGCGAGGGTCGGGGGTGGCCAGCCATGAGCCGTTGTCCCGCTGGGTGGAGAGTGTTTGCCGGGTGGCGAGGGCAAGCGCACGCCTCACACGTGTGGCGAGCGTCGGCGATAAATGCGCATCCGGTACGGCCGGTAGCGCACGTCCTGTAGACATCTGGCCTCACTCTTCCCTGGTTCCGCTTCCGCTTCGTCAGTCATGACTCACCGCGTGGATGACGGCCCGGCGCGCTGCCGGCCCGCCGGGGGCAGGCGAGGCGGCTGCGGGCGTGCGCACCGGCCCGGGCGCGGGCCGAAAAGCGCGGAGCGCCGGAACACCCACGAGCCCGGGACGTAGCCTGACGCGGTGGACACTTCGCGACCGCACAGCCACCCTCCCCGGGAGATCGTCTCCATAGCGGACACATGCTCAGCCGCATTGCAGAGCATGCCGCGACTGGAGATCTGGCTCAAAGAGCTCGGGCTGCCCGTGGACACCGCGCTGGTTCCCCTGATGTGCCTTCAGACGGCGTTCTTCACCCCTTGGCTGCCTCCGGAGACCTGCTACCAGGTGTCCCGGCTCACCGTCTGGCTGATGGCGATCGACAATGTCCTGGACGCACCGGACGCAGCAGACGCTGGGGATGGACCGGATGCAGCGGAGGCAGCGCAGGCAGCAGAGTCCGCGGGCCCGGACGGGACCCCGACCCGCGTCCGGGCCTGGCACCGGATCCTTTCGGGGCGCGACAGCGACGGCGACGGCGACGACCCCGTGGCGCGCGCGCTGGCGGAGATCGCCCGGGACCTGCACCGCAAGGGCCGGCCCGAACTCACCGCCGTCTGGCGGAAAAGCATGCATCAAACTCTCATCGGCATGCGAGGCGAACGGGAGGCGGCCAGGGCAGCGGCCGTCGGTGGCGGCGTACCCCCGCTGACGGACTATCTACGGCACGGCGCCTGGACCATCGGCGTCGAACAACAGGTCACCGCCCTGTGGGCCCTCATGGACGAACCAGGTCTGCCCCGGCGCCTTCCCCTGCTGCTCGACGCGCTGCGCCAGGCCGCGACCGCCATCCGCCTGCTCAACGACCTGCGCGGCCACCAACGGGAACAGTCCGAGGGGAAGGCCGACGTACTCGCCATCGGCCTGACCGAGCAGGAGGTGTACCAGCGCGCCGAGGCAGGGCTCGAAAACTGCCGGAGGACTCTGGCTCCGCTCACCGCGGCCGGGTACGGTTCCGCGGTGGCACTGGAGCGGGTGGCGCTCTGGCATGCGCGGATGTACCACCGCTTCGATCCCGTACGGCCCGGCCAGACCGCCACCTCACCCCTGCCGGGCGGCTCGGGCAGCGCCCCGCACGCCCGCCACGCACCGTTAGTACCCCCATCGAGGGAGGCCCCGGCCATGAGCATCGAGCAGGAGGCTCTGGACGCCATCGCGTCCGGAGGGCCGTGCGACCACGCGAAGCTGGCGGAGCTGTTCGACCGGCTCGAACCGGTCGACACCGCTCTCCTCATCGGCACCTGGCAGGGTGGCGGGTTCGAGCACACCAGCGAGAACGCCGCGCTGCTGACGAAGATGCGGTGGTACGGCAAGCGGTTCGTCGACGCCGATCACGTGGAGCCGCTGCTGTGCCGCGACGAGGACGGGACGGTCTTCTCGTACGAGGAGATGGGCCTCGCCACGTTGCGTGAGGTCGTCTACCGCGGCAAGCAGTCCACGGCGATGGTCTATGACCAGTTGCCCATCATCGACCATTTCCGCCGGCTGACCGACAACGTCCTGCTGTGCGTGATGGACAAGAAGGCAGCTCCCACGGACTTCTTCTTCCACCTCACCCGCGTACCCGCATCGCTCCCCCAGCCACCCGGCGACGGCAGTTAGCCTCACGTACCGCGGCCTTTCATCTTCGAAGCCAAGACCGCAAACACAGGCGGGAGAACACCGGACTGCTGCCGGCTGCGCCGGCCCGGCTACTCTTGCGCGCCTTCCGGGCAATTCGGTGTTCTTCGGCCTGGCGGATGAGTTCCTGATAGCGGAACGGGGGCATCTGAAAGTGCATGCCGTGATGCTGCGACTTTCCCCAAGGTGAAGGTCAATCAGCGAAGTTGCCCCCGCTCAGGTAAGTCCGGGCCTCGGCAACGTCCTTCGGCCTCGTCGGCGAGGAGATGCTTGCCGACGCGCCGTGGATCAGGGCACCGAACGAGCGCCCCTGGCGCACCGCGCCCCATTCGCGGACGGGCCCGGGACCGCCGCCCGAAACCCGAATGCGCCCGTCCATGCGGTTCTGGGATCATGCCGCAATGGGGCACAGTCTCGAATCACTGGTCATCCGGCACACCCACCGCCTTCCCTTCCCCACAGGACCCGAAGAACCCGCAAAACCCGCAAAACCCGCAGAACCCACAGGGGACGCAGGGAATGCAGGCGACGCAGGGAATGCCGACGTCGTGGCGCGGCAGTTCGACGCCGCCCTGATGTCGGTGGGTTTCAAACTCTCGGCGGAGCTGCTGGAGTGCCTGTCGGGACTGTCCGTGGGGGTGGTCGTCGACACCGCCGTGCGCACGCTGCGTACCGTCCGCGAGATGGTCGGCGACCACGTCCAACACAATGTCTACTTCATCGATTTCCCGGCCAACGTGCCCGATACGTTCGCCTTCTGGACGCAGTGCATCGTCGAGGCGCTGGCCGACGACGCGTCCCGCGCACGCACGGCTGCCCAGCTGCGGAGCGGAGTGGTGGACCTGCTCACCCTGCCGTCCTACGGCAACTACCGCCACACCTATGCCGAGATGCTCGCCGCGCATGACGAATTGATCGCGGCGACGGGCGACCGTATGACGGTGCTGCACCTGGGCGACGACCTGGACGACGAGGTCACGGCCCTGTACCTGGCCCTGGCCGGAAGCACCACACCGCTGGGCGACGACGACCTCAACGACCTGAAGGTGCTCGCCGAACGCTGCGTGGACGGCCCCCAGCCCGAGGCGATCCCGATCCGCGAGAACCGCGCCGTCCTCAACCAGGCCCGCCTGAGTGCCGGAGCGGACCTCCTGGTGGACACCGTCACCGACGTGCTCCGTCTGGCCTGCGCGGTGTCGGACGGCGATGTGACCCTCCAGGAGCCGACCCGGTTCCGGGCTCTCTCACGCCCGGTGCGCCGCGCGCTGCTCGCCGGGCTCGACAGTGTGGTCGCCGCAGTCCCCGCCAAGCTTGCCGATGTGCACGTCCACCGCGAGCAGTTCAAGCGCCTCGGCGAACGCCTCCACCCGCACGAGTACCCGCGCTGGCCGCACGCCGCCGAGGTGTTCGCCGTGGCCCGGGGCGAGAAGCAGGCCCGCTCGTTCGACAGTCGCGTCGAGGAGCTGCTCGGGATGCACGACGTGACCGGGGCGGTGGAGCTCTTGAGGTCCGCGCCCGGCAAACTGTTCCGCTCCCTGGACCGGCTGCTGCGTATGGCCCTCACCCAGGAGGAACGCAGCGCTGTCGCGACCGCCGCCGAGGAGGTCGCTCCCCAGGTCTCCGGCCGGGTCGTCCTGTCGGTGCGCGAACATCTCCACAACCGCCCCGAGCAGACCGGCGAGCGCCGCGTCTTCGTCAACCGACTCGGCAGTGCCTGGGTCGCCTCCGACGACCGCCCGCCCGTGCTGCCGGACGAACGGAAGCGGCTGATCTCTGCGCTGGACACCGAAGTCCGCCGCCGCCTGCCGGACCCGGGCCACCTGCTGGTCGATCCCGACATCCTCGATGTGGCGCTCCCCCTGAGCGGCAAGGCGACCGCGTCCGGTCTCGGAGTGCTGCCCCGCGGCTCGGTCTCGCCGGTCGACGGCGACCTGCTGCGCTTCTTCGTCCACTGGAAGCAGGCGCGCCGGAGCACGGACTACGACCTGTCGGCGCTGATGCTCGGTGCCGACTACTCGACCCGCTCCTGGCTGTCCTACACCGCCCTCACGCAGGTCGAAGGTGAGCACTCCGGTGACATCACCGACGCGCCCGAGGGCGCCTCGGAGTTCATCAACCTGCGTCTGGGCGCCGTCCGCGGCACCTTCATCGTCCCGCAGGTCAACATCTTCTCGGGGGAGGGCTTCGAAGAGGTCGAGGAGTCGTTCTTCGGCTTCATGCTGCGCGACGCCGCCCAGCAGGGCCGTCCGTTCGAACCGCGCACCGTGCGCCTGAAGTCGGAACTGCGTGGCCCGGGGAGGGTGGCGCTGCCACTGGCATTCCTGCGCGGGAGCGACGGCCGCTGGCGCGCCAAGTGGCTGCACCTGCACCTCAAGGGCACGCCGTCGGCCAACCGGGTGGAGGGAAACCAGGTGTCGGTCGCGACGCTGCTGCGGGGCATCGTCGAGCGTGAATACCTGACGGTCCGCTACCTCGTCGACCTGATGGCCGGCGGCGCCACGACCGTGACCCTGTGGGACGGCGAGAACCTCCCGGACCGCCCGGTCACCTACATAGGCCTGGAACGCCCGGAGGGTCTGCACCCGGACTCCCGGATCCTCACACCCGAAAATCTGCGCGACCTGATCCCCGCCTGACTGCTATCGTTCATTTCGGCGAGGCCATGAAGGGGCTTCCTTCTCACACTCCTTGAATTAGCCCTTTCGCTCTCCTCGCCCTCTACGTTGCATCAGGGCCATCACCGAGCAAGCCGGGCGTCCTCGACGACGCCTGACGATCACCGGGGCAAGCCCCGTACCGGGACATCCGCTCAGGTATGGCGCGCCCAACTGTCGGGCTGGGAACCGTCGATGTCGGTGAAGCCGTACTCACGGGCCAGCTCGGCGGAGGTCACCGACCGCTGGTTCCAGCGTGCTCGGGCGGGGTCTGCGGCCAGCGCTGCGACGGCGCGGCCGATATACCGAGGTGACTCGGAGGTCTCGAAGCCGTCGGGTGCGGGCGGGTATCCCTCGACCGTGCCGTGGAGAGCGTCCCGCCAGTTGTCCTCGGTGACCCCGAAATTGTCGAGCATCATTTCCGAACGCAGCCATCCTGGGGTGAGGGCCAGTGCGGTCGCACCATGGGGTTCGAGTTCGTGTCCCTGGGAGAAGGCCAGCCGGTTCACGGAGACCTTCGCCAAGTCGTAGTACACCGAGATCCGGTACTGGTCTGCGTTGAAGGCCGTGGTGCCGTCGGTGACCTCGACGAGCAGGCCGCCCGGTCGGTCGATCAACAGGGGCAACAGGTGGTGCGAGGTGATCAGGTGGGTCTCGACGGCCAGTCGCAGGATGCGCAGGCCCTTGGCCAGGTCATGGTGCCAGACCGGTGTGTTCCACTCCGGTGGCCGGCCCTTGAGGATCTCGGCGCCCCAGATGTCGTTCACCAGCACATCGAGGTGCCCGTGTTCGTCGCGGACGCGCTTCGCCAGGCGTCCGACCTGCTCGGAGTCCAGGTGATCCACCTGGACCGCGACCCCCACCCCACCCAGGCTGTCCACCAGCCCGGCCGTTTCCTCGATGGTTTCGGGGCGGTCGTAGTCCGAGGAGATGGCGGCGGTGCCCGTACTGCTGCTTCGCCCCGTACAGATCACCGTGGCACCGGCCTCCCCCAATGCGGCAGCGATCCCGCGGCCGGCTCCCCGCGTCGCTCCGGCCACCACCGCGACACGGCCACGAAGGGCATCGCGCTGGGGCGACCACACCATGACCTGCACCTCCTCGACCACGGCCACCGTACGTCAGCCCCCGCTTGCGTGACATCGAACGCGCTGGCATCAGGTCAGCAGACGGCCCGGGTGGGCGAGCTGGGGAGTCGGGGAACCGGGAGCGCCGGCGAGCCGTGGCCAAGAGGGCGTGAGTTTTAGGGGGACTCCTTCCGGCCGCGGGTGCGCACCGCGGGTGGGAGCAACTGCTCGCGGAGCGCGGTGAGTTGGTGTGAGGTCTCCACCGCTCGGGTCTCGTCCAGCGTGGTCAGGGCGAGCAGCAGGGCGTCGGCGATGACCAGGCCGGTCAGCGGCTCGGCGGTGATGCCGGTGGGGGTGTGCGGCGCGGTCAGTACGGCCTCGACGCGGCCCTCGAAGGTGTCGCCGAGTTCATCGGTGACGAAGACGACCTTGGCCCCGATCGCGCGGGCCCGCTCCACGAGCACGGTGAACTCCGTCAGCGGGCGGGCCGGCTGGAAGACCACCACCGCGTCGCCGCGCCCCAGTGGCAGCAGCGCATCGGCGAACGCGAATCCGGTCGCCCCCAGGAAGCGGGCCCGGCGGCCGGTCCGGGCGAGCATCAGGGCGAGGTGCCGGGCGGCGAGTTCGGAGGCTGCGACGCCGTAGCAGAACACCTCTCCGGCCTGGGCCAGTGCGGCCACCGCGCGCTGGAAGGACTCGGCCTCGGTCAGCCGCCGGGCGTGCCCGATCCGTTCTGCCGCCTCGTCGAAGACGTCGTCCCAGATAGCCGTGAGGTCCTTGCCGACATGGGCGATGCGCTGCCGCAGCCGGACCTCGGGGGCGACGGTGGTGGTGAAGTCGGCGGTCAGGTCGCGCTTGAGGGCGGGCAGGCCGGCGTAGCCGATGCGCTGGAGGGCGCGTACGACGGTGGCATTGCTGGTGCCGCTGGCGGTCCCCAGTTCCTGGGCGCCGGCGAAAAGCAGCTGCTCGGGCTCGGCGCCCACGAGGTACTGGGCGACGGCGCGCTCGGAGGTGGAGAGCTCGTCCCAGGCGTCGCGGACGGCGGCCCGCAGCCGCGTCATGCCGGTGCCCTCTCCCACGGCGGACCCTTCTGGAATCTCCATTACAACCCTTGACTTTCGTGAGACCAGCATTACTCTCCTGGACAACGCATTCCAAGAGACCCACTTGCTGAAATTGACGTTACAGCACCACGGCGTCCTGGCGCCGGGTCCTGCGCAGGGAGAGACATGGCACAGCGCACCCTTCCGGTCATCGAGATCGCCGGTCCGCCGGCCGAGCGAGGCCGTCAGTACGGCGAGGCGGTGCGCGACCGCATCCACGCCGCGACCGCGTACTACGAAGCCGCCTTCGGCGCCTCCAGCGGGCTGACCTGGCAGCAGGTCACCGCCCGTGCCGCCCACTGGCTGGCACCGGTCCGCGACTACGCACCCCACCTGGTCGACGAGATGCAGGGGATCGCCGACGGCGCGGGCGTCGGCCTGCTCGACATCCTCGCGCTCAATGCCCGCGGCGAGGTCCTCTACGACAAGTCCTTCACCGAGATCGGTGCGGCGGCACGGTCCGACGGCGAGGAGCCCGCCGAGGGCTGCACCTCCTACGCCGTCTACGGGAAGGCCAGCGGCGACGGCCATGTCTACGCCGGGCAGAACTGGGACTGGCGGGCCGGCGTCGCCGACACCGTCGTGCTGATCCGGATCGTCCAGCCGCCCAAACCGACCCTGATCATGCAGGTGGAGGCCGGGCAGATCGGCCGCCAGGGCGCCAACTCGGCCGGTATCGCGCTCAACGCCAACGGTCTCGGCGGGCGGTTCGACGACGCGATCGGGCTGCCGCAGACCGTCGTACGGCGCAGCGTGCTGGACCAGGACAGCATCACCGACGCCGTCGAAGTGCTGTGCCGCGCCCGTGCACACATCGCCAGCAACGCGCTGCTGACCTGTCGCGAGGGGTTCGCCGTCGACCTGGAGACCACCCCGGCCGGACACGGCTGGATGTATCCCACCGACGGGCTGCTGGTGCACGGCAACCACTACCAGGCCGGCGTCCCGGCCGCGCTCGCCGCCGGGTACCGCCCGGCGTCGTCCGACTCCCTCATACGGGTCCCACGCGCCGAGGCCGGACTGCGGGCACTGTGTACGTCCACCGGCCCCGACGAGTCACGCAAGATCATTCGACAGGCGATGTCGGACCACCTCGGCCACCCCGAGTCGCTGTGCACCCACCCCGATCCGCGGAAGCCTGCGCTCCGGCACTGGACGACACTGGTCTCCTCGTGCGTGGATCTGACCAGCGGCGAATACCACGCCACCGCGGGGACCCCCTGCGAGCACGAGTACCAGCGGGTGCCGTGGAACCTCTACGACGGACCGGGGGCGCACTGATGAAGCGGATGTCCCGTCCGACCGCTCCCCTGCTGACCGCGGCCGCCGTCACTCTCGCCCTGGGCGCGGCGGGGTGCAGCGGCGCCACCAACACCCTCGGCGGCGGCAAGGCGCTGAACGCCGCCGATCTCCGGCTCACCCCCACGACTGCCGAGGCCACCGGCCGGCTCGACACCGTCAACTGGTTGCTGGAGGACGAACCGGACTCCCTCGACCTGGACACCCAGGGCACCAGCGCCGGCCGGGTCGTGCTGACCAACGTCTGTGAGCGGCTCTACCAGCTTCAGCCGGACATGTCCGTCCGCCCTTTCCTCGCCCGGAAGGCCACTCGCCCCGACCCGACCACGCTGGTCCTGAGCCTGCGCGACGATGTCACCTTCCACGACGGCGCGAAGATGACCGCCGACGACGTCCTGTGGAGCCTGAAACGGCATGCCGACCCGGACATGGAGCAGGCCGACGAGTTCGCCAACGTCAAGAAGATGGCCAAGACGGGTCCGCACGAGATCACCGTTACCTTCAAGCAGCCCGACGCCCTCTTCACCAAGGCGCTCGCGGGCGATGCGGGGCTGGTGTACCACCGCAGCCAGGTGCAGGCGGCGGGAGCGGAGTTCGGCACCCCGGGGCGCGGGGACGCCTGCTCGGGCCCGTATGAGCTGCAGAGCTGGAAGTCGGGTGACTCCCTCACCATCCGCCGCTCCGACAGCTACTGGGGCAGCAAGCCACTGACCCGGCAGATCGTCTTCCGCTGGGCCGCCGACAGCGCCTTCGTCAACGCCCTGACCACCGGCGCCGCCGACGGCGGCTTCGCCGAATCCCCCAACATCGCCGCCGCCCTGGCCGGCCGCAAGGGGCTCACCGAGCACTACGGACCCAGCACCGCCTCCCTCGCCCTCATCCCCACCGAGCGCGGCGGCCTCAAGGACCCCACGATCCGCCGCGCACTGTCCCTCGCCCTGGACCGCGCCGGCATCGCCGCCTCCGGCTACGGCGGGCTCGTCCAGCCCTGGGCAACCCCCGTCGGCTCCGGCGCCTGGGGCTATGCGAAACCCGCATTCGCCGCCGCGCAGCGGAAGCTGAACGCCGCCGCCCCCGCGCGGCCGGACGCGGCCGCTCTCGCACAGGCCAAGAAGCTGGTGCAGGCGGCAGGGGCGCCCACCGAACCGATCATCATCGGCACGGACGCGAGCCAGGGCCGCACCGTCATCGCCAACGCGGTACGGGGCGCGCTGCAGCGCATCGGGCTCGTCGGACAGATCAAGACCGTGCCGACCGCCCAGTTCGAGGAGTTCTACAGCTCCCAAGAGACCCGCTCGGAGATCGATGTGCTGGTCGGCGACTGGTACATCTCCAAGAGCGACCCGATGGGCTTCTACGACAACGCCCTGTCGGACAGCCCCAACAACTGGGTCGGCTTCAAGAGCCGTACGTACGACAGCAAGGTGCACCAGGCGCTCCGCACCCTGGATGACGGCGCTCGCGCCCGGATCGCCATAGGGGTGCAGCAGGAGTTCGCCGACGCGGCGGTGTGGATCCCCGTCGCGCAGGTGCCCTCCGTCCTCGTCCTCAAGGACGGACTGACCGGGCCGCCCGCCTCACAGGCCCACCTCTATTACCCATGGGCCGCCGAACTGGGGACCGAGCCCAAGGCCGACCCCTCCCACCAGCCCCGAGAAAAGGACTGAACCGCCGTGGTCCGCAGACTCGTGCGGCGCATCGCCGGCCTCATCGCGACGCTGTTCGCCGCCTCCTTCGTCATCTTCGCGTCCGTCTACGCCGCCCCCGGCGACCCGGCGGTCTTCCTCGCCGGCGGCCGCGACAAGCTCACCCCCGAGAAAATCGCCACCGTCCGCGCGCAGTACCACCTCGACGAGCCGCTGGTCGTCCAGTACGGCCGGTGGCTGTGGGACTGCGTACACACCGACCTGGGGAGGTCCTTCCGGTACGGGGACCAGGTGGCCGACCTGGTGGCCGCCCGGCTGCCCACCACCCTCGCGCTCGTGGGCTATGCGACGGTGCTGTTCGTCCTGCTCGGCGTCGGCGCCGGGGTGCTGGCGGCGGTCCGCCGCGGCTGGGTGGACTCCGCCGTCGTCGGTGCCACCACCCTCGCCGGCTCCGTCCCTTCCTTCGTCGCCGCCATCGCGCTGATCTCGCTCTTCGGGGTGCGGCTCGGCTGGTTCCCGGTGACCGGTGGCGGAACGGGCTTCGCCGGAACGGTCCACCACCTCACCCTGCCCGCCCTGTCCATGGCCCTGGGTGCGCTGGCGATCATCAGCCGGGTCACCCGGCAGGCCATGCTGGATGCCGCGGCCGCCGACCATGTGGAGGTCGCCCGTGCCTGTGGCGTCCCCGAGCGCGAGATCGTCGTGCGGCACGTGCTGCGCAACGCCCTCGGTCCGATCGTGACCATGTGCGGTCTGGTCACCGCCGGCATGCTGGCCGGCACCGTCGTCATCGAGACCGCCTTCGGGATCAGCGGCATCGGCTCGCTGCTCGTCGGGGCCATCAACACCCATGACTTCCCCGTCGCCCAGGCCGTCCTGCTGCTGATGGTCACCGGCTACATCCTCGCCACCACCCTCGTCGACCTCGTGCACCCGCTGCTCGATCCGCGGGTCAAGGCCGCAAGGAGCACGCTATGACCTCCCTCAACCCGGCGGCGGGCCCCGTCCCGACGGTGACCGCCGGCCCCCGCCCGCGTACCAGGCGTCCGGTCGCTCCGACGGTGGCCGCCGGTTTCCTCGCCCTGGTGGTGCTCACCGCGCTCTGCGCACCGCTGCTCGCCCCGTACGCGCCGGACGCCATCGACCTGTCGTCCTCGCTCGAAGGCACCGGCCGGGCGCATCTGCTGGGCACCGACGCCTCCGGCCAGGACCTGCTCAGCCGGGTCCTGTACGGGGCCAGGACCAGCCTGATCGCGCCGCTGCTGCTGCTTGCGCTGGCCGCCGTGCTGGGCGTCACCCTGGGCACCGTCGCCGCCTGGCGCGGTGGCTGGGTCGACACCCTGGTCAGCCGGATCACCGACGTCATGTACGCCTTCCCGGGCCTGCTGTTCGTCGTGCTGATCATCGCGGTCTTCGGCTCCGGGATCACCACATCGGTGATCGCCCTGGGGCTGGCCTTCGCCCCCACCATCGCCAAATACACCCGCAGCATCGCCCTCGCCGAACGCGCCAAGCCCTATGTCGACGCGTACCTCGTCCAGGGCATGGGCGGCGCCCGGCTCTGCGTCCGACACCTCGTCCCCAACCTCGGCCGGTCACTCGCCGGCTATCTCGTCGTCCTCTTCGGCGAGGCCCTGATGAGCCTGGCCACCCTCAGCTATCTGGGCTTCGGAACCCAGCCGCCCAGCTCCGACTGGGGGCTGATGGTGCAGGAGGGCCAGGCCGCGATCGTCCAGGGGGCGCTGCTGCCGGCCATGGTGCCGGGCTGTGCCGTGGCCGCCGTCGTGGTGGCCTTCAACATCGCCGGTGTCTGGGCCGCCGACCGACTCTCCGCCAAGGGATAGCCGCCATGCCGAACCCGACCACGCCCCCTGCTCCCGCCCGGTCCGCGCCCGCCCCGTCCACGCCCCCGCCGGACACCGCTCCGCTGCTGGACATCGACCGGCTGACCCTCCAACTGCCCGGCACCGCCCGCCCCGTCCTCGCCGATGTCTCCCTGCGCGTCGGGCCCGGCGAGATCGTCGGCCTGGTCGGGGAGTCCGGATCGGGCAAGTCCACCACCGCCAAGGCGGCGCTGCGACTGCTCCCCGAGGGCGCCCACACCGAAGGCACCGTCCGGGTGTCCGGCACCGATGTGCTGTCCCTGAGCGGATCGGCACTGCGCGCACACCGCTCCGGCTCCGTCGCCATGGTCCACCAGGACCCGCGCTCGGCTCTCAACCCGGTCCGCAGGATCGGCGACTTCCTCACCGAACGGCTCGCCCGCAGCGGCCTCGACCGCCCCGCCATACGCGCCCGGGCCCTCGAACTCCTCGACACCGTGGGCCTGTCCGACCCGGAGCACCGCATCCGGCAGCGCCCGCACGAGCTCTCCGGCGGCATGCTGCAACGCGTCGTCATCGCCGGCGCGCTCGCCGCCTCCCCCCGGCTGCTGCTCGCCGACGAGGCCACCAGCGCGCTGGACGTCACCACCCAGGCCGCGATCCTCGCCCTGCTGCGCACCCTGCGCGACGAGCACGGCATGGGCCTGCTCTTCATCACCCATGACCTGCAACTTGCCGCCGCCTATTGCCAGCGGGTGTACGTCATGTACGCGGGCCGGGTCGTCGAGGAACAGCCGGCCGGCGCCCTGTTCAGCGCGCCCCGGCACCCCTACACCCGCGGGCTGCTGGCCTGTTCGCCCGACCTGGCCGAGGCGCCGCGCGTGCTGCGCCCCATCCCGGGCCGCCCGCCGTCCCTGGCCGACGCCTTCCCCGGCTGCCCCTTCCACGCGCGCTGTGCCCACGCCGACGACGACTGCGCGGCCTGGACGCCCGTCCCGAACGCGCTTCCCACCGGCGGCTCCGCGTCCTGCCGCAAACTGCCGGACGCCCCGGCACCGACCGCCTCCCCGACCCCGCCCTCGTACGAGAAGAGGCAGCAATGACCGGCGCACACCCGCTCCACGACCCGGCGCACCGGCCCGCGCACGACGGCACGCCCGTTCTGGTGGCCGAGGGACTGACCAAAACGTATCCCCTGCCGGGCGGTGGCCGGCACCGGGCCGCCGACGGGATCTCCTTCACGCTGCCGCGCGGCGGCTCGACCGGGATCGTCGGAGAGTCCGGGTCCGGCAAGACGACCGTGGCCCGGATGCTCGTCGGACTAGTGCGGCCCGACGCCGGCACCGTGTCCGTCGACGGGCACGCCCGCACACCCCGTACGCCACGGGGCCGGGCAGCACGGCTGGCCAGGGCCCGGGACATCCAGATGGTCTTCCAGGACCCCTATGTCTCGCTCGATCCCCGGCTCACCGCACGCCAGTGTCTGCACACCGCGCTGCGGCTGCACGGCGCGGCACCACAGCACGCCGAACAGCGGGCGACGGAACTGCTCGATCTGGTGGGGCTGGGGACACGGGAGGCCGGCGCCCGGCCGCACGGGCTGTCCGGCGGACAGCGGCAGCGCCTCGCCATCGCCCGCGCACTCGCCGTCGACCCCAAAGTGCTCGTCCTGGACGAGGCCGTCGCCGCGCTGGACGTCTCCATCCAGGCACAGATCCTGCACCTGCTGGCCGAGATCCGCCGGGAGACGGGGGTGGCGCTGGTCTTCGTCAGCCACGATCTGGCCGTGGTGCGGCACCTCACCGACGAGACGCTGGTGATGCGGCGCGGCCGGACCGTGGAGCAGGGGCCCACCGAGCAGGTGCTCGCCGCGCCGGCGGACCCGTACACCCAGGCGCTCCTGGCCGCCGTACCACACCCGGGGTGGGACCCTGCCACGGCAACGGCGGCCGCCGCCCTGGCAGGGTTCACCGCATAGCGATACAGCGATGGACGGGCCTTCCCCTGGCGTGCAGCGGCGCAGCGGAAGGCACCGGCAACGGCCTGGCGGGACGGGTGAGCCTGGTGGGTCCAGCGGGTCCGGTGAGCCCGGCGGGGCCGGTGAGCCCGGTGAGCCGCTCCGGGTTGGTCCCTGAGGCCGAACTCTTCGGGCTCGGCTAAGGCGTGTGGCCTGCCAACTCCTCCGCAAGAGACGTCTGCACATAGTCCATGGCTCGTTGGTAGGTCGGCTCGGCGAACCGCTTGGCCATCTCGTCGGCGGGGACCTCTTCCAGGCGCTGAAAGACCCACCACAGGTGGCCTTGGGGGTCACGGAAGCGTGCGGCTATTTGCCCGAACGCCAGCTCGGTCGGCTGCGTCACCACTCGGGCCCCACAGGCGAGGGCCTTCTCGACGGTCTTCTGGGCGTCCTCGACGTAGATCCTCAGATGCGCGGGCAGCTGCGGCCAACCGGGCTGTCGGTCGAACATCAGCACCACGGCACCCGCCACATCCACCTCGGCGTGACCCACGGTCCCGTCCTTGTTGAGGACGCGGGAACCGCGTTCGGTGGCCCCGAACACCTGGCGCAGGAACTCGATCTCCGCACCGGTGTCCTGCGAGATCACCCAAGGGTCGATCCGTGAGTAGCCTTCAGGAACAGATCCCAGCTCATCCTTGATCGTCATGCGGTGACCCTGCCACAGACCACACCACTCCGGTGGGAAAACCCCATATCGCGGCGGCAGTACGGTCGATCCGGCCACGGGGTGTCTCCCTTAGGCGCTGAACTGCTGTGTGTCCGCGCGCAGTCGCTTGCCCCGCTTGCCCGTCACCATCCTGACCGGGATCAGCACCGCCCACCACAGCTTCGCGCCCGTCGGTGAGACGAAGGCGAGCGGGACGGCGGCAGCGAAGACCAGCACCGTCGCCGCGAGGTCGGCGACATCGTTGCGCACGATGGGGTCGGGCAGTGCCGCGCTCCTCAGCCATGGGCGCTTCCAGAGCACAAGCGTCAGCGCGAGCTGGCTGGCCCCCATGGCCGCGACGGCGCCGGAGTAGATGGCCACGGACTGCGGCAGGTCCCCGTACTCGGCCAGCAGGGTGGTGGGGAAGGGCATCAGGGCGACCAGCCCCAGGCTCAGCAGCACGATCCTGATGACCGTCCCGTCCACGTCCCGCACGTACTGGAAGATCTGGTAATGGCCCCGCCAGAACGCCGCGATGACCAGCAAGCTGAGGGCGTACGCCCACACCTTGGGCATCACGTCCCGCAGTGCCTGCGCGAAACCGGCGGAGTCCAGCCCGTCGGGCAGCGTGATGTCCAGCGCCAGCAGCGTCATCGCGATGGCGAACACTCCGTCGGACAGCGCGAGGAGTCGGGCCGCGCTCCCCTCGTCGTCCCGTGATTTCCGGCCACCGTTCACCACGCCACTCTAGGATCATCCGGCCCGGAATATGACGATTTGCCTCTTGCACGTGTTGAGCCGCCCGCCGGGCTTCGTGGGCCCGCTCGGAGAACAGGGAGCGTTGCAGACGCCGCCCAGCGGGAGGAATTGCCGTGTTCCAGGAATTGGGCAGGGACTTCAGGACGACGGTGTTCGTGGTGGGTGTGTGGAGTCGTAATGGTGTCGGTTGTTGTTGATCTGGTGGCGATGTGTCGTGGCCCATTCTCCGAGAGCGACGACGGAGTCGAGCAGGGTCGCGCCGAGTTCGGTGAGCGTGTAGTCCACGCGCGGGGGAACGCTGGGGTGGACGGTGCGGGTCAGCAGGCCGTCGCGTTCGAGTTGCCGCAGTGTCAGGGTGAGCATGCGCTGCGAGATGCCGTTGACGGTCCGGTGCAGTTCGCCGAAGCGCAGGATGCGGTCGCGGAGTTGCCCGATGATGAGGATGCTCCACTTGCTGCCGATCAACCCGAGGATCTGGAGCACCTGCCGGCACACTTCCTCATCCGGCTCGCGGCCGAGGTCTGCTGTCGAAGTCGGCGCGGAGTCGCGGTGCTGCGGGGCCGGTGAGGTGTTCCTGCGGGACGCCAACGGTTACCTCCGTATGTGTCACTGATGTGGATGTGCCGGCTCGCTGGGCCCTCCAGCAAGAAGCCAAGGGGCCATTAACGGACTGGGGCGGCGGCATCCGTCGCAGCCCTGACGAATGCGCGCACCCGCTCTGTCGTGTTCCCAGCCGACCAGACCAGTCCCCGTTCGATCGGCTGCGCGTCATGCAGGGACACATAGGCGATGTCAGGTCGGGGGTAGTACTGCCGGGAATGCTCCCCGACCGGGAGAACACCCCTGCCCATCGCGACCAGAGTGAGCATCTCGGAGAACGACCCGCCGACGGGCCCTTTCGGAACGGGCCTGCCCGACGGCGTGCGGTCCGGTGTGCGGTCCCCCTTGAACGCCGCAGAGGTCACGTGCGGATACTGCACCACGGGGTATTCCGCGAGCACTTCGAGCGACACCGACTGCTCACCGGCCAGCGGATGCCCGGCCGGCACAGCGAGCACCCGCCGCTCCCTCAGCAATACGGGCCCACAGGCCACTCCGTCGAACGGGTAGGAGGCGAGGAGGATGTCGATCGATCCGTCCAGCAGACCCGCCCGGGAGTTGGACAGCTGCACCTCCCGTACGTCGACCCGGCAGTCGGGGTGACGTTCCGCGAACAGGCCGACCGCTCGCAGCAGTGCAGGAGCCGTCCACTCACCGAGGAAGGCCACCCGCAGTTCTCCCGTGACACCGCGACTGGCGTCGGCCGCCCGTCGCAGTGCGCCCTCCATGGCGGCGACCAGGGGCACCAGCTCGTCGGCCAACTGCCGCCCGATCGGAGTGAGTCGGACGGTGCGGCTGTTCCGTTCGAAGAGCATGCCGCCGATCCGGCGTTCAAGCTTCTTGATCAGCTGGCTGACCCGGCCGGTCGTGATCCGCAACCGCGCGGCGGTCCGGCCGAAATGCAGCTCCTCGGCAAGCGTCAGGAAGGTCTCCGTCTCCAACCGCTCCAGCATGGTCCGCCCCCCCCGGCATTGAATCTGGCTCAACGACCGTATTCCGATCATGCCTTGAAGGCGCCCGCCATGGGGCCGATCGTAGAGGCCTTGCCCCGTTCACCGACCGGCTGGGCCGCGTCATCACCCTGGAGACGAAGTGACCACTGTTCACGTAAAGGCATTCGACCACTTGGTCCTCAACGTCGCGGACGTTAAACGGTCCCTGGACTTCTACACCGGACTCCTCGGCCTGGAGCCGGTACGCCTCGCGGAGTGGCGGTCCGGTCATGCCCCCTTCCCCTCGGTGAGAGTCACCCCGGAGACCATCATCGACCTGGTCAGCAGCGCCCGCGGCGAATCCAACGTCGACCACATCTGCCTGACTGTGGAACCGGTGGACTGGGACGAGGTCATCAAGTCGGGGGCCTTCGTCGTGCACGAGGGCCCCGTGGCACGCTTCGGCGCGCGGGGTACGGCTACTTCTGTCTACGTCCAAGACCCGGACGGCAACACGGTGGAACTGCGCTGGTACCCGCAGGACGCCACAGAGTGACCAAGCCGGGGGCTCCGGCCGGGGGCTCCGGCCGGGGCGGCTCTGGCCGGGTGCTCCGGCCCGGCGATCCAGCCCGGCGTTCCGGACGGGTACCCAAAAGCGGCGTGCATGTTAGGTAAGGCTAAGCTAAGTTAATTCCTGATCGCCTCTCCGCGAGGCGCCTCTGTCCAGGAGACTGACGCCACATGACCTCACTCGCTTACCGCATCCGCCGCACTGCGGCGTTCGCCGTGAGCCTCGCCGCCGGCAGCACTCTCGCCCTGGCCGGCACGGCGACCGCGCACTCAGGCAATCCGTCCGGCCCCGCCGCCGGGTCAGCGCCGGTCGCCAACGGCCTGTACCAGTCCGCGTACTCCGAGCGAAACCAGGTGCACTGGGCAACGTCCTCCGTGGGCCGGCCGCCGGTCACCAACTCCAGCCTGGTGAAGGTCGACCCACACGTCCAGGTGGCCCACGGCACGGCGTTCGTGGCCGCCAAGTCCGGCTCCGGACCCGCGGGTCAGGACGTGCTGCACCGCTTCCCCCTCGGGCGCTGACGCCCCCCACACCCAGCGGCTCGGTCCGGAGCCGCACCGCGCCCCGCCCGCCTCGCCCGAGCGCGGGCGGGACCCGGCCACCCCGCCACCTCCGTACGACCGGGCCGGCCTCCCCGCCGCCCCGCCCGAACCGCTCGGCACCGTCCATGTACCAACCACGCACCGACCACATACCGTTCGCGCACCGCGCGCCCTCCGACCGGAATGTCTTTCCCCGCATGACGCATCGATACGATCTCCGCCACTTTCTCCCACCGCTCACCCTGAGGCACCGGGCCACTACCGCCGGAGCCGGGTTCCGGCCGGCGGCCGGCCCGCGGCCCGGGGCGTCGCACCGCACACGGAGGACGCTCGGGTGAGCCGCGCCGCCTCCGCCGCAGTCATGGCGCCCGCGGACGCCGCCGAGCCCGTGCCGTACACCGTCGCCGGCCCGCGCATCACCCGGCTCGCCCACCGGCTCGCGCAGGCCGCGCCGACCGAACACAGCGCGCTGACCGCCGAGTTCTGGACCACGGTCGAGCAGGAGGGCACGCCGCTCATCGAGGCTCTCGACGACGACCCCCACCACCGGGCGGTGACCTTCCTGTGGCGCGGCCACCGCGCCACCCGCCAGGTTCTGCTGCTCGCCAACGGGCTCACCGACCCCGACGACCTAGCCGGTTCACTCCTCACCCCTTTGCCCGGCACCGAGATCTGGTATCTGACCCGTCGTCTGCGGGCCGACCACCGGGGCTCCTACCGCCTGGTCGCCGACGTCTCCACCGGTCCCCTGCCCGGTGCGGAAGAGTCCCTGCGCGCCCGCTTACGGGGGCTGGCCGTCCACGCGGCTCCCGACCCGCACAACCGGATGCCGCTGCCCGGTCGTGGCCGGTCGGCCGGAAGTTCGCTCTTCGAGCTGCCGTTATCCCCGCCGCAACCCTGGCGAGATCCCCGCCCGGACGCCCCCCGCGGCACCGTGGAGCGTCACCGCAGCCCCGGATCCGCCCTCGGTGACCAGCACTCCACGTGGGTGTACCGGCCCCCGTCCGACACAGCGGCCGGCCCCCTGGATGTTCTCGTACTGCCCGACGGGGAGATGTGGTTCGGCGCCCTCGGCCTGGCCCATACGCTCGACGCGCTCCTCGCCGAACGGCGCATTCCGCCGCTGCTGGTGCTCGCGCCCGACGCGTCCGGCCCGGCCGCCTGGTGGCTCGGGCACCACACCCACGATGACTACGCCGACTTCCTCACCGACGAGCTGCTGACCTGGGCGGCCACTCACTGGCCGGTCACCGCGGACCCACGGCGCACCGTGGTGGCCGGGCAGGGCCTCGGGGGCACCGCCGCACTGCACACCTGTCTGCGCCGGCCCGAGCGGTTCGGCGGCGCCCTGGCCCAGTCTCCCGCGCACCGGTCCGCCGCGCACCGGCCCGCCGCGGACCGGCCTGCTGGTACCCGGTCCCCTGCTGCCCGCCCGGCGCGTGATCGGCTGCCGGGCGCCCCCGGAGCCGCCCACGGCGAGCCGTCCTGGCCTTCGCAGTGGTTCGCCCCGCCCCACCGGGGCAGCGCCCGTATACACCTCGACATCACCCGGCAGGACGCCGCGACGGAGCCGGGCCCCGCGCTCCCTGAGCTCCTGCGCCGCTGCGGTCACACCGTCACCTGGCAGGAGTTCAACGGCGGCCCCGATTACGCCTGTTGGCGCGGCGGGCTGGCCGACGGCCTGATCTCCCTGCTCGGAAGCTGAACGGGTGCCACGGGACCCCGGCGTGGCTCGGAGGCCGGTGGCGTGCGGTGTCGGCCGGAGGCCGGTGCCTCATCGCGATGAAAGCCGGCCGCATCATCGCCCAGGGCGTGCCCCGCGACACGGTCGATGAGGCCCTGGTCAAGGACCTCTACGCACTGGATGCCGACATCTTGCGGGCCCCCGGCGACGCCTCACCGGTCGTCGTTCCCCTGGCCAGGAACCGAAATTGACAGCAAGTCAGACAGGAACGGCGGAGCCCGCCACGCACCCTGGTGGCCGGGGCGGGGCTCACCGGAGCTCCCGGGTCATCTGGGCCCCCAGCGGTTCTTGTCCGGCTGGTAGGAATACCGCTTGCGGCCCTCGATCGCGCTCGTACGGAACGGCTTGCCCCCGTCATCGACGCGTACCGTCCCCCGCCGGCCGCCGCTGCTCCAGCCGACTTCCAGGTACCAGCTGACGTCATGCCCCTCAGTGTGCAGCTCGAGGTTCAAGACCTGCGGATCACTGGTGGAGACCTTGAAGGGGAAGTCCTTCGCGGGCACCACGATGTCGCCGTCCTGTCCGGCCACGGGCTTCGCCAGCGGCTGGGCGTCGTCCAGGTCGATGTCGAAGGACTGCGGGGTGATACCACCGCCGCAGCCGTCACCCATCCTGTAGGCAGGCCAGGGCAGCGCGGCGCGCTTGTCCACCACCCGTACGTGCAGAGAGGTCAGCACAACCGCTTCTTCCGCACCGCCCGTTGCGGTGAGCTGCAGCAGCATATGTCCGGCGTCGATACCGCCCAGCGCACGGGCCCAGCCGCGGGCGTCCTGCGGTGCGGGCGGTGGCGGGACATGGTCCGGGGTCTGCTGGAGGAGGTAGCTGAGGCCACAGGGCTGATCCCAGTTGTAAGAGCTGATGCCCACGCGCGGAGCCGAACCTCCCCGGACCTCGGCCGGCGCCCGGCTCTTGCCGGAGGAGTCGGGCCGTACCGCGCCAGGCGTGCTGTGCCGCGCCTCTCCACTGGGGGTGGGATGTCGCTCCGCTGGAGTGCGGCCCGGCGAAGGGCTCTCCGGCGGCTTCGTCGGAGCGCCGCCGGCGGCCGGCGGCCGGCCGGTGCCCTGCGCGCTCTTCCTCTGGGAGTCGGCCACCGTGGGCTCTTCAACGGCTAAGGCCGTCGGCACGGCGAGAGCTGCCACCGCGCTGACCGCGAGGGCGATACGGAGGTAGGTGCGCCGGGCGGGGCCGCGCCTGGCCGCCACCGGCTTCGGCTGCGTGACCGGCGAGTGCGGTGCGCGTGGTGTACGTGGTGGATGTGGTGTACGTGGTGAGTGCGCTCTGCCCGGCGATGCCGATGAGCCCCTTGGGGCCGACGGGTCAGGCGCGTTCAGCGATTCCGATGCATTCGGCGAGTCCGATGCATTCGGCGAGTCCGGCTTGTCTCCGGTGGCGTTGGTGTGCGGGTCGGCGGGCGCTCGTGCGGCAGGGGCGGACGGGGCGGCCGTATCGGCGGACGCGTCTGCCTGATGAGCCGACGAGGTGGCCGCCTCATCGGTCGACGAGGCGGCCGGGGCGGACGAGTTGGCCGAGCCGGGCGTGGAACGGCTTCGCCTGCGGGCCTCGTCGGCGAGGATCCAGCGCCGGTGCAGTTCCACCAGTTCGTCCGCGGTCGCCCCGCACCGCCTGGCGAGGCGGTCAGCGGGTGCGAAGTCCTTCGGAACGGCATCGCCGTTGCAGTACCGGTGCAGCGTGGACACACTCATGTGCAGCTGCCCGGCGAGGACGCCATAGCTGCGTCCGGAGCGCTCCTTCAACAGCCGCAGCAGCCCCGCGAACCCCTCTATTTCCGTCCCCACCCTGTCCCCTGTTCGCTCCGCCGTTCCAGGACAGCGTTCCAGGGAGTCATCATTCTCCCAGGTCAGCACCCATTTCAGCGTTCTACCTTCCCTCATTGTCCCGGATCAGTTGGCACCCGAGCGCACGCCACGCACGCTGTGAGCAGCACCACGAGACAGGAGACCTCATGCGAACCCGCCGGCGCATCAGCGATGTTGTCGCCATCGCCGCGCCGAGCATCAGCGCCACGGTGGTGATCTCACTGATCAACCGCCGCTGAGACCGGCGGATTTGTCCCTGTCCGTCTGCCGGAGCGACACCCTTCGTCCGCCGACGATCCACAGGCAGATGGCGGCCAAGGGGACGAGGACCAGCAGCATGGGGGTGACTGCGCCCAGGCCTTCCGCCTCGTCCAGCATTTCACCGAGAATCAAGAAGAGGACCATGTTGTTTCCCGCATGGGCCAGGCTCGCGACCCAGACGCTCCCGCTGCGCTGGTACAGCCACATGAGCGTGACCTCCTGGAGCTGGAATGACAGGGTCCACACCGCCAGGCCGAGCACCACGTTCGTGAACTCGGCATAGCCGATGAAGGCCAGTGGAAAGTGCCAGACGGCCCAGATCAGGCCCGTGGCAACGGCGGACGGCACCGTACGGCCACCGAAAAGGCGTGGCCGCAGATAGCTGGTCCAGCCGAATTCCTCGCCGGCGTAGACGGGCGTGAGGATCAGGGCCGCCATCATGAGACCGAGTACGGACGCCAGCTCTTTCACTCCGGGCATCCCGCCCGGCCCGGACAGGTCCGGGTCCCACAGGCCGGCCGCCGCGGCGAGTGCGAGGGTGGCCGCCGCGACAAGCGGCGGGCCCAGCCAGGCCATGGCGTAGTAGCGCCAGGCCGCTTTGAGGCGGAGTTTCAGTCCGGCGTCGGCGAACCCTTCCTTGGTGATCCAGCGGCGGACCACCACTGCGGCGATGCCGGGCATGCAGAAGCCGGGTAATTGCAGCAGGGGGCTGAGCGCGGACAGCCCGAGGCCCCACCGCGCGAACAGCAGCCACAGCCAGGTTCCGCCAAAGGAAATGATGAGGAAGGCCGTCACGCCTTTACGAGTGACGGGTTTCGCATGACTGAAGGACACGAACATTCACCTTTCGGTTTCTGGATTTCTGGTACCCGCGTGCGGAACTCCGGTTCCTCTGGGTGAGTTTCCTTCTCCCCTGGTTCCGCCTCCCCCAGCTCCCCCTGCGCCCTCTCCCGCGGTTCCCTCTACGGGCTCCCAACCTTCACATTCGGCAGCAGGAATTCGTATCGCTATCAGGGGCGAATGGAGGTTCCCCTCTTTTCGGGAGGCGTTCTGGCACTTTCGGGGGAGGCGGTCGGGCGCGGCACCGGGGTACGGTCCGGCCGTGCGTAAATCAATTCGCCTGCTTTCGTGCAGGACTCTGTTCCGGGACTGGGTGTACGCGGCCTTGGGCGCGGCCCTGAGCCTGCCGCCGCTGACCGCGGCCGTGCTGTTCGCGCCGCCAAGGTGGCCGGTGGGGCTCCGGGTGCTGGGCTTTGTGTCCGCGTTCGCCGTGGTGACCGTGGCCATGGGTGCTCCTGTGCCCGCCAGGCGCGCGAGTGTGCGGCTGGCCAATGGCCTGCTGGGCGCCGGTCTGCCCGCGCCGGTGGACACGCCGGAGTCGCGCTGGGTCAACCGGCTGCGCACGGTGGTGTGGCTGGTACCGCACATGGTGCTCGGTGGGGTGGTGACGGTGGTCTCCTGCTTGGCCGTGTTCGGAGCCGTTGTCTTCCCCTCGGTCTGGCTGGGCGGTGCGGAGCACCTGGCCGTGTTCGGACTGTCCCTGCGGATCGGAGAGGGCTGGCGGGGGACGTGGGCGTTGCTGCCGGCCATGGGGTGTCTGGTGCTGGCGGGCGGGATCACACTCGGCGGCGCGGCCGTGCTTCGGCCGCTCGCATCGGTGTTCCTCGGCCACCGGCCCGGCGAGCGGCTGGCCGCCGCCGAGGAGCGGATGAACGTGCTGGCGCAGCGGAACCGGCTGGCGCAGGAGCTGCACGACTCGATCGGCCACACCCTGACGGCGTCCACGATCCAGGCGGCCGTTGCGGTGGAGCTGATGGGCAGTGACCCTGCGGGGGCCAGGCGTGCCCTGAACAGCATCGAGGAGACTTCTCGGGCCGCCATGGACGATCTCGACCACGTTCTGGGGATGCTGCGGGAGGAGCGGCCGTCCACAGTGCCCCGGCCGGGTCTCTCGGATCTCGGCCCGCTGGTGGACGGAGTCCGCGGCACGGGCGCGGAGTTGGCCGTGGAGGTTCACGGCGACCTGGCCCGGGTGCCGGCCACGGTGTCGCGGGAGGCGTACCGGGTCGTCCAGGAAGGGCTGACCAATGCCCTGCGGCATGGCGGGAAGGCCGGGATCCGGCTGCGGATGTCGGTACGGGACGGGTGGCTGGAGGTGGAGCTGACCAATCCGGTCGGTACGGGGATATCTGACCGGCAGAGGACCGGGGGTCTGGGTGTTCAGGGGATCGGGGATCGGGTGCGGCTGCTTCGGGGGGAGGCGCACGCCGGGGTCGTGGAGATCGACGGCGACGGGGGCGCGCGGGACGCACGCTGGCGGCTCCTGGTCCGGATACCGCTACGGTCGGTGTCATGAACGCCTCCAGAGTCCCGGGTCCGGACGCCGACCCGCCCGTGACCGTGCTCGTCGTGGACGACGACGAGTTGACCCGCACCGGCCTGCGGACGCTGCTGTCGGCCAAGCCCGACCTGGACGTAGTGGGCGAGGCCGATGACGGCGCCGAGGTGGTTGCCGCGGTGACCCGGCTGCAACCGGACGTGGTGCTGATGGATGTCCGCATGCCGCGGGTGGACGGGATCGAGGCCACCCGGCGGCTGCAGGCGCTGCCCGATCCGCCGAAGGTCGTGGTGATCACCACGTTCGAGAACGACGAGTACGTCTGGGATGCCCTGCGGGCGGGCGCAAGCGGGTTCATCCGCAAGCGGGCCCCGTCACAACAGATCGCGCACGCCATCCGGTTGGTGGTGGCCGGTGACTCCGTGCTGTTCCCCGACGCGGTCCGCCGGATGGCCGCCGGCCGTCATGTTCGACGAGACGCCTCCGTGACTGCCGCACTCACCGGCCGTGAGACCGAGACGCTGCGGCTCATGGCACGAGGGCTGTCCAACCAGGAGATCGCCGCCCAGCTGGTGGTGAGCCTGGAGACCGTGAAGACCCATGTGGGCAATGTGCTGGCCAAGTTGGGAGTCGGCAACCGCACCCAGGCGGTCATCCTGGCCTTCGAAACGGGGGTGGCCGACCTGGGGGCGCGGACTCACCCGGATCAGCCCGTCACACAGGCCACGCCCGGATAGCCCGCAGCTGCGTTTCGCGCTCCGCCCGATCCCTGGCGCACCGACGCACCGCCGCACCGCAGCTCCGCTCCCCCTGTCCGTCGCTTCCGCGGGGCATCGGCCTGGCGACATGCCACCCGTGTCCCGCACCGGCCTCAGTGGCCGGAGGGCGGCTCGAAGCAGCCGGTCTCCATGAACGGGCCGTTGGTCTTGACCTCGTAGTTGGTCTTCTGCACGAACGCCGTGACGCAGGCGTCCCCATGGACGCGAAGGCCGACCTGGGCGCCCTCGGGCGTGACGTGACGGGCGCCCTCGTAGCGCGGGTCCATCGCCCGCACGGTGAGGGCCCCGCCTCGCCGCTCGCCCTTCGGCCCGGTCCGCTCCTCCTCGTACCCGAGCTGGAGCAGCGCCGCGCGCACACTCTTGGGATCCCACTTCTTCTGCCCCCAGAGCCGCTTGAGCACGGGCTCGATGCGGTCGGCCTCCTTCTGCGCTTCCTTGGCGCCGGCGGGGGACATCTCGCCGGAGCGGCGAGAGGCGTTGTTGTCGCCGTGGTGCGGGGCGCCGTCGACGACTCCGGGCTCCACGTACGGGGAGGCGCCGGGTGAACTGGGGCTGGGGCTGGGGGACGTACTCGGGGCACCGGCCGCCGCGCCCGTGCCGCGCTGCTCACCACAGGCGGTCAGCGAGATCACGGCCCCCAGAAGGAGAGCAGCCACAGCGGCGTGTCTGCGCCGCCCAAGCGTCAAGTTCACCATGGGCATGACTCTGCCATGCCGGGGACGGCGGCACCGGCGAACGCCCCCATGGCCTTTCGGCGCTGCACTGCCGCTGTGCACGGCGGACGAGTGGACACCGAACCCCGCAGACCCTGTATGATCATGATGCAACTCCGGCGCTGCACACCGGAGTCAGGCGTCTGTGGTCCAAGGAAAGACGCCCGCCAGCCGGCGGGAAATGCAGGTGCAAGGCCTGCCGGGCGCTCCACACAAGGGCCTCTGTCTCTCACGAGACGGGGGCCCTTGCTCTTTCGCGACGACGTTTCACGACCCCCGGCCCTTGAGTGTGATGGCGGTCATTCCGAGGCAACCGGGCTCAACACCCAAGGCTTCACGCGCCGGTTCGCTGCCACGCGGTTGGAGCGCCGGGCCTCAAACCCCGCACGCCCCAAGCCCCCTTCATTCGCGCCGAGTTCCGGCCGTGCGGAGTCTCATGGTTTTGATCGTGCAGGAAAAGGATCTGCGGTGGAAGGTGGCCGACATCGCGGAATATCCGGTTCCGCGGTGAACCGCGACGGCGCATGAGCACGATCCGCGCCGTTGAACCCTGCACCTTCACCCATGTGTTGTCTCGTTCAGTGCCTCACTCGCCGGTGCGACTTGATGATCCGGTCGTCCCTGCCAGCATGTGGCGGCGCGGGCCGACCGTCGGTGCGCCGGCTCGAAGACCGAATCCTCTGCGGTCCCGACCCAGAGGAGGAGCCGAGACGAACAGAGGAGTGGAACATGCCGCGTCCCACCCGACGCCAGGTGCTGCACGGCAGCGCCGCGGCCCTGACCGGGGCGGTGCTCGCCGCGCCGGCCGCCTTCGCCGACACCGCTGCCGCCCGGCCCGCCGACGGCCACGGTCACTCAGCCGGGCACGGTCAGTCAGCCGGGCAGGGGCATTCCGGTGGTCACCAGATGCCGGAGCCCTTCGACGAGATGTACCAGGGCCGCCACATCGAGGGCTGGCCGGCAGACGACGGAGGCTCACAAAACGGCGACCACGGGGATCACCCCGCCGACCGGGCAGCCGGCCCCCACGAGGGGATGGACTTCGTGGTCCGCATCGACAACGACGACCTCCATGTGATGCGGAACGCGGACGGCACCTGGATAAGCCTGGTGAACCACTACGAGACGTTCACCACGCCACGCGCCCTGGCGCGCGCCGCCGTTCGCGAACTCCAGGGCGCCGACCTGGTCCCCGTCGTCACCGGCTGAGGCCTGCCCCTGCCCGTCCCCCCACCGAGGAGTCCTCGACATGGCAGTCCGGAAGAACCAGGCGGACCTCACCGCCACCGAGAAGCGGAACTTCATCGATGCGGTGCTGGAGCTCAAGCGCAGCGGCCGCTACGACGAGTTCATCAGCACCCACAACGCCTTCATCATCGGTGACACCGACACCGGAGAGCGGACCGGCCACCGGTCACCGTCCTTCCTTCCCTGGCACCGCAGGTTCCTGCTGCAGTTCGAACAGGCCCTGCAGAGCATCACGCCGTCGGTCATGCTCCCCTACTGGGACTGGACCGCCGATCGCACACCCCGCAGCTCCCTGTGGGCCGACGACTTCCTCGGCGGTGACGGGCGGAGCGGCGACGGCCGGGTGACCTCGGGGCAGTTCGCGTTCGGCAACGGCAAGTGGCCGATGAACATACGGGTGGACGGCCGGACGTTCCTGCGCCGCTCGCTCGGCACCGGGGTCCGCGAACTCCCGACCCGGGCCGAGGTCGACCGCGTGCTCGCCATGACGGTCTACGACACCGCCCCCTGGAACAGCTCCTCCGACGGCTTCCGCAACAACATCGAGGGCTGGCGCGGTCCGAATCTGCACAATCGGGTGCACGTCTGGGTCGGCGGGCAGATGACCACCGGCTCCTCGCCCAACGACCCCGTCTTCTGGCTGCACCACTGCTTCATCGACAAACTCTGGGCCGACTGGCAGCGACTGCACCCCAAGTCGGGGTATCTGCCGACCGGCAACACCCCCGACGTCGTCGACCTCCACGACACCATGAAGCCATGGAACGACGTCACCCCGGCGGACCTGCTGGACCACACCAAGTTCTACACGTATGGATGACAGGTCCCTGACATTAATCAGGATGAGGCGCTGATGGCGGAACCGTCCAGGGACGGGGAGCGATCCCCCTGTTGACCACTGGGGTCCTGAGGTCCTGAGGTCCTGCGGCCTTCGGCGGGCGGCCTGCGGTGGGCGGCCTTCGGCGGGCGATCCCGCAGCCGTGGCCGGTGTGCGCGCTCCGACAGCGGGAGCGTGCGCATCGGCACCGTGGTCATCCGACTCGTCGCAAGGGCCTCGGGTGCGGGTTCAGGTTCCCAGGCCGGCGTCTCGTGCCAGGAGTGCGGCCTGTACCCGGTTTTCGCAGCCCAGCTTGGCCAGGATCCGGCTCACATACGTCTTGACCGTGGCCTCGCTCATATGGATCCGCTGGCCGGCGTCCGCGTTGGACAGGCCCTCGCCCAGCAGTGCCAGAACCTCCAGCTCACGGTCGCTCAATGTCTCCAGCCGGCGGCGGGCCTGCTCGGAGCGGAGCACGCTCTGGCCGGACGCCAGTGAGTCCACGACATGGCGGGTGGCGCCCGGCGACAAATACGCGTCGCCGGCCGCGGCGGCCCGTACCGCACCCATCAGCTCCGCGGGCGCCGAGTCCTTGAGGAGAAAGCCCGCGCTGCCCTCCGCCAGAGCGCGCAGGACGTTCTGCTGCTCCCCGAAGGTGGTGAGGATCAGCACCCGTGCATCGGGGACGGCCCGGCGGAGTTCGGCCAGTGCCGTCAGCCCGTCCATGACCGGCATCTGGAGGTCGAGCAGCACGACGTCCACACGCTGGGCCCGGGCCAGTTCGACCGCTTCGCGGCCGTTCGCCGCCTCCGCGACGACGTCGATGTCGTCGGCCGAGGTGAGAATCATCCTGATGCCCGCCCGAATGAGCGGCTCGTCATCCGTGACGAGAACCTTGATCACGAGTCTCCTGCGCCCTCTTGAACGGTCATAGCTACGGCCGCTCGCCATCATCCCTGATCAAGCCGCCCGCCCGGACCTCACAGTGAGCATGCCGCCCTCACGTCTTGGCCTCGAAGGATTTCTTCTCGATCAACTTGCCGTCCTTGAAGCAGAACCGGAAGACCGGAGACTTCTCCCAGCTACTGCCGATCTCCGTGGAATTCAGGGTGAGGCACTTCGCCCCCTCGGGCACGGGCGGTGCCCCCTTGTCCAGGCCTTCGTCGATGAACGAGGAGCCGTCGGGCAACTGCTTGCGCACCTCGGCCTCGGACCGGCCCACCTTCACCGCCGCGTACTGCTTCGGCTCGATCATGGCTTTGTCCATTTCGCCCGCGAGGTAGAACCCACCGACGACGGCGCTGATCGCCAGCAGCAGGGCGGTCAGTGCCGCCATCCCGCAACCGATGGCTATGCCGCTGCTTCTCTTGTCCGTGCTCATTGCCTTGGCCAGCCCCTTCGGCAGACCGTTCCGGTCGATGACCGGATCACCCTCGCTGAGCGATCCCGCCGGAATCTGCTGCCGAAAGTCGCCTGTTGGAGCAACGAACGTCGCCATCGCCCGGTTGGGCGAGGGGCTCGTGGCGCCGCCCTCCGACGAGGTGTACGGCAGCACACCCGCCAGCCGGAAGCCGCCGTCCGCCGTTGGGCCCACATGCACCATGCCGCCGACGAGCCGGGCCCGCTCCCCGAGCCCGGTCAGCCCCTGGCCGCCGCTCACCACGCTCCGGCCGCCGTCCGCGGTCTCGGGCGCGGGACCGTTCGCGACCTCCACGACCAACGAGTCCGGCTCATAGCGCAGTTCGATGGCGATCGAGGCGCCCGGGGCATGCTTGTGGGCGTTGGTCAGGCCCTCCTGAGCTATCCGGTACGCCGCGTGATCGGCGGTCGGGGCGAGCGGGCGCACCTCGCCCGAGCGCCGCAGCTCCACGGCCGTACCCGCGCTCCGGGGCGCCTCCACCAAACGCTCGATGCCCGCGACCCCTCGCGACGACGCCTTGGCGACCTCCTCCCCCACGGCCTCAAGGGCCTGGGTGGGGGTGCCCCCAGTGGCGGCCGAGGGAGTGGCCCCGTCCCCGGGGGCGTGGGTGCCGTCCCGCAGCAGCCCCACCACCTCGCGCAGCTCGTGCATCGCGCCCACCGACGCCTCCCGCAGCACGCCCACGGCCTCCCGCTGCCGCCCGGTCAGCTCGCGGTCCACCTCCAGTGCCCCGGTGTGCACCGAGATGAGCGCGAGCTGATGGCCGAGGCTGTCGTGCATGTCCTGCGCGATGCGCTGGCGCTCGCGCATCCGGGCCTGTCCGGCGATCATCGCGCGCTCACGCAGCAGTTGGGCGTTGTACTCCCTCAGGGTGTCCAGCAGCGTGCGGCGCTGCGACCAGTAGCGCCCGGCGAGTCCGGGCACGACGATCGCGACCAGCGTCATCAGGGCACCGACGACCAGGGCCGCCGGCGAGACGCCGGGCAACTCCTGCAGAACGTCCAGGCCGAAGCTGAGGACGTACGCGAAGGCGAAGGTGCCGGTCGCCCTGCCGACCCCGACGATCCGGCGCCCGGCCGACCAGCCGGCGACGGGGGCCAGCAGGGCGAGACCGACGATCGCGACCGAACCCACGACGGTCACCAGCAGTACGGTCCCTGGCCCCACCCGGCGCAGCTGCACCAGCAGTCCGGCAGCCAGCGCGACGGCGACGACCAGTACCGGGCCACCGCCGCGCACGGCCTCGATCCCCGCCGCCAGTACCCCCAGCACCACGCTCAGCAGCGATTCGCCCACGATGCGTCTGGGGGGCCACATCCCGGGATCGCAGAGAGCCCTGGCAGGAGCGGCCAGCCGCCGGAACGCCCTACGCAGCCTCGCCGCCGGCGCCCGGCGAGCGCGCCGCGCATGCTCCATACCTTCCACACCTGTCACGCAGCCACGTTAAGCAACCCCTCCCCGCCGCCGACACCACCTTTCGTCTCGACGTAGCGCAACCAAAGTCCCATGATCCCGCGCTGGGTCCGGTTCGTGACGTTGCTGGTAGATCAGGGCCCGTCGCTGAGCGGGTCCGCACGGACCGCCGCCGGCACGGACCGCCGCCGGCACGGCAGTGGCGACGACTCCGGTGTCCGGCCCCGTCAGCCGGGCGGGACAGGTGGGGCGAGGGCAGCGCGTACGAGGTCATCCGCGTACGCAGCGGTCAGCCGGCCCGGCCGGAACAGGATGCGGTACATCATCGGGGCCACGACATGGTCCATGACTGCTTCGACGTCGGGAACGGTTTCGCCGCGCCCCGACGCGCGGGCGAGGATGACGTCGATCTGGTCGGCCGCGTATGCCGAGCACTGGCCGGCATTGCTGCCGTCCGGGTCGCCGAGGAGCGCGTCGCGGCTGTAGGCGCGCCCCGACGGAGAGGCCATCTCGTCGAGGAACTGCCGGGCCCAGGACTCCAGATCCGCGTGGAGACTCCCGTGGTCGGCGGGCGGCTCCTCGGGGCGCAGGCGTTCGACCGCCACGTCGGACAGGAGCTCGTGGAGGTCGCCCCAGCGACGGTAGATCGTCGACGGGGTGACACCCGCGCGGGCCGCGACCGCCGGCACGGTCAGTGACGCGCGGCCCTGTTCGGCTTCGAGTTCCCGCACCGCGGCGTGCACCGACTCCTGGACGCGGGCGCTGCGCCCCCCGGGGCGGGCCATGGCCTTGGGACTCATGACCCCACCTTAAAGCAAAATCGTTGCGTCTGGAGCGGGGCCTCCCGCCCCTCCCCGAGGACCACTTCCCAACAGTGGCAGCACTCACCCGCAGGGAACCCGGCCGCCGGGCGGGGGCGCACGCGCACCTGCAACTCAACCGGCTGCTGCGCCCACCGAGGCCGGCGTCCTTCAGGGCGTCACCACCGCCGGCTCAGCGCGCCCGCTCCGGACCGATTCGTAGGCATGTCCGGCGCGCAGCACCAGCGCTTCCCCCATGGGCGGGCCCATCAGCTGCATGCCGATGGGCAGGCCCGCGTCATCGTGGCCGACCGGCAGCGTCAGCGCCGGTATCCCGGTGATGTTCGCGGGGGCGGACAGGCGGACATAGGCATCGGAGACGCTCTCCGTCACACCCTCCGGCCATGCCACGGTGTCCTGCCCGGCCTCGGCGGCCGTCATCGGCACCGTGGGCGCAGCGATCACATCGACCTGTTCGAGCAGGCGCCCCCATGCCTGGCGCATGAGGGTGCGGGCCCGCTGGGCCCGCAGATAGTCACCGGCCGACATGAGCTCACCGGCTTCCAACAGCACCCGGACGTCCGGCGCATACAGCTCCGGGACCGACCGCAGTGCCTGCTCGTGGTAGGCGGTCGCCTCCGGGACCATCAGACCCCATTGGGTCGCCTGGACGTAGCGGGCCATCGGTATCCCGACCTCGACGAGGTCGGCCCCGAGGTCCGCCATCTGGGCGATGGCACCTCGTACGGCGGTTTCGACCGCGGGACTGACCCGGTCGAAGTAGTAGTTGGCCGGTACTCCGATCCGCAGGCCCGTCAAGTCCCTTTCGCGAGGGAGGGGATGGGCGGGCCGTGCCGCGTCGCGGCCGGCCGGATCCTCGGAGTCGGGGCCCGCCAGCGCGGCGAGCACAAGCGCCGCGTCCCGCACCGTACGGGTGAGCGGACCGACATGGTCCAGGGACCAGGACAGCGAGGTCACACCGTGCCGGGAGATGAGGCCGTAGGTCGGCTTGAGTCCGACGACTCCGTTCAGCGCCGCGGGCACCCGGATGGAACCTCCGGTGTCCGTACCCAGGGCGAAGGTGGCCGCCCCCGCGGCCACGGCGACCGCGGAGCCTCCGCTCGACCCGCCCGCAATGCGGCCCTGGTCCCAGGCGTTGCGCGTCTGGGGTGTGGTCAGCCCGTAAGCGAATTCGTGTGTGTGCGTCTTCCCCAGGAGCACCGCGCCGGCGTCGGACAGCCGCCTGGCCACCGCACTGTCGGCCTGCGCGACATGGTCCGCTCGCACCCGGGAACTGGCCGTGGTCGGCAGACCGGCGACGTCGATGAGGTCCTTCAGCCCGAACGGTATGCCGTGCAGCGGGCCGCGGTACCGACCGGCCGCGATCTCGCGCTCCGCCAATGCGGCCGACCTGCGCGCCGCTTCACCCGTCACGGCGACGTAAGCCCCGAGCCGTTCTTCGACAGCGTCGATGCGTTCGAGCAGGGAACCGGTCAGCTCCACCGGGGACAGCTCCCCCTTCGCGATGGCGTCGGCCGCCTCGGCGAGGGTCAGTTCAAAGGGACGCATCGATGGCCTCCCCTTCGACGGGGTGGGTGGCGGGAGGCGTCTCCCCGAAGTCCAGCTCGCGCAAGGTGCTCACCACGGCGTGGATGTGGTTCGCGGCGGCAGCTACTTCGGTGTGGCGCCCGCTCTCCAGCGGGAGTCCGGCGCGGAGCGCCCATCGGGCGGCCTCCGAGGCGGTGAGTTCGGCGGCGGTCATGGATGCCCTTCGTGTGCGTGCAGGGTGAGTTGCGGAGCGGCCGCGCAGCGACCACCCCGGCAAAAGCAAAAGATTTGCCTTAGTCGACGGTAGGGGCTAGCGTCACCTAAAGCAAATAAATAGCGTTTACGGCGGATGACCTCTCACCGTTCACCGTCGGCTCCTGCGTCTCCCCGACAGCCGGAGTGCGCCGCCCGTCCTGGACCCCACGCACACACCCGCTACCCGCCCCCGACCGGGCGCCGCCGGGCCTCACCGCCCCGCCCCCGGCCCACTCCTCTCCTGACGTACGAGCGAAGGAACGGAATCGCCGCATGCACAGCCACTCGACTCCCTCACCCAGCGGCAAGTCACCGGCCTGGGACCTGGGGGACCTCACCGTCCGCCGCATTGACGAGGTGGCCCTGCCCCCGCAGACCGGCCCCTGGCTGCTTCCGGCCGCCACCCCTGACGTGGTCGCCCAAGCACCCTGGCTGCGGCCCGACTTCGCCGACGACGCCGGCACCCTGCGGCTGAGCAGCCACAGCTTCGCTTTCGTGGCCGACGGCCTGCGCGTCCTCGTCGACACCGGTATCGGCAACGGCAAAACGCGCGCCAACCCCGCCTGGCACCACCTCGACAGCGACTACCTCGCGCGCCTCGACGCCGCCGGCTTCCCGCCGCAGACCATCGACCTCGTGATCCTCACGCACCTCCACACCGACCATGTCGGCTGGAACACGTATGCCGACGGCGCCACATGGAAACCCACCTTCCCCAACGCCCGTTATCTGACGGCGCGAACGGAGTGGAACCACTGGGCGACGGCAGACATGGACGAAGCCCGGCGGCAGATGTTCCGGGACTCCGTCGACCCGATCAGGGACGCCGGCCTTCTCGACCTCGTCGACGTCCCGGCGGCGGGCACCGACATCGCGCCGGGCATCCGCCTGATTCCCACCCCCGGACACACCCCCGGCCATCTCGCCGTCGAACTGCACGGCCGCACGGCCACCGCCCTGATCACCGGCGACTGCATCCATCACCCCGTACAGCTGCTCCAGCCCGCCATGGGAAGCTGCGTGGACATCGACCCCCAGCAAGCAGCCGCCACCCGGCGCCACCTGCTCGCCTCCCTGGCCGACACCGGCACCCTGATGCTCGGCACCCACTTCCCCTCGCCGACGGGCGGCCTGGTGCAATCCCACGGCGACTCCTACCGGCTCGCCCCGGCCCCTGCAGCCTCGGCGCACCACTCCCCCACGCCCCACTGACATGACGCAGGCCTGGGCGCCCTCATCCAGGAGACGCGGACACAAGAGCCGGCCACAGGACCACAGGTTGCCGGACCGGCACAGCCCACCGCACAGGCGAGGGCAGACCCAGGCCCCCGTACGTCAGCCGGTCAGCCCCTGGATGCGGAACTGCATCACGTGGTACGACCAGGAGTCCGGCACCTGGCCGTCCGGGTTCTCCCACTGACTGACCGCGATGTGCAGGTCGTTGAGGGTGGAGCCGGGGATGACATAGCCGCCGTACGGCTGCGCGACGCGTCCGGCCTTCGGATCGTTCTCCGGCCAGGTGACGCCGTGGACCAGTGTGTGAGCGGGACCCGGGTCGCCGTCCGGCACGTCCAGGATGTGCCCGACGATCCGCCCGTAGGGCACGCTGAGGTCAAGGCCGGTGAACAGCCACTTCCCCTCGATCGGCCGCAGACACAGCTCGCGGTACTTGCCGGTCAGGACGAACGCGGCCTCGTCTCCCCAGGTGCCCCAACCCGTTCTGGTCCACGGCTCGTACGCCGTCGGGTTGGTGATCTGGTCCTCCCGCACCCGGTGCATGATGACGGACTCGGTGCCGTCGAACTTTGTGGACCAGCAGTACACATAGCCGTTGTCGCCCTGCCCCCACGTCACCATCTGGAAATGCGGACTCAGGCCCGGGTCACCGGGCTTGCCCCAGCGGCAACCGGTGTGCTCCCACGTGGCTCCGGAGTCCGTTGACTTCCAGATCTCCGTCCACACCACGGTGCCGTAGGGCTTCTGGACGGCCACGTGCAGATATGTGGTGTCGCCGATGGTGAGCACGTCGCCCGGCAGCACCGTGTCGAACTCCGGGTTGCCGTGGTCGTACTGCCACAGCTGTCGTGCCCGGTCGCCGCCGACGGCACCGGACCACTCGATGCCCTGGGCCAGGTCGGTGGTCTCCGAATACAGCGCGACCGGCGCCCGCCAGTCATTGCCGAGGGGCTGGTCCTCCCAGGTATCACCGAAGACGAACAGCAGCCGCCCGTCCGGCGTCCTGACGGGAACGCCGAGGTCGGTCGCCGCCATGCCGAAACGGTCCGTGATCCCCGGCCCGGTCAGATCCTTGACCAGACTGATGTTGAGCGCTGCCGCCCTCTTCCGCGTCGAGCCGCCGCGCGGCCCGGCCGCCGCTTCTCTCGCACCGACGCCACCCAGCAGCGCACCTCCACCGATCACCGCCCCCGCGGCAGCCCGCAGAAACCTCCCCCGGCTCATCGGACGCCCCTGCCCGGCTCCGGCCGGTCCGCTCTCCTCGCGGTGCCCCACGTGCTTCCCCCTGTCACGCCGTCACGAACGGTCACTGGCCGCCACCCTGTCAACCCGGCCATGCTGTAGTCAACGCCAAGTCCCTTTGATGTAAGGGGAGTTGACGTGAAGCGTTCGACGACGTGTTCGTGCAGCATCGCGTCTCGCCGGTCGGCCCGCACAGCTCCCTCCCTCCGGACCGCTCTCGCAACAAGTCCAGAAAGCACCGTCGAGGATCCATTACGGGGCAGCCCTGGCATCCCCCTGACGCCGGCCGGAGCGCGCCTCGTCCGAGTGGACGATGAACGGGCGGCGGGCGGGCCGTATCCTGGTGACGACCGTCGAGAGCGGCGGTGCAAGAGGGAGGAAAGGAAGGGCCGGCATGAACATCCGCAGGGCGCACCCCGCCGGGGGTCGTTCATCGCCACCCCGATGATCCAGGATCTCCTGGACGAGCAGGGCGACCAGCAGCCGGACATCGTGTGGACCCCGATGCGCCGCGCGGGCCGCGCCGACGAGATCGCCTCGGCCATGCTCTTCCTCGCCGGCGACGAGTCCTCGTTCATCACCGGTACCGAGCTGGTGGTCGACGGCGGCCTCACCGCCCACTGACCCCGCCCCCTGCGGACGGAGGCGATCAGCAGCTCGCCCGCCGGTGGCTCCCCCGACCCGGCCCCCGGGCGCCTTGCAGGCCGATTGTTCCTCCGGCGCGCTCCGCGGGCCCCGGTCGCGGACGGCACGCGGCCGCGCCCGTCCGCGACCGCGGAAACGGATCGGCGCGGGCGATGCCCGCGCGGATCCGTCGACGGGACGTCAGTCGAGATCGTCCGAATAGTCGGTCGTGGAGCAGCCCTCGATCTCACCGTCCTCCGCCGATTTGCCGGAGGGAGCCTTGAAGTCCGGGGTGCAATTGAGGAACAGCAGCCCGGCCTTGAGAAGTTGGCGCCGCTGGTCGTCGCTGCTCGGGTCGACGACGAAATCGTCGCCGATCATGAGCTCGTCCCGTTCGTCCTCGTCCCCCTTGACGGCGGTCTGGAACGCCTCCATGTCCTCGATGGTGAGGAAGTCGACGTCACCGTCGTGGCCCGCCGGCTCCTTGCACTCGCCGCCGCCGTTGATGCCCGTCATCCCCATGGCTTCCACCCGCTGGACCTCGGGAGGCGAGGCAATGTCGATGCTCTCGCAGCTGAGCGTCGACGTGAGGAAGTCTCCGGCCTCCTGGGGTGAACCCGCGGAGGGCAGGCCGCCGCAGGCGGAGACCGACGCCAGGGCTACAACGGTTCCTGCGGTGGCAAGTATTCGGTGGAAACGCATGACGTTCCTTTGCAGATGTGGCTTTGAGCCGAGCGCGCGCCCACCGGATACGGCGGGCGGCGCACCGGCTGCGAGGGTGAAGACAGCCATCTGCTCTCTCCCCCGCTCCCCCGCCGTGATCAGTTGACCGGGACATGTTAAGCGGATCCGCGCCGCGGTCGGGCCCGGCAATGCGACCTGCGAAGCCGCGTACGGCCGGCGGATGGCCGTTTTTCTGCGTATTCGAAGCGCAGATGGACATTCCTCTTCACCTCTCCGGAGTTTTCCGCCGCCCCCTCGATAGTGGCGCACGCACACCGCCGACACGCTCCGGGACGAGAGGCAGGCAGCAATGAAGGCACTGGAACGGAACCCGCTTCCACTGGAGGGATTGCTGGGACGAGTCGAGCGATGGGTCAACCGGCTGCCCAATCCGTTCGTGCTCTTCGCCGGCATCTTCGGTCTGGTCGCTGTGGTGTCGACGGTGATCGCCGCCTTCGATGTGTCGGTGCAGGTGCCCGGGGAGAAAAAGCCGACACCCGTGCTCGGCGCGCTGACACCGGAGGGCATCAGCCATCTCCTCGCCACGGCCATCGATTCCTTCACGGCCTTCCCCGCGCTCGGCCCGGTACTGGTCATCGCCATGGGCATAGGCGTGGCGCAGGGTACCGGCGCCCTGGAATGTCTGATGCGGTTCGCGTTCCTGCGGGTGTCGCGGCGCTGGGTCCCCTACCTTGTCGCCTTCGTCGCCTGCCAGGGGCACGTACTGGCCGATTCCGCCTACATCCTGCTGCCGGCGCTCGCCGCGATCGTCTTCAAGGCGGTGGGACGGCACCCGGTGGCGGGCCTGCTCGGTGCCTTTGTGTGCGTGGGGAGCGGCTACGACGGCGGGATCCTGCTCGGCACTCTCGATGTGACCACGACCGGTATCACGCAGAGCGCGGCGGATCTGCTGCCGGGCATCGAGGGCTATCACGTCCATATCGCCATGAACTGGTTCTTCACCGCGGCGACCGGACTGCTCCTGCCCCTGGTCGGCGGCTTCCTCATCGACCGGGTCCTCGAACCCCGGCTGGCGCCCTGGAACCCGGAGCACGACCCGGCGCATTCCGGTTCGGAGGGCTCGGCCACGGAGACCCTGGCGACCCCGGCGCAGCGCCGGGCACTGCTGATCAGCGGCGGGGT
Source organism: Streptomyces sp. NPDC048637 (assembly GCF_040650675.1). Lineage (NCBI taxonomy): Bacteria > Bacillati > Actinomycetota > Actinomycetes > Kitasatosporales > Streptomycetaceae > Streptomyces > Streptomyces sp. NPDC048637. Next base: position 154,680 of record NZ_JBEZHQ010000009.1, read on the forward strand.
GACGCTGGCGGTCGCCGCCGTTGTCGTCACCGCTTGGCTGCTGCCGGGAAGCCCGCTGCGCGGGGAGGACGGGGTGCTGGCCCCCTCCCCCTTCGTCGACAGCCTCGCCCTTGTGCTGTCCGGGCTGTTCTTCCTCTTCGGCGTCGTCTACGCCCGCTGCGGTGGGGTCGGCAAGGAAGCGCGTGCCGTCTACCCGCACCTCATCGGCGCGGTGCGGGACATGTCCGGGTTCGTCGTGCTCGTCTTCGCGATCGCGCAGACCATCAATCTGCTGACGTGGAGCAACTTGGGCAAGCTCTTCGCCATCGGTCTCGCGGACGGTGCGCAGTCCGCCGGGCTGGGGGGATTCGGGATTCTGCTCGCGGTCGTCCTGGTGACCTCGTTGCTCAATCTGCTGATCACCTCGGGCTCCGCGCTGTGGTCGATCCTGGGCACCGTCATGGTGCCGGCCGGGATGCTGCTGGGCCTGTCGCCCGCCGCGATGCACGCGGCCTTCCGGATCGGCGACTCCGTGACCGGGGCGATCACGCCGATGCAGGTCTTCCTTTACTTCGCCCTGGTCTCGGCGCAGAAGTACCAGCCCGAACTGAGACTCGGCACGGTCATCTCCCGGCTCGTGCCGTTCGCCCTGTCCTTCGCGACGGTCTGGACCGTCATCCTCACCGGGTTCTACTTCCTCGACCTGCCGCTGGGCCCCGGCGCTCCCATCCATCTGCCGTAAGCACACCCCCCGAAAGACCGAGAAAAGGACTGCTGATCTCTGTGACCGAGAATGACCTCCTGTGGCTGCCGGCCCGGGAACTGGTGGAGCTCCAGCGGCGCCGTGCGGTGTCGGCGCGTGAGATCCTCGACGCGCACCTCGCCCAGATCGACGCGGTGAACCCGAAGGTCAACGCGATCATCACGCTCGCCGAGGACCGCGCCCGTGAGCTCGCCGCCCGCGCCGACGCCGCCGTCGCACGGGGCGAGCTGCTGGGTCCCCTGCACGGCCTCCCGGTCGCGCACAAGGACCTCTCCCCGACCAAGGGCATCCGGACGACCTACGGTTCGAAGCTCTTCGCCGCCCATGTGCCGGACCATGACTCGCTGGTCGTCGAGCAGTTGGTGAACGCGGGTGCCGTCACGCTCGGCAAGACCAATGTTCCCGAGTTCGGTGCGGGCATCCAGAGCACCAACGAGCTGTTCGGCCCCACCCGTAACCCGTACGACCTGAGCCTGACGGCCGGCGGCAGCAGCGGCGGTGCGGCGGCCGCCGTCGCGACGGGCATGGTGGCCCTCGCCGACGGCGGCGACACCGGCGGTTCGCTGCGCAACCCGGCGACCTTCTGCAATGTCGTGGGGCTGCGGCCCTCGGTGGGCTCGGTGCCGATGTGGCCGGCCAACGATCCGTTCGCACCGCTGAGCATCCAGGGACCGATCGGCCGTACCGTCGACGATGTCGCGCTGCAGATGACGGTGCTGACCCGGGCCGATCCGAGGTCCCCCTGGGGCCTCGGCGACCCATCCCGGTTCAACGCCGGTCTGGAGCACGACTTCTCGGACGTCCCGGTGGCGTGGAGTGCGGACCTCGGCGGCCAACTGGCGGTCGACGACGCCGTGCGCACCGCGATGCAGCCGGTGCACGAGGCGCTGGCCGGGATCTCCCGCAAGGTCGGCGTCGCGGCCCCGGACATGACCGGAGCCGATGAGGCGTTCCGCACGCTGCGCGGCTGGTACCGGGCGCTCAACTACGGTGACCGGTACGCCGCGAACCCGGAGGCCTTCGGCATCAGGGTCCGCCAGGACATCGAGCACGGGCTGGCGACGACCTCGGCCGGTCTGATGCGCGCACACAAGCTGCGCGGGCAGTTGTTCCAGCGGTTCGCGGAGTTCACCCGCGAGTACCGCTATCTGGTGACGGTCACGACCCAGGTGGTGCCGTGGAGCGCGGATCAGCTGTGGCCGGAGCGCATCGGTCACACCAGGAGCGAGAACTATCTCGACTGCATGCGTTCCATGTACTGGTTCACCGTGCTCGGTGTCCCCGCCCTGTCGGTGCCGGCGGGCTTCACCGCGGACGGGCTGCCGGTAGGGGTGCAGATCGTCGGGCGCAGCGGCGATGACCTCGGCGTACTGCGCCTGGCCCGGCGGATCGAGCAGACGCTCGGTGCGGGTCTGCGGCGCCCCGCCGTAGCGGTCCCCGTCGTCGGCGGCCGTACGGGCACCACCCGTCTCACCGGCTGAGGCCGCTCGGACGCCAGATGTCGAGGGGGACGACGCCACGGCTTCGTCCCCACGCATCCAGCACATGGCCGCACAGCTTGTCCTGGCGCAGCACCACGGAACGGTCCGCGATCTCCGCGTACGGGAGTGCCTGGCGCAGTTGCACCGCCCAGTCGTGGAGCGCGTCCACCGAGTGCAGAGTGACCGTGACCAGCAGGTTGTTCGCGCCGGACAGCGCCGCGCAGCTGCGGGTCTCCGGGAAGGCGCCGAGCGTACGGCCGGCCTCCTCCAGCCGCTCGTCCGGGACGTTGAGCCACAGCAGGGCGCCGGTCGGCCAGCCCGCGAGGGGCCATGCGACATCGCAGCGCAGCAGCAGGTCACGGTTGCCCAGCAGCCGGTTCAGGCGGCGCTGCACGGTCCGGGGGGTGACACCCAGCTCGGTGGCGATATCGGTGTAGCGGATCCGGCCGTCGTTGCTCAGCGCGACGATCAGTTCGCGCTCCCAGGTGCTGTACGCCGTGGCCTCGGCACCCTGCGGTTCCGGCCGGGTGCGGTGCAGGGCCCGCTCCTGGCGCTGGTTCAGCACGCCCAGGCGCCACTGTGATCCCGTGCGGTAGTTGCGTGTCACCAGGTGGGAACGGACGCGGACGACCCCCTCCTGCCGGGGCAGGCTCGTGAGGAGGTAGTCGGACATCGAGGGGAAGTCCGGGGTGAAGGCGATCGCAAACAGGTCATAGGTGCCGGCGACATGCTGGATGGTGAGCAGATGGGGCTGACGGGACAGCTCGGCCGACACCTGTGCGGCGCTGCCCGGCTCGCAGTGGATCTCGACGAAGGCCCGGCACGTCCGGTAGAGGAGGCCGGGGCCCAGCGCGGGGGTGACCCAGGCCAGGCGCTTGCTGTGGAGGCGCTCCCACCGGCGGGCCAACGTCACCGCGTCCTGTCCGAGCACCTTTCCCAGCTCGCTCCATGTCGCGCGGGGCGCGGCCTGGAGGGCGTTGGCCAGCAGCAGGTCGTCCTCGTCCAGCTGCTCCGGACGCGGCACCTCGGTTTCGCTGCTCACCCGACGAGTCTATAGAGGCGGCACTCCCCGCTCCAGGCTGCCGCCCCGTGGGACCGGCCCCCGACGGCGCCCGGAAGCGGGCCGCGCCCGCAGTGCACCGGCAAGGCCGGTGGAAAGGAATTCCCGCACGCAGAGTCCTTTGCCCGACGGTCCTGACGGGGCACGCAAAATACGCCGCGAACTCGTGGGCCAGATACCCCTGAACCGCCTTCAGGGGGTGTGTGCGAGTCTGCGGGTCCGGCTTTGTGAAGCCGGGGTCGGTAGGGGTTGCCGCGCATTGTGCGCGGAAATTAGGTTCCCACCGGGGAATACCGGTGGCCCACGAGGAACTTCGTACGGCGCGTGCCGCCACTCCTATCTGCGGGAACGCCGACCCGAGTGGTAACGGGATCCGCTCCGACCGCGACCGATCGAGAGGTTGCCTCATGACCTTGGCCAGTTCGGAACGAGTGACCATGTTCGTGCCGGATTTCCCTTTCGCCTATGACGACTGGCTGCGACATCCGGCCGGGCTCGGCGCCGTACCCCGGCATCGGCACGGCACTCCGGTCGCGGTGATCGGCGGCGGGATGTCCGGGATGACCGCGGCTTATGAGCTGATGCGGCTCGGGCTGCGGCCGGTGGTGTACGAGGCCGAACAGCTGGGCGGGCGGATGCGTTCGGTGCCGTTCCCCGAACATCCCGAGTTACTGGCCGAGATGGGCGCGATGCGTTTCCCGGTGTCGGCGACCACGCTGTTCCACTACATCGACGCACTCGGTCTGCGTACCTCGCCCTTCCCCAATCCGCTGGCGCCCTGTACCCCTGCCACCCTGGTGCATCTGGAGGGACGCACACACCGGGCGCGGTCGGCGGACGAGCTGCCCTCGGAGTTCCAGGAAGTGGCGGATGCCTGGGCCAAGGCGCTGCAGGACCGCGCCGAACTCTCCAGCATGCAGGACGCGATCCGCCGCCGCGATATACCCGTGCTGAAGGCGATATGGAATCAGCTGGTCAGGGAGTACGACGACCAGTCCTTCTACGGATTCCTCGCCACCAGTCCGGCCTTTGCTTCCTTCCGGCACCGGGAGATCTTCGGTCAGGTCGGTTTCGGCACCGGCGGTTGGGACACCGACTTCCCGAATTCCATCATCGAGATCCTCCGTGTCGTCTGTACCGCGGCGGACGACGACCAGATGACGATCGAAGGCGGCGCCCAGCAACTGCCGCGTGGGCTGTGGACGCGCCGGCCCGACCGGCTCGCGCACTGGCCGGCCGGCACCTCGCTGGCCGGTCTGCACGGGGGGACCCCCGGCCCGCTGCCGTGCGCATCGGACGTGCTGCCGGGGGATACGAGGTGACGGACGCCGACGGACGCCGGGACCGGTATCCGGCCGTGGTGTTCAGCCCGCACGTCTGGGCCCTGCTCAATCAGGTGGACAGCGATCCGGATCTGCTCCCTGCCGACCTGTGGAGCGCCGTCGAACGCACCCACTACATGGGTTCCTCAAAGGTGTTCGTGCTGACCGACCGGCCCTTCTGGCTGGACACCGATCCGCACACCGGCGAGAGGGCGATGGGTATGACGCTCACGGACCGGATGCCGCGCAGCGTCTACCTGTTCGACTCGGGCCCGGACCGGCCGGGCGTGATGTGTCTGTCCTACACCTGGAACGACGACTCGCTGAAGTTCGCCACCTTGTCGGCGGAGCAGCGACTGGAACTGCTGCTGACCAAACTGGGCGAGATCTACCCCGGCGTGGACATCCGCTCGCACCTCATCAGCGCACCGCTGACGATCACCTGGGAGACCGAGCCGCGGTTCATGGGTGCCTTCAAGGCGAATCTGCCCGGTCACTATCGCTACCAGCGCCGGCTGTTCAGCCACTTCATGCAGCACGAGCTCGACCCGCGGCACCGTGGCTTCTTCCTGTGCGGCGACGACATCTCCTGGACCGGCGGGTTCGCCGAGGGCGCCGTGACCACCGCGCTGAACGCGGTCTGGGGTGTGGTCAACCACCTCGGCGGCAGCACGGCCCCGGAGAACCCCGGCCCCGGCGATGTCTTCCACAAGATTGCGCCGGTCCGGCTCACGGAGTGAGCAGGCGTCGCCTCCGGACCGCATGAGGAGGGCCTGCACCGGGTGGTGCAGGCCCATGCCTGCACCGTCAGGCGGTTCCGGAAGGCGCCGACACCGCTTGTGAGATCGCGCCGATGATGCGGGGCGCCTGAGCGTTCAGGTAGAAGTGCCCGCCGGGATAGGTCTGCAACTCGAAGTGCCCCATGGTGTGATCGTTCCAGGAGCGGGCTTCGTCGATGCTCACCTTCGGGTCGCTTTCCCCGATCATGGCGTACACGGGGCAGTTCAGCGGCGGCCCCGGCTGGTAGCGGTAGGTCTCCGCGGCCCGGTAGTCGCTGCGGATCGCGGGCAGCACCGCGCGGAGCATCTCCTCGTCGTCCAGTGTCTGGGACTCGGTGCCGTTGAGCGCCTTGATCTCCCGGACCAGTGCGGCGTCGTCGTACTGATGCGCCGTTTCCTCGCGGTGCCGGGACGGCGCCCGGCGCCCGGAGGCGAACAGGGCCTGCAGGGTGACCTCGCGCTGTTCGAGGCGGAGCGCCACCTCGAAGGCGAGCGTGGCTCCCATGCTGTGCCCGAATATCGCCAGCGGCCGGTCGGTCCAGGGCAGCAGCCGTTCGGTCACCGCGTCGGCGAGATCCGCGATGTTGTCCAGGCAGGGCTCGGTGCGGCGGTCCTGACGGCCGGGGTACTGAATTGCCAGCACATCGATCGCCGGGGCGAGCGCCCTGGACACCGGGAAATAGAAACTGGCCGAGCCGCCGGCATGGGGCAGGCAGACCAGCCTGGTCGCCGCCTCCGGCGCGGGATGGAACCGTCGGACCCACAGATCCTCATCGGCGTGCGCGTTCACGTGTGCATCCCCTCAGACTTCCGTACGTGTTGAAACCCTCGCACGACAGTGCTTGCCGGCCGTGCCGTCGGCAACCCCTAACAGTCCGCGGGCGCCCCTATGGGATGGGCCCACAAACCACGATTTCCGATCCGCAACAGCGGATCGGAAATCGTGGCGGTGTCATACCCCTGGACAGCGACGATCACGGACCGCCGCCGACACACGGGGGAGGGGCATTCACCTGTTGGCCGCCTCACCCACTGACTGCATGGGCTCGGCGTCGCTATTCTCCGCGGCTGCCGGAATTCTCGGCGTCCGCCGAGTCCCCGGATTCCGCTTTCTCCTTGGGGTCCTTGTAATTCGGGTCGTAGAGTTTGCGTCGCCCATCCACCTTGCGGACCGCCCAGATGCTGGTCATCACGGCGAAGAACGTCAGCGGCCAGCCCATGACGAGCCGCGCGATGCCGAGCCAGGTGGTCTCGTCCATGTTGTAGAGCCATCGCTCCACCGCGAACCGGGAGAAGCTCAGCATCGACCAGAGCAGGGTGGCCAGGTCGTAGTAGAACCGCGATTTCCGGTCCCTGCGCCAGAACGTTCCCTGGAGGTTGGCCGCCGCCCAGACCTGACCGATCAGGGGCCGGCGCACCAGCACGGACAGCAGCAGAATGCTGCCGATACCGACCGTGATCCAGTTGCCGAGCAGGTAGTAGCCCTTGGCCTCACCGACGAACACGGCGACGCCGGAGGTGATGAGCACCGTTCCGAGACCGACGAATGCGGCGGCCAGCTTTTCCTTGCGCAGCAGCTGGAAGATGCCCACCAGGACCGCGGTGCCGATCGATGCCCAGATCGCCGGCCACATGCTGGTCAGCGCATTGACCGCGATGTAGGTGATGACCGGCAGGATGGTCAGGATCGTGCCGTAGACCCCGCCGATGTAATCCCAGGCGAAGGCCAGCTGGTCCTGGAAATTCTCCGGGACCTTCTTCTGCTCGTCCTTGGTATCCGTTTCCGCATGATCGGTCACGGACGAGGAATGCGACTCGGCCGAGTGGTTCACGTCTCCCCCAGTTGAGAGTCGAATGGCTTTGCGGGACCCGGGCCCCGCAGGAAGAGCGGCGGAGGGGACACCATCAGGCATCACCGGGCCGAAGCTGCCGCGTGCCCTGTCGGGGGTGGTCGGCACAGGGGTGCGGCGGGCGGCCGGTGAGCTTCCCGGCCTGGGCTCGGTAGTGCGTATGCGGCCTGGTCACATCGGTGTCGTGCATGGTTCGGTCTCCCCACGAGGCTCTCCAACATGCTCCATGGTGGCTGGAGATGAGCGGTGAGACATCCCAGCTAGGTCCCAAGAAAAGGTGGAGCTACCTCTACCCCCACCCGTCCGGCGGGCCGCCGGAGGTGCCCGGGGCGGACGCCCCGCCCGCCGCACGGGCCCGGCCGCGCCCGCGGGGACGATTCACCTCATTGCGCCGGCGTTTCCCATCCGGTTCCGGCGGGATGATCAGGGGTTTCACTCCGCACGCCAGAGGGTTTTCCGCTTATTCATCTGCCGCCGAATTGACGCCCGATATGGGCAATGCGAGTGCATTTCTTCGCCCACCCTGCACCATGCCGCGGGACGCTTGACGCGCAATAGCGAACTCATTCGCATTCACTCGGCAAAATCTTTTGAATCTTGACGCCTCTTCCTCCCGGCAATAAGTTTCTGGCCTGTCGCCTGACAATTACTTTGAGGGGAGCATTCCATGACGGAGATTGACAGCAGCGGGTCGGTGCAGGAATTACGCTTCCCCATGGCCCGGCGCTGCCCCTTCGCCCCACCGCCGGAGTACGAACGCCTGCGAGCGGACTCCCCGCTGGTACGGGTGCAGCTTCCGCACGGCGGTACCGCCTGGGTGGTGACCCGGCATGCCGAGGCACAGCAACTGCTGACCGACCCACGGGTCAGTTCGGATGCGAGCCGGCCGGGCTTCCCGAGCGTCCGGCCGCCCGAGGAACCGCCGCCGGCCGACGAGGCCGCCGGCGGCGGGGAACCGCTCACCGCCGAGCAGCTCACCGAGCTGGCGGAGGTTGCCCAGTTCCACGAGGGCCAGTTCATCAACCTGGATCCGCCCCGGCACAGCCACTACCGGCGCATGCTCATCTCCGAGTTCGGTGCGCGGCGGATGAACCAGCTGCGTCCGGAGGTCCAGCGCATCACCGACCGGCTGATCGACGACATGCTGGCGCAGGGCTCCCCCGCGGACCTCGTGGAGGATCTCGGTCTGCCGCTCTCCTCGCTGGTCATCTGCCAGTTGCTCGGCGTCCCGTACGAGGATCACGAGTACTTCCAGTCCGCGACCAGGACACTGGTCCAGCTGAACGCCGGGCCCGAGCAGGTCAAGGCGGCGATGGAGGGGCTCATCGACTTCCTTGACGAGCTGGTCAAGGCGGCCGTGCGAGAACCCGGCAACAACCTCATCGGCCGGTTGATCAACGAACAGGTCGGCACGGGCGAGCTGACCCGCGCGGCTCTGGTGGGCATGGCCTTCCTGCTGCTGACCGCCGGACATGAGGCGACCGCGAACATGCTCCCGCTGGGCATGCTGACCTTGCTGGAGCATCCGGAGCAGCTTGCCGAACTCCGCGAGAACCCCGCGCTGCTGCCCGGTGCCGTCGACGAGCTGCTGCGGTTCCACTCCGTGTCGGACTGGGCCGCCTTCGACCGGGTCGCCCTGGAGGACATCGAGATCGACGGCCGGAAAATCAAGGCCGGTGAGGGCATTTACGTGCTGAGTGCCTCGGCCAACCGGGACGAGCGGGCCTTCGAACGCCCCGACACGTTCGACATCCACCGCAAGGCCCGGCACCATATCGCCTTCGGATACGGGGTACACCAGTGCATCGGACAGAATCTGGCCCGCGCCGAGCTGGAGATCGGGCTGGGCACGCTCCTGCGGCGGATGCCCTCCCTGCGGCTCGACAAGCCGATGGATGAACTTCCGTTCAAATACGGCAACTTGGTCTTCGGACTGCATGCGATGCCGGTCCGCTGGTAGACGCGCCCCGGGCGTCATCGGTCCCCTGGGAGCCGGGGACCGATGACCTGCCGTGGCACGTTCCCGGTCGTTACCTGCCGGCCTCCAGTTCGCTGTCGAGGATGTCGAAGAGTTCCTCGGCGGTGGCGGAACCCAGTGCGGACTCCTGTGCCCGCTCTTCGGGGTGATGCGTTTCGGCCCATGTGGTGAGCAGTCCGCGCAGCCGGGCCGCGACCCCGTCGTACTCCTCGTCATCCGGGGTGACGGCCGCCAGCTCCGCCTCCAGCCACCGTATACCGGCCAGCACCGAGGTGGTCCGGTCCGCCTCGCTGTCGATGAGCCGAGTGGCCAAGTGCTCGGCGACCGCCTCGGGTGTGGGGTGGTCGAAGACCAGCGTGGACGGCAGGGTCACCCCGGTGGCGGCGGTCAGCCGGTTGCGCAGTTCGACCGCGGCGAGTGAATCGAGACCGAGTTCGAGGAAGCCCCGCCCGCCGGCCACCGCCTCCGGGCGGTCATAGCCGAGGACCTCGGCGACCTGCGAACGGACCAGGCCCAGCAGGGTGCGCCGCTGCTCCTCGGCGGAGAGCGCCGCCAGCCGGGTGGCCAGGGAATCCGCGGCCGGAGCCGGGGTTCCGGCCGCGGCGGCAGTCCGGGACGGGGCCCGGACCACCCCGGCCAGCAGTGCGGGGACGCCGCCGGCGCGGGCCCGGAGCACGGCCTGGTCGATCCGCAGCGGGACCAGGGTGGTCTCTGCGGTGGCGAGCGCGGCGTCGAACAGCGCCAGGCCTTCGGCCGGGGCGAGCGGCGGGAAACCGGACCGGGCGGCCCGGCGCAGGCCGGCCTCGCCGAGCCGGCCGGCCATGCCGCGGGGGCGACCGGAGTCCGGCCACTCGCGTGCCCGGGTGAGCAGCTCCACCGCGCCGGCCGACCAGTCCACCTGCGGCGAGGGCTCGTCCACGTGCAGGGTCTTCGGCAGCACCCCGTGCCGCATGGCGAGCACCATCTTCATCACACCGGCTACGCCCGCGGCGGCCTGGGTGTGCCCGATGTTCGACTTGATCGAGCCCAGCCAGAGCGGCTGGTCCTCCTGCCGGTGCTGCCCGTACGTGGCCAGCAGCGCCTGCGCCTCGATCGGGTCACCCAGCCTCGTACCGGTGCCGTGCGCCTCCGCCGCGTCCACGTCACCGGTGGACAGCCGGGCGTTGGCCAGCGCCTGCCGGATCACCCGCTGCTGCGCCGGACCGTTCGGCGCGGTCAGCCCGCTGCTCGCACCGTCCTGGTTGACCGCGGAGCCCCGCACCACGGCGAGGATCGGATGCCCGTTGCGCTGGGCGTCCGACAGCCGCTCCACCAGCAGCACACCGGCGCCCTCGCCCCAGCCGGTGCCGTCCGCGGCGGCCGCGAACGACTTACAGCGGCCGTCGGCCGCGAGACCGCGCTGCCGGGAGAAGTCGATGAAGGTCTCCGGGGTGAACATGACAGTCACACCACCGGCCAGCGCCATGCTGCATTCGCCGGCCCGCAGGGCCTGAATCGCCCAGTGCAGCGCCACCAAGGAGGAGGAGCAGGCGGTGTCGACGGTCACCGCTTGTCCCTCCAGGCCGAAGAGGTACGCCACGCGGCCCGAGACCACGCTGGAGTCGGCCCCATTGCCCTGGAACGCCGCGACATCCTCGGCAACACCGGAGACGCCCGCACCGTAGTCGTGGTACATCACGCCGGTGAACACGCCGGTCTTGCTGCCCCGCAGCGAGGTCGGGTCGATCCCGGCACGTTCGATGGCTTCCCAGGACACCTCCAGCAGCAGCCGCTGCTGCGGGTCCATCGCCACCGCCTCGTGCGGGGAGATCCCGAAGAACCCCGGATCGAATTCCGCCGCCTCGTGGAGGAATCCGCCCTCCCGGGTGTACGAGGTGCCGATGTGCTCGGGGTCCGGGTGGTACAGCGAGTCCACGTCCCAGCCACGGTCGACGGGGAACTCCGAAACGCCGTCGGTCCCGGTGGACACCGCCGCCCACAGCTCCTCCGGTGAGGACACCCCACCGGGATAGCGGCACGCCATTCCTACGATGGCGATCGGCTCCGACTCTTTTCGCTCGGTTTCCGTCAACCGGGCGCGAGTATCCCGAAGCTCAGCCGTTGTCCGCTTGAGGTACTCGAGCAGCTTTCCCTCGTTGTTCGCCACCGTATTCCACTCCACTGAATCGGTCGGAGGACCTTTACGTCGATGACACCGAAAGACACCGAACGCCACGACACCTGTACGGCGCACACGGCAGCGGCAGACCCTGCCGTGCCGGCCGCCGCATCAATCGCCCTGTTGAGGGCACGCAATTAGTCCGCGCAGTCGGCTTCCCAAGAATTCCAAGCTCGACAGATCCCCCTTCGACTCACTGCGCGCCACGCTACGGAGCCGTCGGCAGGTACTCCAACCCCTAGCCTCCCCTAAGGGATATCGCGCAACCCTGAGATATGGGCGGGGCAGTGATGGCTGTTCAGGGGTTGTGCCGGCGGTTCCGTCACGATCACGCTCACGCTCGCGCTCGCGCTCGCGCTCGCGCTCGTGGTGAATTACCCGGCGCACGGGTGTGAAGCAGGGGAGTTCCGCAAGTGCAGGGAAGTTCGGCACATGCCGGGAAGTTCCGCGCGTGCAGGGAAGTTCCGCGCGCGGATACGGGTCGCGGGAAGGCCGGGTGGCGAAATCACCGGCCGCGGCCCCGCGTGCCTCAGGCCCGCCGACGGCCCACGGCCGTTCCGTCAGCAGTGGCGGCGCGGCCCTTTCCCCTGCTCACGGCAGCCATTCATGCCTGGGCAGCCCGCCGCCACCCGGGCCGCGAAGCGATCGGGGCGCGCGAAATCCCACGTCACTTGCGGTGGCCAGGTTAGAGCGGGGATCCCACGCGGGCTACCCCTATCCCGTACCGGCGAACCCCCTAATTTGCGCCATGCATCAGGCCGTCCCGATTGCTCCGCACATCGGTGACAGGCGAGGAGCGGACCGGATACGCTGAACCCGCTACGGCCGTCATCCAGAAGGGTGTTGACGACCACAGCACAAGACATGGGGAGGATTCATATGGCCAGGGGGGCGGCCCGTGTCCGTGTCCTCGCGTTAGCACTGGTACTGCTGACCGCGGGGTGCACGGAGAAGGGGCATTCCAATAAGTCGTCCGAACTCAAGGACAAGGCTTCCGCCTGTGTGAAGGCACTCCGGATCGTCGATCTGGTGCCGGACCCGAAGAAGGCCGAAGACTACGAGAAAAAGGGCAAGGAATTACGCGAGCTGTCGAAGAACGTGCGTGACCGTGAGGCCGCGAAGGCCATGCGCCAGGTGGCCCATCAATATGGCATGGCACGAGCGGAGGCCGCACGCGATTTCGGCCGGGTGGCGGTGTGGGTCAAGGGGACCATCACCAACATCAAAACATTGAAAAAGGTGTGTGCCTGAGCATGGGGCAGACTGAAGCGCAGGGGTGGGACTCCCCTACTGCGCCGGCCGGCGGGCGAGGCTCCGGTACGGCGCCGCGGACCGCCGTACTGTTCCCCGGCATGGGCCGGTTCGATTTCGCGAGCGCCGGCCGGTTCCTGGTGCTCGACCGGTATGCACGCGACCGGCTCGCGGCCGCCGACGAGGTGCTCGGCTACTCCGTACTGGAGCGGTTCCACGACGCCGGCGCCGACTACTCCGAGTACGCCCAGTTGGCCTTCCTCATCGCCTCGCTCGCCGCCGCGGACCGGGCCGAGGACCGGTTCGGTATGCGCCCGGACGTCTGTGCCGGGGCCAGCTTCGGCCAGAAGGCAGCGGCCGTGTACGCCGGTTCGCTCGATTTCACCGATGTCGTACGGATGACGGCGGAGCTGGCGCGCTGCGAGAAAGAGTACTTCACCACCGAGCACTCGGACGTGGTGACGCACTCCGTTTACCGCGTTCCGGACGAAGAGTTCCATGCCCTGCTGGACGACATGCGGGCCCGGGGTGAGTGGTTCGACATTTCCGGGGAGCTGGAACGCGGGTTCTACATGGTGTCGCTGCCCGAATCCCGGGTCGAGGAGTTCATCCGGGCGGTGCGGGGCCTCGGCGGATACTCCCTGTACACCATGCGCCCGCCGGTGCATGCCAGTGCGTTCGGCGCACTGCGCCGCAAGGCGGAGGCGGAGGTCTTCCCCCAGTACCGGATCAAGGCGCCCCGGCTGCCCGTGATCTCGGACGCCGACGGAACGGTGGTGGACTCCGCGGAGGCGATGCGGACGATGCTGCTGGACACCTTCGACCGGGCGATCCGCTGGCCGGACATGGTGACCTCGATGGTCGGGCTCGGCGTGGACACGCTCTATGTCACCGGCGCCGATGACATGTTCCATCGGCTGAACTGCACGGTCCGCAACTTCGACGTCATCACGGTCAACCCGAAGAACGCCCTGCGCCCGGGGCCACCGAACCTCCGAACCCGGGCCGCCTGATGCCGGTCCGATGAGCCGGTGCGATGAGCCGGTGCGATCCCCGGCGCCGGCCCACCGGACAATCTCTAGTCCAGGTTCGCGCTGTTCAAGTAGGCGAGGACCGCGAGCACCCGGCGGTTGGTGTCGTTGGAGTTGGTCAGATTCAGCTTGGTGAAGACGCTGGCGATGTGTTTGCTCACCGCGCCCTCGCTGATGTAGAGGCGGTTCGAGACCGCCGCATTGGAACAGCCCTCGGCCATCAGCTCCAGGACCTCCCGTTCCCGGGCGGTCAGGGTACCGAGCGGCTCCTGATGGGCATTGCTCTCCACCAGTTTGGAGATGACCTCCGGGTCCATCGCGGTACCGCCCTCGGCGACCCGGCGCAGCGCGTCCACGAACTGCGTGGCGTTGCACACCCGGTCCTTCAGCAGATATCCGATGGCACCGGAACCGTCGGCCAGCAGCTCGCGCGCATAGAGCTGCTCGACGTGCTGGGACAGCACCAGGACGGGCAGGCCGGGGATCCGCCGGCGGGCCTCGTGCGCCGCCTGCAGCCCCTCATCGGTGAAGGTGGGCGGTAGCCGGACATCCACGATCGCGACATCGGGCCGGTGCTCCTGCACCGCCGTGAGCAGCTCCGGCCCGGTCTCGACTGCGGAGACGACCTCGAAGCCGTGCGCGGTGAGCAGATGGGTCAGACCTTCGCGCAGCAGGTAGAGGTCCTCTACGAGGACAACACGCACGGAATCTCCAGAGTGACTGTGGTGGGACCGCCAAGTGGACTGTGCACGGCGAGACTTCCGTCGAATGTAGCGAGCCGCCGCTGAACGCCGCGCAGCCCGCTGCCCTTCGCCGGATCGGCGCCACCGGCCCCGTTGTCGGTGATCGCGATCCGCAGATGCTGCGCCGTGTGGCGCACGTCGATGCGCACACGGTCCGCTTCGGCGTGCTTGGAAACATTGGTGAGCAGTTCGGACACCGCGAAATAGGCGGCGGACTCGACCGGGCGCTCCGGGCGGCCGGGCAGGTCGATCCGCAGACCGACCGAGAGCGGCGAGTCCAGGGCCAGCCCGCGGATGGCGTCCGCGATACCGCGTTCGGCGAGCACCGGCGGGTTGATCCCGCGGATCAGATGGCGTAACTCGATGAGCGCCTTCGCGGAGGCTTCCCTGGCGGTCCCGACCATCATCTTGGCGGAAGCCGGGTCCCGTTCGATGAGCGCTTCGATGGCGCCGAGTTTCATCCCCATGGCCACCCACTGCGCCTGCGCTCCGTCATGCAGATCCCGTTCGATCCGGCGCAGCTCGGAGGAGAGGGTCTCCCGGGCCTCCATCCGGGTCTCGGTGAGCTGGTCCACCCGGCGGCCGAGCAGCGCCGACTTGGTCGGCCCGAGGAGGAGCCAGCTCCACAGGCCGTGCAGCCGCAGCAGCGGGATGGCGAGCAGGCTCCCGGTCAGGGTGCCGATCAGGCCGATCAGCGGGGCGGTGGCGATCGGGTAGTCGCCGATGACCGGGATGGCATGGATGAGCAGGGGCCAGCGGTCGAACGTGTGGAAGTCGACGAAGGGCTGCAGCAGCGATGCCCAGGCCCACGACCAGATCAGGCCGAAGAAGCAGTAGCCGGTGATGACCACGGGCAGCGCGGCGAGCAGCACCCCGACCACGGGGTCGAGCAGCAGCCACAGCAGGTCCCGCCAGGTGGCCAGATCCCGTGCGTTCTGCCGGTACCGCAGGGACCGCAGCGCCATCTCCGGGGTGCGGTACAGCGTGCGGCCGATCTGGTAGGTGCCGTCGGGCCGGGGCGGTGGCAGGGCCGGTTCGGGCAGATACGGCCGGTCGATCCGGATGCCGGTCCACTCCTGGATCTGATGCCGGCGCCAGGAGGTGAGCTGCCGGCCGGCGACCAGCACGGTCGGCCAGGCCCACAGCAGGATCGGCACCATGGCCAGCAGATGCATGAGGGCGGCGGCCAATTCGGCGACCGCGAGTCCGGCGGTGAGCGCCAGCCGCCAGGTGGCGAGCCCGCCACGGCCGATCCAGATCAGCGCACGGCGTATCCCGGAGTCGGGCGCGGACGCGAGCAGTTGGCAGGTCCAGCGGCCGTGCAGATGGAGCAGGACCGGTCCAAAGCCGAAGCCGGCCAGCGCCGTCGCCACGGCGATCGGGACGGTGATCCCGGCATGTCCCGGCCAGTTCCAGGGGAACGTGGCTCCCACCACGACCAGGATGAGCGGCAGCAGCGCCGTGATGCTGCCGACGAAGGGGTTGATCAGCATCCACAGGATGTCCCGGGAGGTGGCCGGGTCCTTGAACAGCCAGTCCCAACGCCGTTCGTAGGAAAGCTTCTTCGGGGTCAGATAGAGCCGGTTCTTGTAGCGGTACCAGCCGTCGTGTTCGGGCTCGGGGGGTGGTGGCGGGGGTTGGTAGGGCACCGGAATGTCCACCCCGCACCACCGGCTCGCGAGGATGCGGTACACATTGAGCGGATCGCGGTACCACTGGGCGAGCGACTGGATGCCGCAGAGCGTGCCGAGGCCGACGGCGGCCAGCATCGGGCCGGCGGTGAGTCCCAGCCCGCACAGCGCAAGGCCGCGCAGGGGCGCCCACAGGTGCCGTCCGAACATCGAATCTCCCCGTATTTTCCGATGCCCCCGGCGGGAGCGATCGCCGGATGCCACGATACCGACCGGGGGTAGGGGTTCTCGGTTTCCTTTGGCCGACACCCATGGCCTCAATAGGGTGGCATTGGCCGGGAATCGATCCTCAATTCCCGGGGCCCGAGCGTGGTGTGCGGTACAGCGCATATCAGTGACGCGTCCTGTAGCGGATCGGCACCTTCCGTACGGCCACCCCGATCACCGCCGCTCTCCGCCATCTTCCCCAACACATGGCCGGAAAAGGAGCATTGCCCCTACAGGGATGGCCGACTGAAGCCGCCGCCGGCACCACTCCTGCGGACTCCACCCGCATCCAGCGGGGACCAGCTGCTGTTCGGCGAGGCCGACCCCGCCACGCTGGCCTCGGCACGCCGGACCACGCCCTACCTCAGGGACCGCCGCCCGGAGCTGTACGGGAGCTGATCCCGGCGGTCGGTCCCGCCCAAGGTCCGCCTCGACGGGACCCTGTGGTAGAAGTACCGAAATCGTCGGCTCGACGATTCCCGGGAGCGGCCCGCCCGCACGCACCGGCGTGACAGCACGGACGCCGTGCCTCCGGTCGTCTTCCCCACCGGCCACGGCTTCGCCGGTCGCTGGACATTCATTCCCTTTGTGCCCGGTCAGGTACCGGCGCTCGGCGCTGCGCGCAAACACGTCGCCACCGGGCCTTCTCCCTGCATCCGGGCCATGCCTAAGTTGCCTCCAGGGATCGCCGTGCCCCGGGACCACCACAGACCGGAACGCCGCAGACCGGAACACCCTCAGTATCTGGAGGACAGCATCTTGCTCAGCAGCACCGTGACATCCGAGCCGCCCACGAACTCCGCCGACTTTCCCCGTCAGTTCGCCCGCAGCCGCCGCTTCTCCCTCGGAGTGCCCAGGCATTTCACCGTCTCCCCCGACGGCCGCCGGGTGCTCTTCGTCCGTACGGTCTCGGGCACCGATCCCGTGGGCCGGCTGTGGCAGTACGAGGACGGCACGGAACGGCTGTTGGCCGATCCGGCGCTCCTGGTAGGGGCCGGTCCCGGGGCGGTCCCCGAGGAGGAGCGGCTGCTCCGGGAGCGTACCCGCGAGCGGTCGGTGGGAGTGGTGTCGTACGCGACGGACGAGGCCGCCCGTCTGGTGGCGTTCGCGCTGTCGGGAGCCCTGTGGGCGGTGCGTACCGACGGCGGCACACCGTTCTCCGTCCCCGCGGCCGGTCCGGTGATCGACCCCCGCCCCTCCCCCGACGGCCGGTACATCGCCTATGTGAGCCGCCGCTGTTTCCACGTCGTCGATCTGGCCGGCACCGACCGGCAGCTGGCCGGCGCGGAGGGCCCCGACATCTCTTACGGGCTCGCCGAATACGTGGCCGCCGAGTCCATGAACCGGCTGCGCGGCTACTGGTGGGCGCCGGACAGCCGCCGCGTCCTGCTGGCCAGGGTCGACACCAGTCCTGTGGAACAGCGTTACATCGGCGATCCCGCCGACCCGACGAAGCCGCCGCAGGCGATCCGCTACCCGGCGGCCGGCACCCCCAACGCGGAGGTCAGCCTGCAGCTCCTCTCACTGGAGGGTGAGCGGGTCGAGGTGGAGTGGGACCGTAAGGCGTACGAGTACGTCGTGGCGGCCGGCTGGGATACGCACGGTCCGTACATCACCGTGCAGAGCCGCGACCAGCGCATAGTGCGCACGCTCGCGATCGACCCGGAGACCGGTGCCACCGAGGTGCTGCATGAGCGGACCGACCCCGCCTGGGTGGAGCTCGTCGAGGGCACTCCGGCCCGTACAGCGTCGGGCGCCCTGGTGCTCCCCGAGGACGAGGCCGACACCCGGTATCTGACCGTCGGCGGCCGACGGGTCACCCCGTCGGGACTGCAGCTGCGCGCGGTCCTCGGGGTCGAGGGCGAGCGGGTGCTGTTCACGGCGAGCGAGGATCCGCTGGAGACGCATGTGTGGTGCCATGAGCCCGGCCGCGGCAACCGCCGGCTGAGCCGGGACCCCGGCAGGTACACGGGCGTGGCGCGGGGCGGCACGGTCGTCCTGGCGGGCGTGACCCCGCGGGGCGACGAGGCGGGCGTGCTGCGGGGCGACGGGGCGGCCGGGGACCCGCCCTACCAGGCGCTCACCTCGCTCGCCGAGGAGCCGTCGGTCATCCCGCGGCCGGTCCATCTCACGCTCGGGGAACGGCAGTTGCACGGCACCCTCTTCCTGCCGTCGTGGCACGAGGAGGGCACCGGAAAGCTGCCGGTGCTTCTCGACCCGTACGGGGGGCCGGGCATACAGTGCGCGGGACGGGCTCGCGAGTGGTTCACCTGTGTGTCGCAGTGGTTCGCCGAGCAGGGGTTCGCGGTGCTGGTGGTCGACGGACGCGGAACCCCGAACCGGGGCCCGGCCTGGGAGAAGACCATTCACGGCGACCAGCTCACACCCGCGCTGGAGGACCAGGTGGATGCGCTGCGGGCGGCCGGGGAGCGCATCGGCGACCTGGATCTGACGCGGGTGGCGATCCGCGGCTGGTCGTTCGGCGGGTTCCTGGCCGCGGCCGCCGTGCTGCACCACCCCGAGATCTTCCACGCGGCGGTCGCCGGCGCCCCGCCCACCGACCAGCGGATGTACGACACCCACTGGAAGGAGCGGTACCTGGGCCACCCCGAGGAACAGCCGGAGAACTATGTGCGCTCCTCCCTGATCGGCCACGGCCATCTGCTGCGCCGCCCGCTGCTGCTGGTCCACGGGCTCGCGGACGACAACGTGGCTGCCGCGCACACTCTGCGCTTCTCGGCGGAGCTGCTCGCAGCGGGCAAGCCGCACAGTGTGCTGCCGCTGCCCGGTGCCACGCATCTGCCGGCCGACGACACGGTCAATGCGCAGCTGCTGCACTTCCAGCGGGACTTCCTGCTGAAGGCGCTGGAGGAGCACGCCGACCAGGGCTGACGGGGTAGCTCGCGCCCGGCGGTGCCTTCTGGCCGGCCTGCCGGGCGGCTTCTTGCCGGGTGCGTTCTTGCTGGGTGCCTTCGTGCCGGGTGCTTCGGCCGGTCGCGGCCCGTCGCGGCCCGTCGCTCCGGCCGGTCGCTCCAGCTGGTCGCTCCGGTCGTCGGTCTCCTTCGTGGGCGTCCCTCAAGGCAGCCGGTCGGTGTCCGTCACGGCCACCGCTCGTCCGCTTCCGTCCACCCATCCACCCGTCCTCCACCCGTCCCCCCATCCACCCGTCCGTCGGCCGCTCCGGCGGATGGCACATGCCACCTGCCCGCGTTGAACGCTCCGGGCGGTGGCTCCGTATGGACCTTGTGCAACGTCCATGGAGCAGGAGCACAACGCGCACCGAAGGCACCACCAAGAACCGGAGGCACACCATGGCTCGACAGGCAGCGTCGGAGCGGACGGCGACCGAAGCGACGACGGCGACGGAGGAGACCGGCCTGGCGCCGGCGGGGCGCGGGGCAGGGCGGCGGGCCGTCGTCGCGGCGGTCGGCGCGGCCGGGCTCACGGCCGCACTGGCGGCCTGCGGCGGCAGCATGGCGGACGAGGGGAGCGGCAGCTCCAAGGCCACGGGTGACGATCAGGCCGCCCCGGGGACGAGCGGAGGCGGCGACAGCGGTTCGGGCGGCACCGGAGGAAGCGGGGCGGACGGTTCCGCTGGTGGGGAGGCCGGCCCCGCCCTCGCCAAGACGTCGGAGATCCCCAAGGGCGGGGGCAAGATCTTCAAGGGCGAGAAGGTCGTCGTCACCCAGCCCCAGGACGGCGACATCAAGGCCTTCTCCGCGATCTGCACTCACGCGGGCTGTGTCGTCGGCGAGGTCGCCGGCGGCACCATCAACTGCATGTGCCACGGCAGCAAGTTCGACATCACCGACGGCAGCGTGAAGACCGGCCCCGCCACAAAGGGGCTGGCACCCGCCAAGGTGACCGTCAAGGGCGGATCGGTCACCCTCGGCTGACGGCACGGCCACCCAGCCGCCCGCCGGGCCGGAGTCCCGGCGGGCGGGTGCCACGTTCACCGCTCAGGCCGCTGGGGAGAATCTGGGGAGAGCCAAGCCCGCTCCCCTTCGAGCTGCCGTCCGCTGTCGTTTCTCGACGACCTTGCCCGGGCTGCCAGCAGCCAGGCCGCCGCGCACGTCACCGCCGGTACCTGCAAGGAACGCTTCGAGTTCGTACTGAACATGCAAGTGGTCGCGTTTCGAGCGGAGTTGGACCGTACGGGCGGCGTTCCGACCTGACTCGGTCCGGGCCCGGAACGGGGTTACGTGCAGGGTCGCCCCGTCGGCGCCTCGCGGAACCCGGCAGCCGGAATGTGCGTTGTGCTTCCCAACAACCTTCCCGACCACGGGAGAACGGAGGGACGGCCGATGCGAGTCACCGTCGTGGGAGGGGGCATCGCCGGGCTGACCTGCGCGCTGAGCCTGCACGCCGCAGGGTTCCGTCCGCAGGTGCGGGAGGCAGCACGGACGATCGAGGCGGTCGGCGTGGGAATCAATCTGCTGCCGCACGCGGTACGGGAACTCGCGGAACTCGGCCTGGCCGACGAACTGGCCGCCATCGCGCTGCCCCCGCAGCGGCTGAGCTACCGCGACCGGGCGGGCGAGCCGGTGTGGGAGGAAGCCCTGGGGCTCGCGGCGGGTTACCGCTGGCCGCAGTACTCCGTACACCGCGGCCGTCTGCACCTGATGCTGCTGGCGGCGGTGCGCAAGCGCCTGGGGTCGGACTGCATCCGCACCGGTCTGCGCTTCCAGCGCTTCGAGCAGACGCCGCACGGCGTGCGGGCCCATTTCCTGGACCGGGCCGGCGGCACACCCGTGGCCGAGGACGCCGACCTGCTGATCGCTTGCGACGGCATCGACTCCGCGGTACGCGCCCAGCTGTACCCGGCCGAAGGCCCCTCGCACGGGAACGGCGTCCACATGTGGCGCGGGGTCGCACCGTACCCTCACCTCCTCGACGGCCGGTCGATCGTGGTGGCCGGCGGCACCCCCGGTGCGAAGTTCGTCGCCTACCCGATCGAGGACCGGGTGGCGAAGGACCGGGTGGCGAAGAGCGGCGACGCCCTGATGAACTGGGTGCTCGAAGTGCGCCACAGCACGCGCGCCGCACCGCTGGACCGCTCGAACCGCTCGAACCGCCGCATCACGACGGCGGAAGCCCTCACCGGCGTGACGGGCTGGAGCCTGCCGTGGGTCGACCTGGCGAAGCTGGTCGAGCGCTCATCGGCGATCTTCGAGTACCCCATGCTCGACCGCGACCCCCTGCCGCGCTGGAGCTTCGGCCGGGTCACGCTGCTCGGCGACGCGGCCCACCCGATGTTCCCGATGGGTATGAACGGCGGATCGCAGTCCATCGTCGACGCCCGGGTACTGGCCTGGTGCCTGGCCCGGGAGCACGACCCCGAGACCGCGCTCCGCCGCTACGACACGATGCGCCGGCCGACGGTCAACGCGATCGTCCTGGCCAACCGCGAGCTGGGACCGGAGAAGATCATCGCGCGGGCGGCGGAGCGCGGCGGGGCGCTGCCCGTCGACGAGGCCACGGAGATGGCGAGCGACTACAAGGAGCTGACCCGGGCGACAGTGGCACAGGTCAACTCCCGTGCCTCGTGGACCGTTTCGGGCGGGGCCGCGGAGGCGGCCATGGATCCGGCACGGTGAGGACGCGCCCGCGGGAGGGCCTCCATGACTGCCGCTGCCGACCTCACGGCGCTTCGTCGGTCGGTATTTCCGAACCTCGTCGATCGACGTCCGCAGTCGAGGATCGCAAAGGCCGCGACTACGATGGACATATCGCCCCATCGAGGGCTTGACCAGGGGCTCGGCCGGAAACCGGACGTGCGGTGACGCCGATGCCCCAGGACGGGCATCACGCGCCTGACCCTCTTCACCATGGGCTTCTCGGTAGTGACAGGGAGCATTGTCATGACTGCTCGAACCGCCTCGATCGTCCTGGAGCGCCCCGCGCAAGAGCTTGCCGACGCAACTTCGCACCACCCGTTCCTGTACGAGCTGAAGCCAACCGAAGCGCGTAAGGTCCTGGACGACCTGCAGGCCGCGCCGGTCGACAAGCTGCCGGTCGACGAGGAGTGGATCACCGTCACGGCCTCCGTGGGCGACGTGCGGGTGCGCATCGTCAAGCCGAAAGGCACCACCGGAACGCTGCCCGTCGTGCTGTACATGCACGGCGGCGGCTGGGTGCTGGGCAACGCGGACACCCACGACCGTCTGGTGCGGGAGCTTGCGGTCGGGGCCCGCACGGCGGTGGCCTTCGTGGAGTACACACCGTCGCCAGAGGCCCACTACCCCGTGGCCATTGAGCAGGGCTACGCCACCGCGCAGTGGATCACGCGCGAGGGGGCGTCGAAGGGCCTGGACGCGCGGCGCATGGCGGTGGCCGGCGAGTCGGTCGGCGGCAACATGACCGCTGCGCTGGCCCTCATGGCCAAGGAGCGCGGTGACGTCACCTTCGTGCAGCAGTCGATGTACTACCCGGTCACGGACGCGGCCATGGACACCGCTTCCTACGACGAGTTCGCCGATGGCTACTACCTCAGCCGCAAGCTGATGGAGTGGTTCTGGGACGCCTACACCACGAACCCGAAGCAGCGCTCGGAGATCACCGCCTCTCCCAATCAGGCCACGGCCGAGCAGCTCAGCGGCCTGCCGCCCGCCCTGCTGATCGTGGACGAGGCCGACGTGCTGCGCGACGAGGGCGAGGCGTACGCCGCCAAGCTGCGCGGCGCCGGCGTTCCGGTCACCACGGTGCGCTACGACGGCACGGTGCACGACTTCATGATGCTCAACTCGCTCAGTCAGTCCAAAGCCACCCGAGCAGCCGTCGATCAGGCCGTCTCGCTCCTGCGCGAAGCCCTCGGAACTGTCTAGTTGTTGTGGATCACGACGTGGTTGACAGCGCGTCCGTGCCAGTGACCGGCACAGGGCGATAGCCCTTCTCGTGAGCGGATGTCATGGGGGGGACCACGGCAGTGCGTCGCGGCTCCGAGGCCGTCGTACTACTCAACACCCGTCGCTGAGTCGGCACGGCACTGACTGCAGCCGGCCGCCAGCGACCGTCCTGCGTCGTCGCGTTGGCGGCGATCCGGAGCGGCACTTACCGTGGGAGGGGACCGGCGGTTCGCGCACTCGGTGAGCTGGGGTGGCCGGGCCGCCCCCGACGTGGAGGACCGGGATGGCATCTGTCTCCTTCCTGCTCGTGGCCGTGATCCTCACCGCTCTGGCCTTCGACTTCACCAACGGGTTCCACGACACCGCCAACTCGATGGCCACCTCCATCGCCACCGGGGCGCTGAGCCCCCGGGTCGCCGTCGCCGTCGCGGGTCTGCTCAATCTGGGCGGGGCCTTCCTCTCCACAGAGGTGGCCAAGACGATCTCGGGCGGCATAGTCCAAGACAGCGAAGTTTCCCTGGTGATGATCTTCGCCGGGCTGATCGGGGCGATCCTGTGGAATCTGGTGACCTGGCTCCTCGGGCTTCCGTCCAGTTCGTCCCATGCGCTGTTCGGCGGGCTGATCGGGGCGGTGTGGGTGGGGGCCGGGGGTTCCGCGGTGCGCTTCGGCGCGATCGTCGAGAAGATCGTGATCCCTGCGGTGGCCTCGCCGGTGGTGGCCTGCGTGATAGCGCTGCTGGCGACCTACCTCGCTTACATGATCACCCGTAGGACCTCGCGCCGCGCCGTCGGGAAGGGCTTCCGTGCGGGACAGATCGGGTCGGCGTCCTTGGTGGCGCTGGCGCACGGCACCAATGACGCCCAGAAGACGATGGGGGTCATCACCTTGGCGCTCATCTCAAGCGGGGCGCTCAGCCATGGCGCGGGGCCGCCCTGGTGGGTGGTGCTGAGCGCGGGCCTGGCGATCTCCCTGGGTACCTACGCGGGCGGTTGGCGGATCATCCGGACCATGGGCAAGGGACTCACCGACATCCAGGCCCCGCAGGGCTTCGCCGCCGAGACCAGCGCGACCGCGGTGATTCTCGCCTCGTCACACATGGGCTTCGCGCTGTCGACCACCCAGGTGTGCACGGGCAGCATCCTCGGCGCGGGGCTGGGCCGCAGGCTGGCACATGTGCGCTGGGGCGTCGCAGGGCGGATCGCGGTGTCCTGGTTACTGACACTGCCGGCCGCGGCCGCCGTGGGAGGCGTGGCAGCGTGGGTGGCTGGTCGGGGCGATGCGGGGGTGGCCCTGGTGGCGGGTGTCGCGCTGGCCGCCGCGGCGGCTTTCTACGTGCTCTCGCGCCGCCGCCCGGTGAGCCCGGAGAACGTCAATGAGGTGCCGGCAAGCACTGCGAAGCCCGCCGCCAGGTCGGCCGCCTGAGCCGGCCCGACCGGGCGGGCCGTCGCCGAGGAAGAGGCAGAGGAAGAGGAAGAACAGAAGAAGAAGGAGGGACGGGATGGACATCGACTGGGGCACTCTGGTTGGGGTCTTCGGAGTCAGCCTCGGGATCAGCGTGGTGGTCGTCGTGATGTTCTCGCTCGGCCTGGCCACGTGGGCCCGAGCCGGGCATGGGGAGACCGCCCCCGGCACCCCCCGGGGCCGGTACCAGAAGGTGGCAGCTGTCACAGCCGTGCTGTGCTTCGCCGCCTGCCTCGCGATCGCGGCCTACGGGATCGACCTGATCGTTCCCGTCTGAACCTCACCGGGACTGCGGGACTGCGTGGGCGTCCCTGGATGATCGAGGAGAGACTGGAAGGGGTAGCTGCGCCGGGTCGCGTCAAGGCCACTTGGCCACTCCCTGACCGTGCACAGCGGGCGAAGGGAGATCGCCGCGCGGTGGTGCCGTGGCTCGATGAGCCACCAGCTCTGACAGCCAGGATGGGCACCGGGCCGTGTTGAGCGCTGAGAGGACGAGAACATGACCGCCCCATACGAGACCATCAGCGTCAGCACCAGGTTGGACGGCAATGTCCTGTTCGCCACCTTCCACGCCCCGCCGATCAACCTCATCGGCCCCGGGCTTCCAGACCCGTGGCAGTACCGAACTCGACCTCGGTGCGGCGCTGGGCGGCTTGAAGGCCGTCGACTGATACCGATGACCCCACCATGCGTCCGGCCCTGCAGGTACTTCGCGCCAGGGCCATGACGCCGGTGGGCCGCGTCGGCCGTGGCCGGGGTGGCGTCCGACCCTGCCAAGCCGGCCCTCCTCGTCACCGGCGGACGGACGCCCGCTCGGCCTCACCCTGGATGCAGGGAACGGCCGGCGTATGGAGCGCCACGCCACGCGAGACGTCGTCAGCACGCAGCGCCACCGGCATGCCCAGCAGCGCACGGCCCAGCGTGCGCCGTGCACTGCACCGCCGCAATCTGGACACATGACCTATCGGGGCGCGACGAAAGGTGACCCATGAAGTTCGCAGTCATCGGCGGTACCGGTCTGATCGGGTCGCAGGTCGTGAAAAAGTTGAACGCCGCCGGGCACGAGGCCGTGCCGCACTCGCCGACCACAGGTGTCGACGTGATCACCGGCCAGGGCTTGGAGGAGGCGGTGGCCGGAGCAGACTGCCTCGTCAATCTGACGAATTCCCCGACCTTCGACGACGCCTCTCCCGCCTTCTTCCAGACCTCGATGGACAACCTTCTGGCCGCCGGCCACAAGGGCGGGGTGGGGCACTTCGTCATCCTCTCGATCGTCGGCGCGGACCAGGTGCCCGGCCTCGCCTATTACCGCGCCAAGGTCTTGCAGGAAGACATCCTCAAGGCCGGGCCGATCCCCTATTCGATCGTCCACGCCACCCAGTTCATGGAGTTCATCAACGCCTTCATGTCCTGGACCACCGAGGGCGACACCGTCCGCCTGCCCACCACCCCACTCCAGCCGATCGCCGCTCAGGACGTCTCCGACACCGTCGCCGAAGTCGCCGCCGGTACCCCTCTGAACGGAACCCTCAACGTCGGCGGGCCCGACGTCCATCCCCTCGACGAACTCGGCCGGATCACCTTGAACGCCCGACCCGACGGCCGCACGGTCATCACCGACGACACCGCCGGCATGTTCGCCGCCGTCGACGGCGATGTGCTCACCACCAAGGGCGACGCACGCATCGCCCCCACCCACTACACCGATTGGCTCACCTGAAGGTCGCTCCCGCCTGACCTGAGCCCGCCCAACCCGGCAGAAACGGCCGGCGAGTGTCCCACCGCCCCGTCCGTCGCTGCTCAGGTTCAACTGATCGTCGCCACACCCGAACTCTGGGGATGCGATGAAGTCGCGAAAGACGGCGCCGGGCCGGCCCCTGGCTGACGAGCGACGGAAGTTCCTTGAACTCGTTGGCCAGGGGGTGAGCATCAGAGAGGCCAGCCGGATCGTCGGCATCAACCGCCGGACCGGGCAAGAGTGGATGAACGGGCGTGCTGCACGCGTCAGGACCACGAAGCCGTCTGTCACGAGAACGCGGCCCGCGATGCAGCCCGTCACAGGCAAGGTGCGATCGAAACCCAGTGGTACGGCTTCCCTCTCCATGCTGCAGTGAGCGGATGAATCACGAGGAAGTACTTGCCCTGTTCGACCGCCAGCTGAGGCGCGACGCACAGGCCGACAGCCCCGGAACCCGTGTCGAGCGTGACGGCAACGTCGTGCGGCAGGTCGGCGCGGATCACGACTGGAACGGCGTCCTCTGGTCGGACCTCGACGAGACCACCGCGGAAGTGGCGATCAGAGCCCAGGCGCAGTACTTCACCACGCTTGGGCGCGAGTTCGAATGGAAGGCATACGCCCACGACCGTCCCGGTGACCTCGGGAGGCGACTGAAGTCGGCCGGGTTCACGCCCGAGCCGCAGGAGGCAGTCATGATCGCGCCCGTCCGGGACCTGCCCACAGACGCCACCTTGCCCGAAGGCGTCCACCTGCGTGCGGTGACCGACCCCGCCGGGGTAGACCTCGTGGCGGACGTCCACGAGCAGGCCTTCGGCACCAGCAGCGCCCGCCTGCGGCAGCGGCTGCTCGCCCAGCTCGCCCAGAACTCCGAAACCATCAGCATGGTCGTCGCGATGGCCGGCGACCTGCCCGTGTGCGCAGCGCGGATGGAACTGAACCCAGGCACCGACTTCGCCGGCCTTTGGGGCGGCGGCACCGTGGCTGCCTGGCGAGGCCGGGGTATCTACCGTGCTCTGGTCGCCCACCGCGCCCGGACCGCCGCCGACCTCGGCTACCGCTACCTTCAGGTCGACGCCACTGACCAAAGCCGCCCCGTCCTGCAACGACTCGGGTTCACCGTTCTGAGCACCACAACTCCCTACGTCTACGATCCCCACTGCGAGACGTAACCCGATGACACGGCTGCCAGATGCGCCCGGCGAACCTTCACGGCAGCGCGCGGCGCGTCCGGGGCGACGCGCCGCTGGCCGGGCCGTCAGAAGTCGTACGGCTTCTTGGTGTTCCAGTTCAGCACGTCGGCCTCGTTCCAGCTGAACTGCGGCTTCTCACCCTTGATGTTGACGGAATAGAAGGGGCCGTTCTGACCGTCCGCGCCGCGCAGTGCGAGGGCGAACGACTGCGCCGTGTGGTGCTTCGAGCCGTAGTCGAAGAGGTTCACCGCGCTGTATGCCGTGCCGCCGGGCTGGAGCGTGAGGTGCTTGCCGCCGCCGGAGTTGTCCTTCTTCGAGTGCGGCAGTGCGGTGCCGTCGACGTCGCCGAGCTTCACGGCCGGGTACGAGGTGACCCAGCACGGCTTGGTGCCCTTGTTCGACGCGGTGACCAGCAGGTGGTCGCCCTGCTGCCCGGCGAACCGGTGTACCGCGGTGAGCAGCATCTCGTCGCCGCGGCACTGCTGGGCGCCGGCCGTGGTGCCCTTGCCCGCGGCCTCGTCCGTCCCGCCCGGGGCGGTCGTCGAGCGTGCGCCGTCCTTGGCGTCACCGCCGCCGGCCCGCTCCGCGCCGTCCTTGCCGTCCCCGTTGGATGCGGACCGGCTCTGCGCGGTACCGGCGGCGTTGTCGCCGCCCGCCGCCTTCGCGCCGTCGTCGGCGCCGCCGCAGGCGGTCAGGCCCAGCGCCAGCGCGGCGGTGACGGCGGCCAGGGTGGCGGTACGAATCCGGGAAGTACGCATGATCAGGTTCCCCCTGTGTTTCGTGCGGGAGTCCTCTTTGGCCGTTCCCGCGGTGTGGACACCACTCTTCCCTGGGCCGCTGACGTTCTGGAAACGCTTCACTGACGTCCTGCAAACAAACCGCGCGAACGAGTGAGGCCGAGCGGCGCCCGTCTGGAGTTCCGCACCGTGGGTCTGGCGCCGCAGGCGGCCCCGAACAGTCTCACCCAGGCGGCCCGGAACAGTCTCACCTGCCCCCATGGCCACTACCGACCAGGCAGGAGGCCCTTTCCCGCGCCGAGGCGCAGGGAGGACGACGGGTCGGTCTCGATCACGAGGCTGCGGGGGTTCACCCTGGGTGCTGCGCGGCGTAGCGGATCAGGTGTTCCCGCCCATCCGGTACGAACTGCCAGTGGGGGTCGGATAGTTGGGCGGTCAGTTCGCTCCAGGGCAGCCACCAGCCGTCGGCGACCTCTGTCGGCTGGTGGACGACCGGCCCGTGCCGGCCCGGGGTGTAGAGCGTTTCGTAGACGTGCGCCAGGTAGTTGGTGTGTGCGTCGGTGTACCAGTGGCGCATGGTGGGGCGTAACACGCAGCCCCGTAGCCCCAGTTCCTCGGTGAGTTCGCGCTCGGCAGCGGAGAGTGGCTCCTCGCCGGCGGCGATCACCCCGCCGGCCCAGACATCGTGGAGGCCGGGATAGAGGTCCTTGGTCTCGGTGCGTCGGTGCACGTAGATACGCCCGTCGGCGTCGCGCACAAGGATCTTCACCGCCGCGTGCGGCAGGTTCTCGGCCCTCACCAGGCTCCTGGGCGCGGTGCCGACGACCCGGCCGGGCACCTCATCCTGGGCGTAGAGGGCGACGATCTCTTCCATGTTCAACTCCCTGTCCGTTGGGATCCCTTGGGCAGCCGCGACATCAGGTCATCGTCGTCGCCTCACCGAAACGTCCCCGGACGCACGACGGGGCACGCCGGATCAGGTGGGTTCCACCAGCACCGTGCCGAGATGACGGCCCGCCAGCAGGTCGATGAGCGCGCCGGGGGCCCGGTCGAGACCGGTCAGCCGTACGTGCGGGAAACGGACCGTACCGTTACGCAGCGCGCCGCTGAACTCCACCTCCCAGCAGTCGACCGACGCGTGGTGGTCGGCGGCCGACAGTCCGCTGAGGGTGATCCCTCGGGAGACGAGCCACAGGCTGTCGACGGCCGCCTCGGCCCGGGTTCCGCCGGCGGCCTGGTCGCCGAGGGCGCCCACCACCATGAACCTGGCCCTGCGGCGGGCCGCCGCCAGGGCGGCCTCGAACTGCTCGCCGCCCACCGTGTCGACCAGCACGTCGATGCCGTCCGGCGCCGCCGCGCGCAGCTGCTCCCCGATCGGGCCTTCGCCTCGCACCAGCACGGCGTCGAAGCCCAGCTCACGCTCCAGATAGTCGGCCTTCCAGCGGGATCCGACCGTTCCGATCAGCCGCCCGGCACCCTGCAGCCGGGCGAACTGGCCCGCGACACACCCGACCCCGCCGGCCGCCCCGGTGACCAGGACCGTGTCGCCGGAGCGCACGCGGCTGCCCCGGGCCACCGCCAGCCAGCCGACGAACCCCTGGGAGAGGCATGCCGCAGGATCGGGCCATCGGGCCGGGTCGACCCGTCGTACGGCGTCGGCGGGCAGCAGCGCGTATTCCTGCCAGCCGAAGTCGTGCCGGACCAGCTCGCCGGGGCGCAGTCCGGTCCCCGGGGCCTCGACCACCTCGCCGAGGGCGGCGCCGCGCAGGGCCCGGCCCGGCCGGTAGGAGGGCATCGGCAGCACCTCGGCATCCGCCATCAGGGTGCGGGTGGCAGCACCGATCCGCAGCACCAGATTCCGCACCAGCACCTGGCCGGCGGACGGTCGGCGCAGCGGGACCTCCACCGTCTCGAAATGCTCCGGCCGCAGCTCCCGGCCCGGGTGGGCGGCCAGCCGGACCTCACGGTGGACGGCGGGTGGCGCGGCGGAGCCCGCGCCGCCCCCCGCCGCCCCGAACCCGCTGCTGCCCGGGCGGCTTCCGGGATCCGGGCGGCCCGCGGCATCCGCTCCGGGCGTCCCCCGCGGCATCGGCGTCATCCCCCGAACCCCGGCCGGGCCACTACCAGTGCGGTGATGAACACGCCGAGGTAGCACCACGCCAGGAAGCCCATGGCCGGTCCGGGCGGCCAGGTCGGCGTGCGCTGGGAGGCGAACCGTTCGCCGCCGCCCCAGACGAAGCCCAGCGCGGACAGCGGAAGCCAGCCCGCCAGCGCCATCGCACCGTGCAGTTCCCAGGGCCGCACCAGGGCGAGTGCCAGCCCCACGCCGCCCAGCGCGAAGCCCACGGTCAGCGCCGTCGAGCCGCGCCGGCCGACGACGTTCGAATAGAGCGCCGCACCGGGCACCACGCGGGCACCGGTCTTGCGGGCGAACTCGTAGTGCAGGAAGACGCAGACGCACAGCAAGGCGCCGAACACCGCGTCCGGCACCGGACCGGTGCCAGTGGCCTGCCGGAAGGACAGCCAGATGTGCACGCTGAGCAACGCCTGCACCGGATAGCTCACCAGCAGGTTGACGAAGATCCCGTCCCGTACCCTCGCGGACCAGCGCTCCAGCTGGACCAGGAAACAGATGTACCCGAGGTCCAGCAGCAGCCATCCGGCCAGCAGCGGTGAGCGCCAGCCGGTGAGCGCCAGTTCCGCGATGACGATGAGTACCATGGCGGCCCGCAGTTCCACCACGTCGATCGCGCCGCGCGGCAGCGGCCGGTCCGGGTTGTACTGCCGGTCATACTCCAGGTCCTTCTGCTCGTCGACGACCCGGATGAACAGCAGCGCCAGATAGACGGTGGCGATCTCGGCGAGGAGGGACCCCCCGAGTCTCCAGTCCGACTCCGGCGCGAGCACCGCCAGTGTGCCCTGGAGGGCCAGGACCCACAGCACCGCATAGGTCAAGTAGATCCGGGTGGGGGCCCGTTCGGCGAAGAAGGTGCGCAGGCGGCGGGCGCTGCGTGCCACGGAGCGGGGTTCGTCCGCCGGGCGGGGGCGGGACACGGAGCCGGTCACGGAAGAGGGTGTCATGCCTCGTCCTCCTCAAGGATCGTCACCGTGCCAGCCGCGCCGTCCATCTCGACGCGGGCGCCGTCTGGGATGCGGGTTGTCGCGTGCTGGAGCGCCACGATGGTCGGGATGCCGAACTTGCGTCCGGAGATGGCGGTGTGCGACAGCAGGGTGCCGCGCTCGACGACGATGCCGCGGGCGGACAGCATCAGGAACAGCCAGCCGGGGTCGGTCTCCCTGGCCACCAGGATCATGTCGTCCGTGGGTTCGCCGAGCTGATGCGGGTCGACCACCACCCGGGCGGTGCCTCGCACGACTCCCCCGCTGGAGCCCAGGCCGTGCAGAGTGCCCTCGGCGGCCGTGCCCCGGCTCGGGTCCGGTAGCCCGTCACGGACGGGTCCCATGGTCACGAAGTCCATCGGCAGTTCGGCGCCCCGGGCGTGGTACTCGGCCCGGCGCAGGGCCGCCAGGCCACGCAGGTCGTCGGTGACCGCGGTGCCGTCGTAGGTGCCGAGGATCTCTTCCTCGGTCAGGTGAACCACGTCCTGCGCCGATTCCAGCAGACCGCGCGCGGCCAGGTCAGCGCCGAGCCGGTGGTAGACGTGGCGGGCGAAGCCGAACAACTCGCTGCGGTTGTAGCGGGTGTTCTCCCGGATGTTGATGTGCCGGCGCTGGGCGGCCACCACCGCGCGCAGCACCCGGCGGCGCAGCGGGTGTCCGGCGAGCAGGCCGGTCAGTCGGTGTTCGCCGGCCCACCGGGCTTCGGCCTCGCGGGTGCGCAGCAGTTGGCGGGTGAGGTCGCCCCGGGCGTACTCCGCGGCCGTGCGCAGGAGCTGGGACGGCTGGTCGCGCGGTAGCAGCACCTCCAGCTTCAGCTCTTGCAGGCCCCGGTCACCGTGGAGTTCCGCATGCGTCCGCAGCCGGTCGGCGAGATCGGCTCCGTAGGCGCCGTCATTGGCCTCCTCCCACACCTCCTCGGCAGACTTGACGGCGAGCGCGTCGAGCACCTCCGGTATGCCGCGAACCCGTTCGGCGATGTCGATGAGCGACATCAGGATGACGACGCTGCGGTTCTCCTCTCCGCCGCACAGCAGGTCGCTGTGGAGCCCGGGGTCGGCCTGCGGCAGCCACCGCTCGAACAGCCGCATGGCCAGCGTCTCGTGCATCTGGAGCAGGATGTCGTTGACCAGCGTGATGCCCCAGCGGCTGCCCGCTTCCCGCCACAACGACCGCATCAGCTGGACCAGTTGCAGCGGATCGGCCGTCGTGGCCGCGGTCCGGTGCTCGGCGAGGGTCCGCTGCCACCACGCCTCGAAGTTCCGGGCCGCCGCGCCATGCGTCAGCAGACTCGCCGTCAGCCGCACCAAGGCCGATGAGGTGGCGGGCAGTTGACCGGGAGAGGTGAGGGGCGGGGTGGGCCGGACGTGGGTGACCGACGGCGACATCCCCATCATCCGTTCGAAGCTGGCGCGCCACAGCGGGAAGGTCCTGCTGAGGCCGTGCAGGGTGTACCAGACACTCAGCGAGTAGTAGACCCTGCCGCGCAACAGCCCGATCATTCCTCGTAATTCGCCCTCGTGCCGGTCAAGCACCGTGCGGCGGACGCCGAGCCTGCGGTAGAAGTCGTGGAAGTCCTCGCGGTAGAAGCGCTGGGCGAAGGAGTAGGTCAGCGCGGTGGTGACGTCCGGGTAGCTCTCGGTGATGTTGGCGTTGCTCCACAACCGCTGGCGGTCAAGCTCCAGCACCACCGGCCGGGCCTGCAAAATGTGCAGGGCTCCGTCGGCGGTGAAGGTCCCCTCGATGTCCTGCGGGCAGCCGAAGAGCCTCTCGATCCGGTCCCCGGTCGCCACTACCTTCCGGATCTGCTCTTCCGTCAGTACCGCCGTGTCGCGCAGTTCTTCCGGCACCGGTGCCGTCCGCGGTCCATCGGCCAGGCGCTCGGGGTTCTCCTCCATCAGCTGCGTCTTGTGCGCGAGCACCGACCGCACCGCGTCGTCGCGCCGGCTGATGAAGTAGTGGTCGACCGGCACCTTCTCCTGGACCACGCCCTCACCGATGCCGAGACCGGCGGCGAGCACCCGGTCGCGGGCACCGGTCAGCGGATCGCAGGTGAACAGGACGAAGGAGCGTCGGCCGAACTCCATGCGCTGGACGCCGACGGCCACCTCGACCCCGTGCTGCGTGCCCCCGCGGGCAGCGCGGTACAGCAGGGCCTGCGGGCCGAATGCCGAGGCCCAGCACTGGCGCACCTTGTCCAGCAGCTGGTCTCGCGTCACGTAGAGGAAGCTGTCGCTGATCCCGGCGAACGCGTCGTGCGCCGAGTCCTCACTGGCCTGGGCACCGGACCCGACGACCGACGAGCGCACCGAGACCACCGCGCCGGGCCCGAACTCCTCGTCGAACGCCTGATACAGCTGCCGTTCGACCGCCGCCGGTACCGGTGCCCTCAGCACCATCCCCCGCAGGATCGAAGCCTTTTTCCCCAGGGCCTCGGAATCCCCGGCGTCGACGTCGCCGAGCACGGCGTCCACCTCGGCGCGCACGGGGCTCAACACCTGGGTGAACACGGCGGCCGACAGGCAGAAGAATCGGGGCACCGGCAGACCGGCCGCCGCCATCCGCGCCTGCCGGGCGAATTTCGGCCCGACCTCCGCCTCGTTCAGCAGTGCGCGCCCGCGTAGCACCGGCCGCCGCTTGGCACTCGGCGAAGGCTTCGATAAGCGCAGCGAACGGAGTATATTCATAGAGTAGTTCACCATATCCAGGGAATGAGACGGCGGTGGGTCGCCGCATATTCGGAGTAGCCGGGAAGCGTGAGCAGCGTCCTCTCCTCCACGAGAATGCGCACCACAAGCGTCGGCAGCAGAATCATCAACGCCGCCGCGCTGTAGGTGTTGAGGAAGAAGACCACGAAGGCGATATGAGCCAGCGCCATGCCGAAGTACGCCGGATGCCGCATCCACCGGTACGGTCCGGTCCGGACGATCTGGTGGTCGCTGAGCACCCGCACCCGGTGCGAATAGAAACGCCCGAGCGTGCGGATCGCTGACAGCCGCACGCCGACCGCCGCCGCGAAGACCACTGGCACCGCAAGCATCCACGGGTGATACGTCTGCTGGTCGGCCGATGGCACACAGGCCGCGGCGACGGTGGCCGCGCGTGCGGCGGCGTACACGTAGATCGTGCCGCGGTCGGTGGCCGTCTCGGTCGACGTCGAACTGCGGACGGTCGTCCAGGTCTCCAGCAGCAGCCACAGCAGGTGGAGCCCGGCGAGCAGCACCGCCACCCGCTGCCACGGGTCGGAGAAGCCGAGCACCCCACGGACCAGCGCCGTTCCGGTCGCCGCCAGGCAGACGGCGAGCACGAACAACGGAAACTTACGTAGAATCCACACCATAAGGACCTCCACAAAACAGCCCGCAGGCAACGAGGGGCCCGCGCCGAGCCGGTGTCGCCCGTCGCTGACAACCCGTGATCAGGACGCGGCCGGCCGGCCGAGGACCGTGCGCGCCGCGTCGCCCTCCTCCTAGAGCTCGGCCAGGGCGCGCGTCGTCTCGCGGATGCGCTCCGCCTCGATCCGGTCTGCCCGCTCCTCCTCCATCACCACCATGTCCATGGAGCCCGACGCGGCGACGACGCCCGCCTGCACCAGGTCGCAGCGGCCCCGGAACCGCAGCCGGTTCGGCCCCTTCTGGCTGACCTCCTCCACGGAGTACTCCAGCTGGGCCGGCAGCGGGAGCAGGAACTTGTGGAACGTCGTCTGGAGAGAATTGATGAGGAACCGGCGAGCCTTCCCGGACGGGGCCAGCAGATACCGCTCCCCAACGGCGAGCGAGATCTGCCGCACCGCCTCGGTGATCACCATGGCGGTCACATGGGAACCAGTGGTGTGATCGAGGACCATCTCCTGCCGGTCCGAAATACGCAGCGTCGCCTTGAAGAGGCCGTCCTCGACCTTCCGTAACCCGGCGATGAGGACGTTCTCCGGTTTACGCTTGTGCACCTCGGATTGGTAGAGCAGTTCCGGTAGGGGAATGTCCTTGAGCATCGACTCCGGCAAGCCATGCTGGCGCAGCTTGCTGCGGACGATTTCCCGCTCGTACTCCTCGACGCCCTGTCCCGGAATGATGACCGGGAAAGGCTCGGAAATCAGTTCCCCCTTGAGGGAGTCCGCAAACTCAGACAACGAAACCAGGTCGACCGAGTCCGACCTGGTGGCCAAATTGTCGCCGACGACGAACACGACCTTTTCAGACATGACTCCACTTCCTTCATTGAACCGAGGAGACGCTTAACGTTCAATTGTTCGTGCCCGCCTTGCCGTCCGCTGGACGTTTCGGTTGCGGCATTTACGTGAAGCGTGGCGAGCTGCGCATCGACCGCAGAGAACGCGTCGAGGCTGGTGACGTCACAGACGTGCCCGATCTGGATCTTCCCGCTGTTCAGGTCACGTCGGTGGCGGGCGGTGATGCTCGGCTTGGACAGGTCCGCGAACCCGTGCAGGCACAGAGCGGGCAAACAGGCACGCAACAGGTCCTCGTCCAGCCCCGGCTCAGGCACCGAGGCGTCCTCGGAGGCCCAATGGGCGAGCGACACCGAGCGCGGTCGAACTCGACGAGGACGACGAGGGGCAGCGGGAGCGGACTCCGGCCAGCTGCGTGCGTTGGCGAGGATGTACCAACAACTCCCCTGAGGAGACCTGCTTGAGTCGTTCTGCGCCGACGACACTGCCGGGGCTTGAGCTTGACGCAACGGCAGGGTTTCCACTGGAGGCATGCGAATCGGAGAGATAGCCGCACTCGTCGGGCTCACCACCCGGACGATCCGGCACTACCACCAC
Organism: Streptomyces sp. NPDC048637; assembly: GCF_040650675.1. Lineage (NCBI taxonomy): Bacteria > Bacillati > Actinomycetota > Actinomycetes > Kitasatosporales > Streptomycetaceae > Streptomyces > Streptomyces sp. NPDC048637. Next base: position 190,845 of record NZ_JBEZHQ010000009.1, read on the forward strand.
GTCGGACTGCTCCCGGAGCCGGAGCGGCGCCCCAACGGCTACCGGGCTTACAGCGTCCGCGACGCCGTCCTCATGGACGCGTTCGTGGAGAGGGGCCGGCGATGAGCGGCGGACCCCGGGGCGTAAGGGCCGCGCGGGTCGCGGCCGCCACCGTACTGTCGGGGGAACTGGCCCTGACAGTCTGCCTGGTGGCCGGGTTCCGGCCGCCCGGGTGGGCGCTGGCGGGCGCCGAGGCGCTGGTGCTCGTGGTGCTGCTGCTGGAGGCCTGGGTGCTGCGCTCGCTGTACGCCGCCGCGCGCGCCCGGGGCGCGGACCGCAGGGCGGCGTGGCGGGCCGCCGTACGGGAGGCAGTGCCGGTGACGGTCCGCCGCCTGGTCATCAACGAGCTGCGCGCCCTCGCCTCCCTGGGGCGGTGGGTCAGGCGCGGCACGCACGGGGTGCGTCCCGGGGACCTCGCTGCCGCGTACACCGGGCCCCAGACTGCGATGATGTACGGACTGCTCTTCGTGTTGGCCATCGAGACGGTGGGCCTGGCCTTCCTCATCCCTTGGCCGGTGGTCCACGGGGTGCTCCTGGTACTCGACCTGTACGGCGTGGTGCTGGTGCTGGCCCTGCACGCCGCCTGCGTCACCCGGCCGCATGTCGTGCGCCCCGACGGCTCTCTGCGGATCCGCTACGGAGCCCTCTTCGACCTTGCCGTACCGCCGGACGCGGTCGCCTCGGTCCGGGTCGACCGGCGCTCCCCCGAAGGCCGCCTGATCACCCTCTCCGAGGACGGGGTCCTCGACCTGATCGTGGGCAGCCATACCTCGGTGACCCTGGAGCTGAACCGGCCACTCCCCTTCACCCGCCCGCTCGGCGCGACGGAAGAGGCCCACACCATCCGCTTCCATGCCGACGACCCGCGCACACTGGTCAGCGCACTCCGGCAGCCCGCCTGACCACGCAGACCGGTACCGACCGCGCAGGCGGAGGCGGAGGCGGAGGCGGAGGCGAAAGGCAATTTCGCCTTTAGGCCATGTCCTACGTGGTGAGGCGGACCAGGCACTTGCAGCAACACAAGACCGCGGCAAGTCCGAGAAACGCCGGCGTCGACAACGTCATGACCAACTCAGTTTGCGTCCAGCACTGCCGCGAGGCCTTCTTGTAGATCCTTGACGAAAAACTCGGGAACCTCCAGCGACGGGAAATGTCCCCCGGTTTCGGGCGACCTCCATCGGACGATCTGTCGGTACCGCTCCTGTGCCCAGGCGCGCGGACACTTCTCGATGTCGCGGGGATACATACTGATTGCTGACGGGACATCGACCCGAAGTTCGGGGTCGAGCGAGTTGTGGCTTTCGTAGTAAATGCGGGCCGACGATGCACCGGTCCGCATCAGCCAATACAGGGTGACGTTGTCCAGAATCCTGTCTCGGGAAATCGTCTCGAACGGGCTGTCTTCGGTATCTGTCCACTCGGCGAACTTGTCAAGGATCCAGGCGAGAAGCCCGACTGGTGAGTCGACGAGCGAGTAGCCGATGGTCTGCGGTCGGGTCGCCTGCTGCTTCGCGTACGCCGCGTGGTAGCGCCAGAAATCGCGGGTCTCCTCGGTCCATTTGCGCTCGGCCGCCGTCAGCCCGTCCGTTGTCAACCCGGGCGGTGCCTGCGCGGTCGTGGTGTGGATGCCGAGAACGTGCGCCGGGAACCTGCCGCCGAGGACCGTGGTGATCACACCTCCCCAGTCGCCGCCGTGGGCTACAAACTTGCTGTAGCCGAGCCTTCCCATCAGTTTCACCCAGGCGGCCGCGATCTTTTCGATTCCCCACCCGGTGGTCGCCGGCTTGTCACTGTAACCAAAGCCTGGCAGCGACGGGGCTACGACGTGGAACGCTGGTGCGTCTGCGCTTATCGGATCTGCCAGTTCGTCAATTACATGGGTGAACTCGGCAATGCTGCCTGGCCAGCCGTGCGTCAAAATCAGCGGGGTGGCGTCTGCGCGGGTGGATCGACGGTGCAGAAAGTGGATTCCCAGATCGTCAATGGTCGTGCGGAACTGGCCGATCTGGTTGAGGCGCGTTTCGAACGACCGCCAGTTGTACCCGGTGCGCCAGTAGTTCACGACATCGACGAGGTCGGCGAGAGGAACACCCTGATCCCATCGGCGCGGGTCGGGTGCGGCGCGATAGACCGTCTCAGCTTCCGGCAGCCGTGCTGCGGCCAGGCGCGCGCGCAGGTCGTCGAGGTCGGTGTCGGTTGCGTGGGCTTCGCATGCTTGCACGTCGCTGGTTAGACGGTTCATGAGATGCCCCCGCCGGGGTGAGCGGATGTGGTGACAACGCCGCGATCAATGCCAATGCCGGCCGCAGCGTCGGTGATGCACCAGTGCGTGGACATGAAACCTCCTGGTCATCGAGCGAATCGACTTGTGACATGTCGGAACCGGCTAAGACGGTTCTAGCAGATCTCGACGTTGGCGTGCAACCAGCTAAGGTGGTTCCATGCGTACTCAGTTCCCTGACTTCCGTCTCGGTAAGGTGCTAGCGACCAGCTTCACGGCGACCCTGACGGAGCGTCGTGGCAACGCTGTGGAACGTATTCCCACGCCGAACCGACTCGTCGACTGGCTGGCGGTGAGTGGCCTCGCCGTGGAGTCCTGCACTACCGCCCAGCTCGAACGCGCTTGGGAGCTGAGGGAATCCATTCACGCCGCCGCGACAGCGGCCGCGCGCCGAGACCCTCTCCCTGTGTCTGCTGTCCAGGTCATCAATGACTGCAGCACTCAAGGTCGGGCCGCGGCCATCTTGACGCCCGAGGGCAATCGGCAATGGCGACTTGGCTCGGCTTCCTCCGTGGAAGATGCCCTAGGCGTGATCGCCGCCGACGCGATCAGCATCATCACAGGCGAACGAGACGGAAAATTGGCCTTGTGCGCATCGCCAACCTGCGAAGCAGCCTTCTTCGACACCAGCCAAAGCCGCACCCGCAAATGGTGTGACATGAACACGTGCGGGAATCGTCAGAAGAAGGCGCGCTTCAATGCCCACAAGCACGAAAACCCCGGATCAGCAAAGTAGTCGTTGCTCTCGGTGCATCCAGGTGGGCCCCACGTCTGCGGCACACCTGTCGCTTTGGGGGCACTCCAACGGCACTGCCAAGGGCAGGGTGGGTGCTGCTGGAAGCGACCGTCAGCGTCGCGTGTGTGCGATGTTTCCGTCGCTGTGGCGTGGTGTCGTTGCCCAGGATGGGAGCCAGGCCGTCTCGGGGAGCGGTGCCAGGCTTCCGAAGTGGTTGATGATCGCCCGGAGTCCTGGGTGTGGATTCGCTCGGGGGACGATGAGCGAGATCGGGTAGGCGAGCGTCGGATTCGAGATCGGGATGCGGCGTAGGTCGTAGTTCGTCGGCCAGATGTACCGGTCGCGCGAGCCTACGAGGGTTGCCACGTCTGCGGAGTCCGCGAGGATGTCGAGGAGTACCTCGTTGCCGAAGTTCGGGCCCGCAGCGTCGATGCGGAGGTCGAAGTCGGTGGCGAGCTGGTCGTAGAACTCTGCCCATTCGCTTCGCGGCGCGATACCTGGCACCCAGATCCGGTGCCGGCGCAGCTGCGACGGTGTCAGTGTGCGTGCGGAGGCGAGCGGGTGCGTCGGGCCGACGACGAGTTCCAGCGGGGAGTGGAACGCGTGGATCATCTGCACGTCGCGCGGCAGTGTGGCCGGGTCGGTGACCGAGCGGAACGAGGCGTCGATATCGCCTGATTGGACGGCGGCGACCGCCACGCGCGGGTCGTTGGCCTTGAGGGTCACCACGTCGAGGTCGGTTTCGGGATGCGACCGCCAGTAGTCGTGCAGGATGACGGCCTGCGCGGATCGCAGGCCGAGAACGTCGATCCGAAGGGCCCGCGAGCCCGGTCTGATCGCGGTGACGGCGCGATCGACACCCGTGACGATGGTCCGGGCGTGCGGGAGGAAGGCTTGGCCGTCGAGTGTCAGCTCGACCCCTCGGGGGGTGCGGGTGAACAACCGGACATCGAGTTCGCGCTCAAGGGTGGCGATCCGCTTCGACACGGCCTGTTGTGTGACGCCGAGCTCGTCGGCCGCGTGTTGCAGCTGTCCGAGCTCGGCCGCGCGGACGAACGATCGCACGGCCTCGGTATCCATTGATCCAGCCTACGTCTGCCCAACTGATGGTTGTGGCTCGCCCGGGAGTCGGTTGTTTGATCCCGCGATGGTGGGGCCGGTGTGATGCAGAGACCCGAACATCGGTTGTCGCGAGGGAGTCGCATGCGCGTGCAGTTAGGGCGCAGTTTCGGATGGCTGTGGTCGGCCTACGCCGTCAGTACATACGGTACGTGGATTGCCTTCGGCGCGTTCCCGCTGATCGCGGTTCGAGCGCTGCATTCGCCGGCGTTCGCCGTGTCGCTCCTGGAGGCGGCCGGGCTTGCCGTCGCGGCGATTGTTGCGTTCTCGCTCGGGCCGTGGGTTGAGCACCGGGCCAAGCGTCCAGTGATGATCGCGATGGACCTGATCCGGTTCGCCGCGATGGCAAGTGTCCCGGTCGCGTATGTCCTCGGCTTGCTTTCCTACGGCCAACTGCTGGTCGTCTCGGTCATCTCCGGGACCGCGAGCATCGCCTTCACTGCCGCATCGGGCGCGTATCTGAAGTATCTCGTCCCCAGCGAACAGCTCCTTGTGGCGAACGGGAGATTCGAGGGCACGAGCTGGGTGGCGACCGCGGCGGGCCCGCCCCTCGGCGGTGCACTCATAGGGGTGCTCGGCCCGGTCATCACGGTCATGGCCGACGCCCTCAGCTACCTGCTGTCCGCGCTCGGGGTCCTCCGCATCCGCGGCGGCGACGTCGCGGCACCCCGCGACCGTGCCACCAGGTTGCGCGGAGCCGGCCTTCTCAGCGGCTGGCGGTTCATCCTCCGCGACCGCGCACTACGGCGCCTGTTCCTCAACCAAATCCTGGTAGGCGGCCTCATCATGGCCACCGCCCCGCTCCTGTCCGTCCTCCTGCTGGGCCAGTACCACTTCCCGGCCTGGCAATACGGTCTTGCCTTCGGCATCCCGGCACTCGGCGGCTTCGTGGGCGCCCGCCTCTCCGCGCGCCTCGTGACCCGCTACGGCCGGCACCGGGTCATGATCGTCTCCGGCTGGCTGCGATCGCTCTTCCCCCTAGGTCTCACATTCGTCCGTCCCGGCCTCCCCGGGCTCCTCACCGTGATCATCGTCGAGGGCCTGCTGATCACCTGCATGGGTATCTTCAACCCGATCTACGCAACAGAGCGCCTGCAACGGACTCCCGCGGATCACACCGCCCAAATCCTCAGTACATGGAGTGCCAGCAGCAAACTCCTCCAAGCTGCCCTGATGGTGATCTGGGGCATTCTCGCCACGCTCACCAGCCCGCTCACTGCGATCACCATGTCCGGCGTTCTCCTGCTCGCCACCCCGCTCTTGCTGCCCAAACGGATACATTTGTCCGCCCCTGAGCCCACTGCGTGGCTGAGTGCCGGTGTCACCACTCGCGATGCGTGACATTGCGCGATGTCGGCGTACACGTGAACGCCCCTCATAGCGTCACGCACGTCTCGTCTGACTTCGCCGGCACCGAACTCGGTGGGCAGTAGGGGCCTGGTGATCTCACAGCGTGCCCCCGCTTGACCTTGACACAGTGACAAGGGCTTCACTGCAGCCAAGGAGGTGGTCCCCAACCATGCTGAAACGGGACACGGAAACGATTCGAGCTCTCCAGGGGCTGGAGAACAGCAGCTCGTCGGTGCGGCTGCAGGCAGCGCTGGCGGCCGGCACGACCCCAGACCCGCGGTTCGTCGGCAAGCTCATCGAGCGATGCGCGATCGAAGCCGAATTCTACGTACGCGAAATGCTTACCTGGGCACTCACCCGCCACCCATCATCAATGACGGTCCCCACGCTCATCGGTGAACTCCGCTCGGAGTGTGCGCAGGCACGAAGCCAGGCGCTGCACACGCTGTCCAAGATCGGGGATCGGCAGGCGTGGCCGGCGATCACACGGGCGCTGCTGACCGATGCCGACGACGAGGTGGCGCGGAGCGCCTGGCGAGCAGCCGTCGTACTCGTGCCTGCAGGTGAAGAAGCCGAGTTGGCCGGAGTGTTGGCTACCCAGCTCGGGCGTGGCGAGCGCGCGACGCAGCTGAGCCTCAGCCGGGCGCTGATCGCGCTCGGTGAGGTGATCATGCCGACCCTGCGTGCCGCGATGACGGATCCCGACCCTCGCGTGCGTCAGCACGCGATCGCCACGGAACGGCTGTTGCGCAACCCGGATGCCGGATTCGAGTTCGCGGTCGAGGAGGCGAAGCGCATCATAGCCCTCGGCACGACCAGCCAGGAGGGGTGAGAGGCAGTGTTGATCGGTGAGGTGGCACGACGGTCCGGGGTCAGCGCCCGCATGCTCAGGCATTACGACTCGCTCGGCCTGGTGCGGCCAACGGGGCGTACCGAGGCGGGCTATCGGGAGTACTCCAGCGAGGACATCCGGCGCATCTTCCATATCGAGAGCCTGCGGTCATTGGGGCTGTCGCTGCGTGAAGTCGGGTGCGCGCTGGATGATCCCGGCTTCAAGCCCTCGGAGCTCGTCGACGACCTCATCCGCCAGACGCAAGAACGCATTGCGGGTGAGACGGCACTGCTCACGCGACTCCGTCGGATCGGTGCCGCGGAACCCGCCGGCTGGGAGGACGTCCTCCAGAGCGTTGCACTCCTCCAGGCCTTGGGATCGGAGAGCGCCGGGAAGCGCCAGCGCGCGGCGTTGTCCTCAGTCGAAGAGGTTCCGGTGCCGGTGGAGGCTCTGGTCGAGGCAGCGTTGAACGAGACGGACCCGAACGTCGCCGGAGCCCTTCGATGGGCTCTGGCACAGTCGGGCGATGCCGGATTGACACTGCTGGCGGAGGGCCTCGGCTCACCAGTGGCCGAGGTGCGGAAACGTGCCGTCCAGTCCATCGCCGAGCTTCCGAACGGGGAGGCGACCGCACTGCTGCAGGACGCCCTCCAGAACGCCGACATCGTGGTCCGCAGGTATGCCGCTCTGGCGCTCGGGGCACGCGGAGTAGCCACCGCGGTCCCGACGCTCATCGACATGATCGTCGAGGAGACGAACGACGCCGACGCAGCCGACGCACTGAGTGCGCTGGCGAGTGATCCCACGTTGGCGGATCAGATCGCCACCAGGCTCATTGACTGCCTCTCCCACGGCACCATGGAATCGTCTGTACGTCGACGGCTGACCCAGGCGCTCGCGGACATCCCGGGGATCGCGACGTCACGTGCCCTCGCAGATCTGTCACATGACGAGGACCGTGCCGTTGCGCTTACTGCGACATACATCCTCACGCTACGCAACGTACGGTAGGGGATCTTTCCTGCGGTGCTGTGTGCGTGCAGTGCTGTGTGCGTGCAGTGCGGTGTGCGTGCGGTCCCGTTGTTGCTCGATTCACCGACGAGCAGCCATCGCCGGTGCGGACCGGTCTGCTTCCCGATGAGCAGACCAACCTGGATATGCACACCTGGGTCGCATCGTCGGATCTGGGCTCACTGCCGGACCCGTTGAGCCGCCGCCGTTGCAGACCGTGATCGGCGCCCTGGTGACAGACGGCCCGTGGCGTGATCGTAATTGCCGCAGGTCGGGCGGTCCGAGCTCGGCCCCGGCCTCATGATCCGGTGGGCTGGTCCGCGGCGCTGCCTTCTTGGGTGTCATCGGCGGCGATCCGGCGCGGCAGCTTCGCGGCAACGACGATCGTCACCACGGCGAGAGCGGCGGCGACGCCGAAGGCCAGCTTCATCCCGCTCAGCTCTGCGGGCGCGGCGGCGACGCCGTCGGCGACCAGGTGACCGGTGCGCGCGGACATCACGGTCACCACGAGCGCGGTGCCGAACGCTGCGGCGACTTGCTGCAACGTCCCGAGCATCGAGCTGCCGTGCGGGTACAGGTGCGGGGGAAGCGCGCCCATGCCGAGCGTGAAGACGGGGGTGAACGTCGCCGCCAGGCTCACCATCAGCAGCGCGTGCAGTCCCAGCACCTGCCAGTACGGCATCGTCATCGAGACCTGGGTGAAACCGACGAGGGCGAGCACCATGCCGATCGAGCCGGGCAGGACCAGCGGCCGACTGCCGAACCGGTCAAACATCTTTCCCACGGTCGGTCCCAGCAGTCCCATGGCCAGACCGCCCGGCATGACCAGCAGGCCGGTCTCCAGCGGGCTGAGCCCCCGCGTGTTCTGCAGATACAGCGGCAGAAGGATCATCGACCCGAGCATCGCCAGGAAACCGATGGATATGAGGGCCAAGGACAGGCCGTAGGTGCGGTTCCCGAGGGTCCGCAGATCCATCAGAGGCACGCCGGTGCGTTGCAGCTTGAGCTGGCGGATCACGAAAACCGCGATGGCCGCGATCCCGGCGATAACGATGCCGATGCCCAGCCCGACCCTGCCGCCGGTTTCGCCGAGGAGGCTCAGGCCGTACACCAGGCCGCCGAAGCCGAGCGCCGCCACGGAGACGCTGAGCCAGTCGATGGAGCCCACCTGCGGCTCGCTGATGTTGTCCACCTTGCGCAGCCCGAACAGGGTCACCAGAGCCGCGATCGGCAGGACGACCACGAACAGCATGCGCCAGGAGCCGACCTGCAGGATCAGCCCGGACACGGCAGGTCCGAGTGCGGGCGCCACCGAGATCGCCAGGGTGACGTTGCCCATCACCCGGCCGCGGTCCTGCTCGGGCACCACGATCATCAAGGTGGTCATCAGCAGGGGCATCATCACGGCTGTGCCTGCGGCCTGCACGATCCGACCCAGCAGCAGCACCTCGAAGGAGGGCGCGACGGCTGACAGAGCGGTGCCCGCGAGGAACACGCCCATCGCGATGGCGTAGGCCTGGCGGGTGGTGACCCGCTGCAGGAACCAGCCGGTGATCGGAATCACGGCGGCCATGGTCAGCATGAACGCGGTGGATACCCACTGCGCCGACTGCTGGGTGATGTGCAACGAGTCCATCAACCGCGGGATGGCGTTGATCAAGATCGTCTCGTTCAGAATCACCACGAATGTGGCCAGCACCAGCAGCCGCACCACGGTCGGTACGCGGCCCGCCTTCACGGCCGGTCGTTCTTGGATCACAGCTGACATGGCAGCACCTCGCTGGGGTTCCTGGTCACAGTCGCCTCGCAGCCAAGGGCTGTCGGCATGAACGTGGGTGGTGATTGTCGGTAGAGACCGGCCTGACTGGCAGAACTCATCGGTCGGCGCGAGTGTTCCGCATCACCGCACCGATCTCACCCGAATTTTCACGTGCTCACGAAGGCATCCGGGTCGGCGGCGCTGTGACCGACGGGCCCGCGCTTCATCGACTGTCTTGCTCACGAGCGTGGGTAACAGCCGCCCGGCTTGATCATGGCGAAGCCCTCCGGAGTGGTGGAGCTGTTCAGGACCACACCGCACGGAGGTTTTCGAGCCCTACGATAATGCTCGGCTGACCCTTCTGGGGAGGCGGCTGCTGGTTGCTCGTGTCCGGTCCGGCCCGTCCCGTCGCCATGTCGCAGCCGAGATGGAACGTCTCCCGAATCACGGCCCACAAATGGGTCCGCCGCAGGCAAACCGAAGGCGAACCGCAGGTGAAGCGGGCCCGCACGGCCGGTCCCGACCACTCTTCGGTCCCGTCAGCACCCACGACTGTGTGCAGCGGGAATCTTATGGCCCATATCATGATGATCGACTCTTGACGCTGCCACCCCCACTGCCTCAGCTTTGCTCGGGTGTCTCCCACGTCCCCTTTCGAAGGGTTTGCACGTGACTGAGTACGGCACGACGGCCGCAGATCCGGCCCCCCGGCCCGTGAAGGTCAATTCCTGGAACGGCTGGGACCCCCTGCGGCACGGCGTCGTCGGACGCGCCGACAACGCCGTCGTACAGGCACCCGAGCCCGCCATCGGCCGCCGCCGTCCGCGCGGCCCAGGCCACCAGCGCGGTCCGCAGTGCCGACGGCGGCCCGTCCGGATCCGGGTCCATCGCCAGTCCCCCGAGCCCGAGCCCGAGCAGCAAGCGCCTCCGCCTGCTCCTTGCGCACCGGGTGGGTCATCACGGCAGAACTGATCGGAGCTGTGGTCACCGGGCCACTCCTCACGTCGCACAGACGTCGCGGTCAGGGCGCCTCATCGTGGCAGACCCCGCCCCGCGCCCGGCCGTCCCTGCGAACAGTGGCCGGTTCCGTTCCCCCACCAGCCCTGCGGACCCGCCGCATCGGCCGGCGGCCGAAGAGGACGAGAGCACGGAGCCCAGTGAACACACCCTGCTCAACGCGCGGTGGGAGATCCTTCCGGCCGACGCCTTCCCCAGAGCCCTCGTCCGCTTCCCCAGAGCCCTCGTCCGCCTGCCTCGGGAGCGACCGGGAGAGTCCGTCAGCCTTATTCGCGAGAAGGAAGGGCCACCGTGAGGTCCACTTCGACGAGTTGGCCGGGGAACGCTAGCTGGGTGACCCCGAGCAGAGTGCTCGCCGAAGTGAGGGCGGCGCCGAGAGGCGAGGCATGGAGGCGGTGCCAGGTGGTGGTCAGGACCGTCCGGTCGTCGCTGACCACGTAGATCACAGATCGCACCACATGCTCTGGCGCGGCCTCGACGGCGGCCAGGGCGGTCATGGCGTTGGCCACTACCTGATCGACCTGCCGGTCGAGGTCTCCGACGCCGACGACGGAACCGGACAGGTCCAGGGGGCACTGGCCGGCGAGATAGGCGGTGCGGCCCGCCTCGACGACAGTGATGTGGTGATACCCCGGTGTGGCGTGGAGCTGGTCCGGGTTCAGACGGCTGAGCTTGGAGTTCATACCGTGATCTTCCCTGCGTTCACCTGCTACTGCAAACGAATTGTCCCGATCCGGGCGAAGGCTCCGCTGTCGGGGCGCTGAGGTCTGACGCCGCCGGCCACCGGCCGCACTCGGGCCGGGCACGGTCAGGCAGCCGGGCGCGGGGCGGAGGGCAAGTCTGCCCAGGGGTTGACGGGGTTGGTGTGAGTGATCCGGCCGACGCTGTCGAAGACGCGGCCCATACGTTTGGCGGTGCGCATCACGAGGGCCGAACCCCTCGTCTACGAAGACTTCCTGCCGCGCTCCGCCGCCGGCATCTTCCAGTCCAACCTCAGCGACGAAGGCTCCCGCCCTCACCGCCCCCGGGTCAGCTGCCCCTGGTCAGCGGCCACCGCGCGGCCGTCTCCAGCTGGTCAGGACCTCGTCGGTGGTGGTGACGGTGGCGACCAGAGCGAGGGTGTTGCGGACCATCGCGCGGGTGTAGTCGGCAGGCACCCCCGCGATGGCGTCCGCGGGCACCACGGCCGTGTAGCCGAGGTTGACTGCGTCGAAGACGGCATTGGGGATCGCCACATTCGCCGACACCCCGGTGACGACCAGGGTCCGGCACCCGAAGTTGCGCAGCAGCGCGTCCACCTCGGTGCCGGCGATCGGCGAGAGGCCGTGCAGCCGGCGCACCACCAGGTCGTCGCCGGAGACGGGTATCGGGTCGGCGATACGGACCGCGGTGGAGCCGGTGAGCTGCTGGACGGGCAGCCGCCCGGCCGCCTTGAACAGGCGGGCGTTGTGGCTGGCGCCGCGGCCGTCGGGACGGCGTTCGGCGACCGCGTGGAGCACCTGGACGCCGGTGTCATGGGCGGCCGCCACCAGCCGGGCGACGTTCGCCAGCGCCCCCGATGTGCGCGCCGCGTCGGCGAGTTCGGGCAGTGCGCTGTCCGGGCCGACCACCCCGCGCTGGCACTCGACGGTGAGCAGTACCGTCGTGGCCGGATCCAGTTGGCCGATGAGCCGTGCAGCGTCCGAAGGCATCGCATTCCCCTCTGGCGGGCCTGATTCCCGGTGGGTCTGAATTCCCGGCGTGTCTGATTACCGGCGGTCCGGCTCCCGTCGGTGTGCTTCCCCGACGGGCCGGTTCGAGGCGGGCGAGGCTACCGGGCATTGCGCACGTCAGGAAGAGCCCGCATGATTCCTGACACCCCGTCAGCAGGATTCCTGACATCACGTCAGACAGCTGGATCGGGGTCAGGTGAGCGGGTCAGGGCCGCAGCAGCGGCACACGGCGGAGGGCGATGACGGATGGCCGACACACAGCGGCGCGGGCGCCGGATCATGATGACGCGGGGCGAACTCAACGCCTTCCTCGCGGCGCAGCGCACCTGCCGGGTCGCCACGGTCGGTGGCGACGGTGCGCCGCATGTCGGGGCGCTGTGGTTCGTCTGGGACGGTGCGGCGCTGTGGCTCTATTCGATCACCCGCAGCAAGCGCTGGGCCCAGTTGCGCGAGGACCCGCGGATCGCAGTGGCCGTCGATGACGGGCACGAGTACGGCGAGCTGCGCGGGGCCGAGCTGGCGGGCCGCGTGGAGCGCGTCGGCGAGGCGCCGCGCACCGGCGAGCCCTGCCCCGAACTGGACGCGCCGGAACGGCTCTTCGCGCAGAAGTACTTCGGGATGTCCGAGATGCCGCACGACGGCCGGCATGCGTGGCTGCGGCTGACGCCGGAGTCCGTCGTGTCGTGGGACTTCCGCAAGATCCCGGGATGAGAGCAGGCACGGGCTGCGCGGGCCGCGGGAACGGGCACAGGCACAGGCACGGGCACGGGCACAGGCACGCCAGAAATCCGTTACGGCTTCGGCGTCTCCCGGGAGGGTGTCATCCACCGAGATCAGGTGTCTCCGCTTTCGGAAAGTCGCAGGAGGCGGGGCCGGTCGTCCCGATGTGATCGCGTTGTCGGTGGTCTCTGCGAGAGTGGTGAGGGTCAGCCCGTCCGGTACCGGCAGGTGCGGGAGCGGGACGGCCCGGCCGCGAGGTGGCCGGGCGCCGACGAGGACGAAGGAGATCCGGTGAACGTGCTCTTCCCCGCGCTGCGCGACGCTTCGCCCGCACCCGCGCTGCGCTTCGGCGATCGCAGTCTCAGCCATCGCCAGTTGGCGTCGGTGGCGGGCGCGCTCGCCGAGCGGATCGCCGGTGAGACCCGTATCGCCCTCTGGGCGACGCCGACGCTGGAGACCGCGGTCGGTGCGGTGGCCGCGCTGCTCGCCGGGGTGGCCGTGGTACCGGTCAATCCGAAGATCGGCGAGAGCGAGCTGGCGCACATCGTGGCGGACAGCGTGCCCTCGCTCGTCCTGGCCGAGCCGGGCGTCGATCTGCCGGGGCCGCTCACCGCGCTGTCCCGTATCGACATCGAGGCCGCGGCGCCGCCCGAGGAGGCCGCGCCGGCCCCGCTGCCGAACGAACCGGGCGATGAGGCACCGGCCCTGATCGTCTACACCTCCGGCACGACCGGGCCGCCCAAGGGCGTCGTCCTCCCTCGGCGCGCCATCGCGCACACCCTCGACGCGCTGGAGGACGCCTGGCAGTGGACCGCCGATGACGTCCTGGTGCACGCCCTGCCGCTCTTTCATGTCCATGGCCTGATCCTCGGCGTCCTGGGGCCGCTGCGCCGCGGCGGCAGCGTGCACCATCTGGGGCGCTTCAGCAGTGAGGCGGTGGCCCGGGAGCTGTCCGCGGAGGGCACGATGCTGTTCGGCGTACCGACGATGTACCACCGCCTGGCTGCCGAGGCGGGCCGGAATCCCTCGCTCGCCAAGGCGCTCTCCCGGGCCCGGCTGCTGGTCTCCGGGTCGGCCGCGCTGCCGCTGACCGATCATGAGCGGATCGCGGCGGCCGCCGGCCGGCGGGTGATCGAGCGCTACGGCATGACGGAAACCCTCATGAACACCAGCGTCCGGGCGGACGGTCCCGATGCCGCGGGCACCGTCGGCGTACCGCTCCCGGGGGTGTATGTCCGGCTCGTGGACGAGGCGGGCCAGGCCATCGAGGTGAACGACGCCGAGACGGTCGGCGAGATCCAGGTCCGCGGCCCGAACCTCTTCGTCGAGTACCTCAACCGCCCCGATGCCACCGCCGCGGCCTTCGACGGCGGATGGTTCCGCACCGGCGACATGGCGGTCCGCGACGCCGCCGGCAATTACCGCATCGTGGGCCGTAAGGCCACCGACCTGATCAAGAGCGGCGGCTACAAGATCGGTGCGGGCGAGATCGAGAATGCGCTCCTGGCCCACCCGGGTGTCGCCGAGGCCGCCGTCACCGGCGCGCCGGACGAGGACCTGGGCGAGCGGATCGTCGCCTGGATCGTGACGGAGACCGGTCCGGACGCGGGGCCGGCCCCGTCCGCCCAGGAACTCGCCGACCATGTCGCCCGCCAGCTCGCGCCGCACAAACGCCCCCGCACCGTGCACTTCCTGGACGCCCTGCCGCGCAACGACATGGGCAAGATCCTGAAGCGTGAGCTCCGTGCGTAGCGGGGGCCCCGGGGGCGCGGGGGACGGCGAGGCCGACGGCCGCCGCGGTGGCGACGGGGTGGCCGCGGCCGGCGACCGGACCCCGGCGGGCACCTCTGCCGCCGCGGCATTGCCGTGCGCCCGGCTGACGGCCCGTCAAGCCATCGCGGCGGTGGCGGACGCCTACGCCGAGGCGGCCGTGCCCGACGGTCGCGAAGCCCCGTCCGGGGCGCCGTCCACACCGGACGGCCCCCTCGGCTGGCGCGGCTACGACGACGCGCGGGCCCGCGCCCGGGAACGGACCGGCGAGGACGAGTCGGTGGTCACCGCCCTGGCCACGATAGGCGGCCGGGAAACGGTCGTGCTCTCCTTCGAGTTCCGCTATCTGGGCGGCTCCCTCGGCGAGCGCACCGGCGATCGCCTGGAGGCCGCCTACACCCATGCGCGCGAGCACGGCCTGCCGGTCGTCTCACTGATCGCCACGGGCGGCAGCCGGATGCAGGAAGGGATGCGCGCGCTGACCCAACTCCAGCGGGTGGCACGGCAGTCGGCGCTGAACCGCGCCGCGGGGCTCCCGCAGCTCGCCGTACTGCGCGATCCGGCGACCGGCGGCGGCTGGGCCACCCTGGGCGCGGGCGCCGATGTGATCCTCGCGCTCCCCGGGGCCCAGGTCGGCTTCGCGGGCTCACGGGTGCGCCCCCCGGACGCCGACCCCTCCGCCTACACCGCCGAGGGACAGCTGGCCGCCGGCCAGATCGATGCCGTGGTCCCGCCCGACCGGCTGCGCGCCACGCTCCAGCGGTGGCTGCAACTGCTGTGCACACCACGGGAGTTGGACGCTGCCGCGGTGGAGCCGGCGCCCCCGCCGGGAGCGCTCGGCCCACCCGGGCTGCCGGAGACCGGCTGGGGTGCGGTGGTCCGTGCCCGCGCTCCCGGGCGCCCGCGCGCCGAAGCGTATCTGCGCGCATACTTCGACGACCGGGAGGAGATCAGCGGCGACCGCTGCGGTGGCGTCGACCCCGGGATACGGTGCGGATTCGGCCGGCGCGAGGGGCGCACGATCGCCTTCGCCGCCCAGTGCGGTACGGCCACCCGCCCGGCCGGCTTCCGTACCGCCGCGCGACTCGTCCGGCTCGCCGACCGGCTCGGCATCCCGGTCCTCACCCTCGTGGACACCCCGGGCGCCGCCAACGACGCGGCCGCCGAGCGTGCCGGTGCCGGGGCGGCCATCGCCGACACCTTCGCGGCGCTCGCCACCACCCGGGCGCCCGTCACCTCCCTGCTCATCGGCGAAGGCGGTTCGGGTGGCGCGCTGGCCCTTGCCGCACCGGGCCGGCTCTGGGCCACACCGGACAGCTACTTCTCCGTGATCGCCCCGGAACTGGCCGCGGCCATCCTCAAACGCGACGAGACGCAGATCCACGAGACCGCGGACCAACTCCGCGTCCGTCCACAGGACTTGCTGGATCTGGGCGTCATCCGCGGCATCGTCCCACCCGCCTGAGAAGAGCCCGGACCGCGGTCGCCGGTGGCGGCCTCAGGAGCCCTGCAGGCTCTTGCCGGCCATGCGGAGCGCCCCCACAGCGGCCCGGATCGACGGCCTGCGGTCGGCGTCCGCGCGCCAGATGGCATAGACATGGCGGCGCATCGTATGGCGTACGGGCACCACGCTCACCCCCTCCGGCACCGGCCCACGGCCGAGGCGCGGAGCCACCGCGACCCCCAGCCCGGCCGCGATCAGGGCGAGTTGAGTGCCGTGCTCCTCCGCCATATGCGCGACGCGCGGCTCAATGCCCTTGCTGCGCAGCGTGAACATCAGCCACTCGTTGCAGAACTCCCCCTGGGGCCAGGAGATCCACTCATCGTCGGCGAACTCCTCCAGCTCCACCGACCGCCGCTGGGCCAGCGGATGGGTGGACGGCATCGCCACATCGGCCGGATCGTCCAGCAGCGGGGCCTTCGCCAGCCCGTCGGGCAGGGACAGCGGCCGGTTGTACCAGTCGAGGACGACCGCCAGATCGATGTCGCCGCGCACCACTCCACGGACCGACTCGTCCGGCTCCATCTCCGTCAGCCGTGCCCGCAGCTGGGGGTGCTCGGTGCGGAGGGTGACCAGCGCGGCCGGGAAGAGTCCCCGTGCCGCGGTGGGAAAAGCGCCCATTCGCAGCTCGCCCACCGCCTGGCCGCGATGCGCTTCCAGCTCGGCCTGGGCCAGCTCGACCTGCGACAGGATGCGCGTCGCATGGTCGGCGAGCAGCCGTCCGGCGTCGGTCAGCCGCACCCCGCGCCCGTTCTTCGCCAGCAGCTGCTGTCCGGTCTCCCGCTCGAGCTTGGCGATCTGCTGCGAGACGGCCGAGGTCGTCACATGCAGCCCGTCGGCGGCCGCGCTCACCGAGCCATGGCGAGCGACCGCACTCAGCGTCCGTAGGCGATCAAGGTTCAACATATAAGCAATGCTAAGCGATACCCCCCACGAATTATCGCTTGTGCTACGAAGTTGCCCGCCGCATCGTGGACCTCATGAGCACCGCCACCGGCGCACCCACCGCCCCCTCCGACACCACGAGAACTCCGGCCACCACTGCGACCCCCGCGGCCCCCGCGGCCGGCGGGAACGCCCCAGCCACCACGGCCACCACGGCCACCTCGCTCCGCGCCGCCCCGGCGACCGCGGCCGCGCAGGCCGGCGGCCGGGCCCGCGGCTGGCAGCTCCGCTTCGCCGCCCTCTCCCTCGTCTGGGGCTTCAGCTTTCTCTTCATCAAGGTGGGCACCCAGGGCTTCGCCCCGCTGCAGGTGACGCTGGGCCGGGTCGCCTTCGGTGCGCTGGTGCTGCTGGCCGTCCTCGCGGTCAAGCGCGAGCGGCTCCCCCGGTCCACCCGCACCTGGGCCCATCTGGCCGTTGCCGCGTTCTTCCTCAACGCGCTGCCGTTCTCCCTCTTCGCGTACGCCGAGCTGACCATCCCCTCGACACTGGCCGGCATCTGCAACGCCACCTCACCGCTGTGGGGCATGGCCCTGTCCGTCGTCGCGCTCTCCGAGGACCGCCCCACCCGGCGCCGGGTGGCAGGTCTGGGCCTCGGGTTCCTGGGGGTGCTCACCGTGCTCGGCGCCTGGCAGGGCTTCGCCGGCACGGATCTGACGGGCACCGTGATGGCGCTGGGCGCCTCGCTCTGCTACGCCATCGGCTGGATCTATGTCCGCCGCACCCTGGCGGGTGTCCCGCAGTCCCATCTGTCCATGTCCAGCGCCCAGCTGCTGCTGGCCACCGCCCAACTGGCCGTGGTGACACCACTGTTCACCACCGCACC
Source organism: Streptomyces sp. NPDC048637 (assembly GCF_040650675.1). Taxonomy (NCBI): domain Bacteria; kingdom Bacillati; phylum Actinomycetota; class Actinomycetes; order Kitasatosporales; family Streptomycetaceae; genus Streptomyces; species Streptomyces sp. NPDC048637. The sequence goes on from NZ_JBEZHQ010000009.1 coordinate 208,460, forward strand.
GACCGCGTACCCGATCATCCCGCTGCTCGCCGTCTTCGCTCTCGGCGCCCTGGGTACCGGCTTCGCCTTCCTCATCCAGTACGGTCTGGTCGCCGAGATCGGCCCCACCACCGCACAGATGGTCACCTACTTCATCCCCGTGATCGCCACCGCGGCCGGTGTGGCCCTCCTGCACGAGCAGCTGAGCTGGAACACCCCGGTCGGCGCCCTCATCGTCCTGGCCGGCGCCGCCCTCACCCAGAGCAGGCCCCGCCCGAGCCGCCCGGCAACCCCGCCGACGGGTTCGACCGGTTCGACCGGTTCGACCACTGGCTGACCGGCACACCCCTGGCCCGGCCCACGAGCCCCACACCTCCGAGCCCCCGAGCCACACCTCGGGGGCTCCACAAGGCACCCCCGTGCCTCGGGGGACCCGCCATGCCCCGCCCTCGGGGGACCCGCCATGGGTACCCGCACCCAGGCGCCAACACCCTGGCCTTCTACGGCAGTTCCCTCCCCCGCCCCGAAGATCCGGTGCGTGCCGCACGACTACGCCACGGCCGCCACCACCCTCACTCGTACCGCCGCGCCTCCCCCACCCCCGTCGCCGCGGCAATGGCGTCCGCCACCGGGACGATGTCTTCGTCGGAGAGGCAGGAGACCGTGATGCGGATGCCGGGCGGCGAGTGCATGCGGAAGCGCGCGCCGGGGGCCACCGCCCAGCCGGAGTGCAGGAGCCGGGCCACCGCGCCGGTCTCGTCCGGGACCGGTATCCAGACGTTCATACCGCTGCGGCCGCGCGCACGGACTCCGCGCTCCGCCAGCGCCCGTATCAGCGCATCCCGCCGCCGGTCGTACGCTCCAGCCACCGCTTTCGGGTCGATCGCGGCGGTCCGCCACAGGTGGACGACGGTGTCCTGGAGCAGATGGCTGATCCAGCCCGGACCGAGGCGCTGACGGCCGCTCACCCGGTCGATGGTCAGCGCATCGCCGGTGAGCACGGCAAGGCGCAGGTCCGGGCCATACGCCTTGGCCGTCGAACGGACCAGGACCCAGTGGTCGGTGATCCCGGAGAGCGGATGGAGCGGAAGGTCGACGATGCCATGACCGTGGTCGTCCTCGATGAGGAGGATGCCGGGGTGTTCGGCCAGGAGGGTGCGGAGTTCGGTGGCGCGGGTGCGGCTGATGGCGGCGCCAGTGGGGTTCTGCGCCCGGTCGGTGATGACGACGGCACGGGCACCGTCCTGGACCGCGCGCAACAGCTGTTCCGGCAGCGGGCCCTCGTCGTCCACTCCGACCGGGACGGGGCGGAGTCCGAGTGCAGGGATGAGGTCCAGCAGGCTGCCCCACCCCGGGTCTTCCACCGCCACGGCGTCGCCGGGCCGCAGATGCGCGGCGAGCACCCGCTCCATGGCGTCCAGTGAGCCGCTGGTGACGGCGACGGGCGCCTCCGTCACACCGTCGGCGGCGAACGCCGCGCGGGCGAGGGCGGCAAGGTCGTCGTCCACGGCCGGTGTGCCGTAGAGCGCGGGGCGCCGTGCGCTGCGCGCGGCCGCCTCGGCCAGCGCCCGCTCGAACGGGGGCAGCAGCGACGGATCGGGGTTTCCGTCGGAGGCGTCCCGGACGCCCGGCGGCACCTCCACCCGCAGCGCCTCGCGTGACGTGCTCGCGGGGCGGGGGCGCACCCGGCTGCCGCGCCGGCCCGCGGTTTCGATCACCCCTCGGTCGCGGAGGGTGCGGTACGCAGCCGCGACCGTATTCGGATTGACCTCTAGATAGACGGCCAACTCCCGCAGCGGAGGCAGCACTTCGCCTGGTTGGAGCTTGCCCGCACCGACGGCTCGCTCGACGCTGGCGGCAATCTCCGATGCGCGCCGCCCTTCGATCCGATACTCTCCTAGCACAAACTTGAGTATGCACTAATGCAATGGAGAGCGCAATGGCCCGAGCCGAGTCGTACGAACCGACCACGCGCACGACCCCCACCCGCGCCCGCGAACGCGCCGCCTACGACCACGAGACGGTGCACGCCATCCTCGATGCGGGCTACGTCTGCCATCTGGGCTTCGTCCGTGACGGCTCCCCGGTCGTCCTGCCGACGCTCTACGGCCGGGTCGGCGACCGTCTCTATCTCCACGGTTCGACGGGGTCCCGCCCGCTGCGGATGGCCGGCGCGGCGCCGGACCCCGGCCTTGAGGTGTGTGTGACGGTCACCCATGTCGACGGTCTGGTACTGGCCAGGTCCGCGTTCCACCACTCCATCAACTACCGCTGTGTCGTGGTGCACGGCACCGCACATCAGGTGACCGACGAGGCGGAGAAGACGGCCGCGCTCGACGCGCTCGTCGACCATGTGCTGCCCGGACGCGCCGCGGACTCCCGTCCGGGCAACGCCAGGGAACTGGCCGCCACCTCCGTGATCCGACTCGACCTGCGCGAGGTCTCCGCCAAGATCCGCGCCGGCGGCCCCAACGACGACCCGGAGGATCTCGCACTGCCGCATTGGAGCGGCGTCCTTCCCGTGGCACCCGTCTACGGCGCCCCCATACCCTCCGACGACCTCGCGCCCGGCACGCCCGAGCCGGCGTATCTCTCCGCCCGCTGAGGAGCCACCGTGCTGATCCACCCCTGGGACGCCCCCTCCGAAGACGCCGAGTGGCAACAGTGGCTCGCGGCACACGACTTCGGCCAGCTGGCCGCCAATGGACGGCCCGGCGAACCACCCATGCTGCAGCCGCTGCACTTCGCCTACGACCCGGCACGCCACGAGGCCGTGACACATCTGGCCCGCCCCAACCCCCTCTGGGACGCGCTCGAAGACCGGCCGACGGTGCTGCTGAGCGTGGTGGACGACTACACCTTCATCCCCGGCCCCTGGCAGGCGGCCGAGGACCAGCCGCCCGAGCACGGCGTCCCCACCAGCTTCTATGCCGCGGTCCAGCTGATCTGCACCGCCCATGTCGTGGACGACCCGGAGGCGAAGGCGGCGCTGCTGCAACGGCAGATGGGCCACTTCCAGCCGGACGGCGGTTCGGCGCCGGTCGCCGCGGGTGCGGCTCCGTACGGACGGCTGCTGTCCGGCATCCGTGGTCTGCGGCTCGAAGTGCGGGAGGTCCGCGCCAAGTTCAAATACGGGGGCAAGCGGAGCGAGACCGTCCAGCACCGTGTCTCGGAACGCCTCGCCGAGCGGGACGGCCCCGGGGACGCGGCGGCCCGCAGCCACCAGCAGCGCAGACTGGCCGCGGCCGCCACGGGGAAGCCCGGTTCCTGACCGACGCCCTTGCCCCGCCGCCCCGAGGGCCCGGAGGTCCGGGTGCCCGGCCGACACCGCCGGCCGGGCACCCACTTCCTCAGCCCGCCACCGGCGCCGCCGGCCGCGCGGCCGTCACCGCCCCGCGCGCCTCGGTCACCGCCAGCGCGGCAACGGCCGTCAGCAGTACCCCCGTGCCGATCGCCGTCGCCATCGTCAGCCGCTCCCCGAGAAACACCACCGCGATGGCCGCGGCCGACACCGGCTCGATCAGTGAGATCACGGACGCGGTAGCGGCACGGACGGCGGCCAGGCCCGCGAAGTACAGCCCGTAGGCCAGCGCCGTCGGCACCGCCGCGATATAGCCCAGCAGGCAGATACTGCAGCCCAGTTCGTGCGCCTGGGGCCACAGCCCCTCCACCGCCGCGAGCGGCAGCAGGCCCAGCGCACCGACCGCGAAAGCGCTGACCGTCGAGGCGTACGGATCGCTGCCGCCGCCCCTGCCCAGCCGCCGGGTGATCAGCGTCATCGCGGCACAGCCGGCCGCCGACAGCAGGGCGTAGCCGATACCGGCCGGGCGGACAGTGGCACCGCCGTCGCCGCCGAGGACCAGCACCGCCAGCCCGGCCAGCGCCCCGGCGACGGCCAGGACCCCGCCCGCGCCGAGCCGTTCGCCCATCGTCACCCGCGCCCCGATGGCGATGAGGACAGGCCCCGCCCCCATGGTGACGACGGTGCCCACGGCCAGCCCGGTGGATTCGACGGCGGCGAAGTAGGCGGCCTGGAAGACGGCGAGGGCGACGCCCGTCATCACGGTCCGGGTCAGCCGCCGGCGCAGCAGCTCGGACGAAACGGGGGCGGGGACGGCGGCGGTGCCGGACCGGCGGCGCAGCAACGCCCGTACGGCGAGCAGCAGAACCAGCCCGCCGAAGGTGCGCCAGAAGGTGAGGGCCAGCGGGCCCAGTCCGCTGCCGCGGTAGAGGAGGGCGGCGGCCGCGCCCGCGGTGCCCCAGGCGGTCGCGGCGAACGTGACGTACAACAGCCCCCGGCCCACGGGCAGGGCGGAGGAAGGAGTGGCATGCATGGGAGAGGTACTCCGGGAAATCCAGGACGGCGTCATACGCCGTGGAGTGGTCGCGTGGTCCCGTGTGCAGGCAGCGACAAGCGGCTCGGGAACCAGCCCGGGCCGGGATTTTCTCGGAGGCCGCCGCCCGCGTTACGCGGCAGGAGGGGGCAGCACAGTCAAACGCATGATCGGCACCCTATGTCGCACAGGAACCGGCCGACAAGTCATCCCCGGGCCGGGCCGAGGACGCCGGGACGGCCGGGGACTCCGGCGCCCCGTTGCCCCCGGGGACGCCCACACCGTCGCCCGGCCCCGTCCCGGCTCCGGCCACCCGTACCTTCTCCGTCGCCTTGGGTTTGGCCGACTGCGCGATGAAGGCGCCGGTCAGCACCACCGCCCCACCGACGATCTGCGGTGCGGAGAGATGCTCGCCGAGCAGGACCCAGGCCAGGACCGTCGCGATGACCGCCTCCAGACAGGCGACCACTCCGGCCACCTGCGGCGAGAGCCGGCGGATCGACACCACTCCGGTGAGGTAGGCCGCCACCGTCGCGATCAGCACGATCCAGGCGAGCAACAGGACGGCGGGCACCTGGGTTCCGTTCATGTCCGCGCCGCCGCCGAGCACCGCCCAGTCCATGCCCCAGGGGCGGGCGATCACGGTGAGGAGGACGGCGCCGATCAGCAGGCCGTAGGCGATGACACCGAGCGGGTCCACCACGTCGTCGCCGTCGGTGCCGTGATCGGAGAGCACGAAGTAGCCGACCTGGCAGCAGGCCGCGCCGAGCGCGAGCGCGAGGCCGAAGGCGTCGAAGCTCAGCCCGGACCAGACCTCGACCACACAGGCCAGTCCGCCGACGGCCAGCACCACGCCGACCGCCGCGGCCCGGGTGACCGGCTGTTTCTGGACGAAGCGGACCCAGCCCAGCACGAGGGCGGGCGCCAGATATTCGATGAGGAGCGCGACACCGACGGGAATACGGGAGAGCGCGGCGAAGTAGCACGCCTGGACGCCGGCGACGGCGAGCAGCCCGTAACCCGCGAGCAGCGCGGGCCGGCGGCGCGCCAGATCCCGGTGACGCCAGGCGACCGGCAGCATGACCAGCGCCGCCCCGGCCACCCGCAGCCAGGTGACCTGCAGCGGTTCGAGGCCGGCGGCTATCAGGGGCTTGGCGGCGACGCCCGAACCGCCGAAGGCGAGCGCGGACAGCAGGGCGATACCGAGACCGGCACCGCGTCCTGCGGGCGCCCGACGCCGGCGCGCCCCGGGGGCGGGCGATGACTGCCGGCCCCCCAAGGACCCGGGAATTCCCTGGCCCGACCCGGTCGATGATCCTGCCGGGCTCCCCGAAGACGCGTGCATCCGGCCATCATGGCAGCCTTCGTCAGCAGTGCCACCCCCGAGACCCCTGTCAGTCCCGGCCGGTGCGCTCCCCGTCCAGACGGCCGGCGAGCCGGGCGGTGTCGACGGAGGCCCGGCGCAGCACCTCGACGGCCCGCGATTCGGGGTCGTCCACCAGCGCGGCGAGCAGGTCGAGGCAGCCCGCACGGGTGGCGTACCGGGCATGGGCGCGGTCCAGGGCGCCGTCCATCGCGGCGGCCGCGGCCGGTGACCATCCGGGGACGGCACCCTCGGCGACCACGGGGACCGCGCCGGAGTCCTCGATGGTGCCGTGCCAGCGGAGTCCGTAGCCGATGCTGCGCTGGACGAGGTAGCCGAGCAGCCGTGCGACCTGCGGTCCGCCGTCGAAGACCTCGCGCACGGCGGGATCCGACTCCAGGAGGCCGTGCAGCAGATGGGCGGTGTCGACCTGCCGGTCACCGTCGCGGGTGGCCCGCCTGCGGGCAGCGGATACGACCGACGCGAGCTCGACGGTGAGCTGTGTGTCGAGGTCCTCCGGGGCCGGGCCGGCGCCCCCACTGTACGCAGTACGGTTTTGCACAGCACCCACCCCACCAGCCTCTGAGTGCCGGAACATCACCGGCGGGAAGCATTCGCGTCTCCCACGCTGGTTGGGCGCGGCCACCCGGTCTCATCCTTGCGGAGGAGATGCACGGGAATCGTGGAGGCCGGACATTCAGGGACGGGACGCCGCCCGCCGGCCACGCCCCCTCCCCGGGCCGACCGCCCCGAAATCTGATGACCCATCAGCAAGGGCAGGTCCTCGCTCTTGAACCTTCATCCCGGCGGGGATACGTTCCGCGGCACCAGCCAGGGATCGTCACCGAAGGGGTGATCGCATGGCCGAAGTCACCGCACAGGCCCGTATCGAGGCACCTGCCGCGAAGGTCTGGGAGCGGCTCACCGACTTCGACTCCTACGGGGAGTGGAACGTCACCCACACCGCCTTCCCCAAGGGCGGCCCGGAATCACTCAAGGTGGGCGCCGGCTACGAGGAGAACATGAAGCTGATGGGCTTCCCCGCGGAGGTCGCCTGGACCGTGCGGGAGCTGGAGCCCGGCCGGCTGCTCGACATCGAGGGCAAGGGCCCGATGGGCGTCAGCCTGGGGATGCGCTACGAACTCACCCCGGACGGCGGGGCGACGGCCGTACGGATCGACGGGGCGTTCACCGGCGCCGCGGTCTCGCTGATGGCCGGCAAGCTCAAGGACTCGGCGGGCGCCGCACTGAACGAGTCGCTGCGCAAGCTCGCCGCCCTGGTCGCCTGACCCTTCGGGGGCCGCCCCCACCCCGGCCCCCGAAGGCCGCACCACTCCGCTCACCCTTCGCTCAGTCCTCCTCGGCGAGGATCAGATACAGCTCCTTGCGTGCCTTGTTGACCACCGCCATGGCCTTCTCCCGCTGCTCGGGACTGCCGGTGGCCCACACCTGCCGGAAGGCCTCGACCAGACCGCCGCCCGCCTTGCGGATCTCGTTCATCGCCTCCCAGTCGACGCCGCGCCCGGCATCCTCCCAGGGGGCGTCCGAGCCGCCGTCGGCCTCGGCGCGCCCGGCGTCGGTCAGCGAGAACAGCTTCTTGCCGCCCTCACTGGCGCTGGTGATCAACCCCTCGTCCTCGAGGAGCTGCAGCGTCGGATAGACCGAGCCGGGGCTGGGCTTCCACGCCCCGCCGCTGCGCTCGGCGATCTCCTGGATCATTTCGTAGCCGTGCATCGGACGGTCCTTGAGCAGCGCCAGGATCGAGGCGCGCACATCGCCGCGGCGGGCCCGGCCGCGCGGTCCGCCGCGCCCCCGGCCGCCCCCGAAGGGCGGACCTCCGAACGGCGGGCCGAACGGGCCGAAGGCCGCACGCCGCCGCTCCCAGCCGCCCATGAAGTCGCCGCGGCCGCCGTGGCGCCCGGGCCCGCAGTGCTCATGCCGGTGCTCATGTCCGTGTTCGTGTCCTTGGGAACGCATGATGACGTCCTCCATCTCTCTATCGTTGATCGGTCGCGATGCTTCAACGATATATCGGGACTGTTCGCCGAAGCAAGGCCCTGACTCACATCCGGGTGTCCGCCTCATCGCGCTTCGACGGACGCCGGCCTGCTCCCTGCTGCAACGACGCGCTGTACGCCCACCACTGATTCGAGAAGCGGATCACCAGAGCACCGTCGGAGTGAGGTTTCCGGCGAACCACGCATGGGGCCCCGTCCCGGCACCTCCGCTGCGGCTCCCCACCCCGGCCAATTCCCTCGAATTGGCCTTGGCCTGCGGCCTGGCGACACCCCTACGCTCACGGCCATGAGGATTCGCATCGTCGACGCCTTCAGTGAGCGTCCGTTCGCCGGCAACCCCGCGGGAGTCGTACTCCTCGACTCCGGCGCCTTTCCCGATACGGCCTGGCTGCAGCAGGTCGCCACCGAGGTCAATCTCTCCGAGACCGCCTTCGCCCACCCGCTGCCCGCGGGCGGCGACGCCGACTGGGCGCTGCGCTGGCTCACCCCGGCCGCCGAGGTGAACATGTGCGGGCATGCCACTTTGGCCACCGCGCACGTCCTGCACACCACGGGAACGGCCACCGGTACGGTCCGCTTCCGCACCCGCAGCGGGGTGCTCACCACGACGGCCGACGACGGCGGTTCGATCACCATGGACTTCCCGACCGCCCCGCTCACCCCCGTCGAGGTACCGCCGGCCGTCGCGGGCGCACTGGGCGCCGAGATCCGCTCCGCGCACGACACCGGCCCCGGTGTCGGCGATCTCCTGGTCGAGCTGGCCGACGAGAAGTCCGTACGGGCGCTGGCCCCGGATCTCAAGGCGCTCGCCGGGCACGGCGGCCGAGGGGTGATCACCACGGCACCCGCCGAAAACCCTGACGGCGGCTACGACTTCATCTCGCGCTGCTTCTTCCCCGGGGTGGGCATCGACGAGGACCCGGTAACGGGCAGCGCGCACACCGCGCTCGCACCGTTCTGGTCGGCGCGGCTGGGCCGTGCCGACCTGGTCGGCCTGCAGGGCGCCGCCCGCACCGGCTTCGTACGGACCGGGCTGCGCGGCGACCGTACGCTGCTGACCGGGTCGGCGGTCACGGTCATCGACGGGGAACTGCTGGTCACCGGCTGAGCCGGCCCGTACGGCGGCAGCCCCCGGGAGGCGCGGCAGGCACCGGCGGTGCCCCGCGCCTCCGCCGCCTCATGGCGTCGGCAGCCACCCCACCCGTCCGGCGAGCAGCGCATAGCCGACAAACGCCACGATGTCGATCAGGGCATGGGCGGCGACCAGCGGCCCGACCCGCCCCCAGCGCCGGTAGAGCAGGACGAAGAGCACGCCCATCACCATGTTGCCGACGAATCCACCGATGCCCTGGTAGAGGTGGTAGGAACCGCGCAGCACCGAGCTGGCCGCGAGCGCCGCGAGCGGCGACCAGCCCAACTGCCCCAGTCGGCGCAGCAGATACCCGACGACGATGACCTCCTCCAGGACGGCGTTCTGCACCGCGGAGGCGATCAGCACCGGGATCTTCCACCACACCTCGGGCAGCGCCTCGGGGACCACCGTCAGATTGAATCCGGCCGCCCGCGCACCCAGATACAGCAGCAGACCGCTGCCGCCGATGACGGCCGCCAGTGCGACGCCGCGGCTCAGGTCGAAGCCGGGCCGCCGCCGGTCGAAGCCGATCGCCCGCAGACCGCCGGCCCGTTCCCGCAGCAGCAGATGCGCCACCAGCACCACGGGCACCAGGGCGGTCGCGATACCGAACAGCTGCCAGGCGAGATCCAGCCAAGGCCGGCCGGGCGCATGGGAGCCGTTGAGCGTCGCCGCCTGGTCCTTGAGACCACCGGGCTTGGTCACCGACCCGATGAAGCTGATCAGCGCCGACAGCCCGCTGGCCCCCAGCGAGAGGGCCAGGACGATCCATGTCTCGCTCCGCAGGATGCTTCGGGACGGCTCCCCGACGAGCCCGTCACCAGGCCCTTGACCTGGAACGTTCGCATCGGCCACGGGACTTGTATCCGACTGCACACTTCCTCCGCTTCCGCATTACCGCCTCGCCGCCACCACCGCCCCGCTAGGGTCTCGGCAGCAGGTACGAAGATCGCGCGCGACAGGCCGGGGGCGGGCGCCATCCAGATGGCGCGTTTCCCCCTCCCCAGCGCATCCCGGTCGAGCTCCTAGAAGGCGAGGCGCTACCGCAATGGGACGACACAGCTTGCCCGACGGCTCCACACCGGCGCGCACGGGGGCCCGCCGGAGTGCACGTCCGCGCGCGCTGGTCCTCGCCACCGGCCTCGCGCTGACCCTCGCCGCCGGCACGGTCGTGGCGCTGGACAGCGGTCTGCTCCCGTTCGGCGGGCCGTGCGGCGGCGAGGCGACACGGCTCGATGTGGCCGCCTCGCCCGATGTCGCCCCGGCGATCGAAGCGGTGGCCAAGTCGGCGCGGGAGGAGGCGGCACACACCGACGGCAGATGCCTGGATGTCAAGGTCACCGCGCGAGCCGCCCACGAGATCGCCGACGCTTTCGGACAGCGGCCGGTCGGTCCCGAATTCCAGGTGTGGATACCGGATTCGAGCCTGTGGGTGGACCGGGTCGGCGCGGAGCGCGGGACCCCGCTGACCGCCGTCGGCACCATCGCCTCGTCCCCGATCGCGCTGGGCGCCGTCCCCAGGGCCGCCAAGTCGCTGGGCTGGCCGGCAAAGATCTACACCTGGACGGAACTGACCCGGGCCACGGCAGCCGGCGACGCACTGCACCTGGGCGTCGCCGACCCCTCCCGCAGCGCCACCGGACTGCTCTCACTGGCCCGCATCAGCGCCGCCAACACCCGGCAGGCACCGGACCGCGCCGCGGCGGACACCCGCACCGCCGCCACGGCGAGGCTGCTCAACCAGCGGGTCGCGGACGGCGACGGGCAGGCCATGGCCACCCTGCCACGCGACGGCTCCGCTGCGGAGCAGGGCAATCCGCGCCGCAACCAGGCGCTGCTGCTCTCCGAGCAGGCCGCTTTCGCACACAACGCGCGCAAGGACGGCGGGCCGGACCTGGACCTGCTCTACCCCAAGGACGGCACGGCCCGGCTCGACTACCCCTACACACTGGTCGACAACAGCGAGACAGAACCGGAACAGTCGCGCGCCGCCACCCGCTTCATGACACTGCTCAGCGAGCCCGCCGGACAGCGCGCACTGCGCCGGCACGGCTTCCGGGCCGGCAACGGCGAGACGGACCCGAAGGTGGTCAGCGCGGCCGGCGGACGCGATCCGCAGCCGTACTCCGCCGATCCCGCCGAGCCGCCGACGGTGAAGGAACTCCAGGCACTGATGGGCATGTGGACGATCACGGTGCAAAGCGCCCGGCTCTCCACCGTCGTGGACGCCTCGGCGTCGATGGGCGCCCCCGTCCCCGGTCACAGCGGCCGGTCCCGGATGGACCTCGCCAAGAATTCCCTCCTCCAGGCGCTGACCACGTTCACCTCCGACGACGAGATCGGGCTGTGGAAGTTCGCCACCTCACTGGACGGCGACAAGGACTATGCCGAGCTGTCCCCCACCGAGCGGCTCGGCGGCCGGGACAAGGACGGCACCGCCCATCGCGATGCGCTCGCCGGCGCCTTCCGCGCGCTGGCCCCGGAGCCCCAGGGCGCCACCGGCCTGTACGACACCACGCTCGCCGCGTACGAGAAGGCCCGCTCGACCTACGCGAGCGGGAAGTTCAACGCGCTGGTCATCCTCACCGACGGCACCAACGACGACGCCCACGGCATCGGCCTCGACGCTCTGGTGGGCAAGCTGGAGAAGCTTTCCGACCCGAAACGGCCGGTGCCGCTGATCGCCCTCGCGATCGGCCCGGCGGCCGACACCTCGGCCCTGGACCGCATCGTGGCGCCGACCGGCGGCTCGACGCACCTGGTCAGCGACCCGTCGCAGATCCACCAGGTGATGCTCAAAGCCATCATGGCGGCGGGCAGCAACGGACCACACTGAACCCCGGCTACGCCCCCTCCGCCGCCGCCTGCCGTGGTCCCGGTACGGCGGAGCGCTCAGCGGCCGGCCAGGCGACCGGCCAGGTGTGCACCGGCTTCCCCGTGTGCATCAGCTCGCTGTAGCGCCGGGTCATCGCGGCGAGCGCGGCGTCCCGGTCCAGGCCTTGGCGCCGGGCGTGGTGGAAGGCCGCGGCCTGCCAGGACGCCCCGTTCACCCGGCGCCGGCAGCGCTCGTCGATGATGCCGAGATAGTGGTCACGATCGGCCGGTTCCACCCCCCAGGCGTCCAGCCCACGGGCCGCCAGCGGCAGCAGCTCCTTGCGTACCAGCCGTACGGCCGGGATGGCGGCGATACCGCCCGCCCGCCCGGGACGCGGCCAGTCCAGGGTGGCGTCGATGCCGTACCGGCAGGCGGAGTCGAAGTTGCGGGACGCGGCGGCGAACGGGAGCCGCGACCACACGGGGCGCGGCTCCTCGGCCAGCGTCCGCACCAGGCCGTAGTAGAAGGCGGTGTTGGCGATGACGTCGGCGATGGTGGGGCCGGCCGGCAGCACCCGGTTCTCGACCCTGAGGTGCGCGACGCCGTCCGCGACCGCATAGACCGGGCGGTTCCAGCGGTAGACCGTGCCGTTGTGCAGGACCAGTTCGGCCAGGTCGGGCACTCCGCCCTCGTCGAGGAGTTGCAGCGGCTCCTGTGACCCGCACACCGGCAGCAGCGGCGGGAAGTACCGCACATTCTCCTCGAACAGGTCGTACGCGGAGTCGATCCAGCGCTCACCGAACCAGGTGCGGGGGCGTACCCCCTGGGCCTGCAGCTCGGGCGAGCGGGTGTCGGTGGCCTGCTGGAAGACCGGCGGCCGGGACTCGCGCCACAGCTCACGGCCGAAGAGGAACGGTGAGTTGGCGCCGACCGCCACCTGTACCGCGGCAATGGCCTGTGCTGCGTTCCAGACAGCGGCGAAGCGGCCCGGTGTCACCTGGAGGTGCAGCTGGACCGACGTACAGGCGGCTTCCGGTGCGATCGAGGGCGAACGGGAGACCAGGTGCTCGACGCCCCGGATGTCCAGTGCGAAGTCCTCGCCGCGAGCCGCCCGCATCTGGTCGTTGAGCAGGACATAGCGGTCGTTCTCGGAGAGGCTGGCGGCCGTGAGATCGGTGGCGTGCAGGGTCGGCAGAATGCCGATCATCACGATCCTGGCGGCGACTTCCCGGGCCTTCCTTTCGGCGTAGCCCAGTCCCGTACGGAGTTCCTCGGCGAGCTGGTCCAGCACGCGGCCGCTCAAGCGGTGCGGCAGGACGTTGACCTCAAGGTTGCACTGGGCGAGTTCGGTCTGGAAATCGCCGCTGGCGATGCGCTCCAGTACTTGAGAGTTCATCATGCGGGGCAGCCCGTCGGCACCGGCAAGATTGAGTTCGATCTCCAGACCCATGAGATTCCTGGGCCGGTCGAACCGCTTCTCCGTCAGGAGCCTGTGCAATCCCTCGAGACAGTCGTGAAGCTTTCTTCGATAACGCTCCCGGTCCGCCAGGTCGATCCCGTCCGCGGCGACCTTCTCCCCCATCGAAGGGTCCCTCCTCGAGTGAACAGCCCGCTACCACGGGCCGCTTGGGGCCGTCCCCGACACCGCCGGGGTTCGCGCTACGGTCGATGATGCCCCGGCAATCTGATCAATAACGCCGCGGGGGCAGGCCCGTGCCGATAGGCTCGAAGTGATGCAGCATCCGGCACTGCCCATAGGCATATCCGGGAGGCACTCGCCCACGGTAATTCGCTCGTGAGAAACACCAACGAGTTCCGGCCTACCGCACTGGTAAGGCAATACGAGGTGGTGTCTTCAAAACGCCGCACAAAGCGGCGGAAAACACCTCGCGCAGCGGTCCGGATTTCACCTTGCCGGAAATCCGCAAGGCCGGTAGCCGAAACACATTCAGAACATACGTCGTATAAACTCCGCTTACGAGGCAGAGACTTGGCGCACAGCGTCCCGGTGGTCTCACCGGCACTGGGGCACAGCGGCTGACCCCGCCGCGCCGCAGCCCCGGCCGGCCATGCTCTGACCCCGCACGCAGACAGCGCCGTTTGCACCCGCCACGCTCCACCGTGTCTCCGAAGTGAGAGGCGACCCATCATGCCGCTGCACCTTCCCCCTGCCCCCGCGCCCGCCCTGCGCAGCGTTCTCGCCGCTCTCGGCTCACCCACCGCGGTCCGCGAGGCCCCGGTCTCCGCGCTGCGCGCTCATCAGGGTCCGCTCAGCCCCGACCACCCGCTGCCCGTCCATGTCTGGGACGACGTCAGCCGGGCCGGCGGCACCCCGCACACCCGGCTGGCCGGCTGGCGCTTTCTGGTCCGCGGCGGGGAGCGTGCCGTGGCGACCGCTGAGGCGGTGCTCACGGCGGACGGCTGGACCTTCGGGCACTTCTGCGGCGGCCCCTACGTCGCCGCGACCGAGCAGGCGCTGGCGCAGGCCGAGTCACTCGCCACGCCCTACCAGCCGCGTCTGCTGTCCGTCCCCGAGCTGTACATGCTCACGCTGTGGCTGCACCACGACCTCACCTCCGACGGCGCACAGGGGCTGCCCGCACCCGGCGACCTGCTGGTACCGCTGGCACCCGCCCCGCCGGGCATCGCCGCGCACCGCCCGCAGCGGATCGCCGATCTGCTCCCCCGGCTCACCCTGCGGCTCGCGCCCACCCCGCTCCTCGCCGAACCCGCCTGACCCGGCAGCGCCGGCGCGCCCGCGCGCGCGGAACCCGGCGCCCGCCGCCCCGCCCGAGCATGCCCCGCGGCCCCGTCCGGCCGCGGGGCGCTCTGTCGTGCTCACCCACGCGGCCTAGTCCGCGGTTACCACTCCCAACCCTCTTGGGGAGGAGTGCAATTGGGAGCAACCGCCCGCATGGGTGACGCGTCCCTATCGAGTGAGTACCGCTGCTGCGAAATCCCTGCGGAATCCCGTCCGTGGGGCAACACTGGGACCGACCGACAGAAACGGGGGCGCGGCCATGAACACCTCATCGAGCCGCATGACGACGTTCACTTCACCGCAGCGAAAGACAACTTCCATGTGTCAGCACCAACCGCCATGCCCCTCAGCAGACTCCACCGACCGGGAGGCCGCACACCTTGTGGCGCACCATCCGGAGCAGGGCTGGAGCCTGCTCTGCAACGGCGTCCTGCTCTTCGAGGACACCGGTGAGCTGCTCCCCGACGGGCAGGTCATCGCCCCGCACCGCGCCCGGGTCATCGCGGCTGCCTGACCCGCCGCGCTCGCCACGTACCACAGGGCCCCCGGCAGATCTGCCGAGGGCCCTTGCTGCTGCCATGACTCAGTTGTCGTACTCCTCCAGAGGCGGGCAGGAGCAGACGAGGTTACGGTCGCCGAAGGCACCGTCGATGCGGCGCACCGGCGGCCAGTACTTCTCCGACGCGGCGACACCGGCCGGGAAGACGGCCTCCTCGCGGGTGTACGGGTGCGACCAGTCGCCGCCGAGCGCGCCCGCGGTGTGCGGAGCGTTGCGCAGCGGGTTGTCGTCCTTGGCCCACTCCCCCGAGCCGACCTTCTCGATCTCCGCGCGGATGGCGATCATCGCGTCGCAGAACCGGTCCAGCTCACCGAGGTCCTCGCTCTCGGTCGGCTCGATCATCAGCGTGCCGGCCACGGGGAACGACATCGTCGGCGCGTGGAAGCCGTAGTCGATCAGCCGCTTGGCCACATCGTCGATGCTCACCCCGGTCGCCTTGGTCAGCGGCCGGACGTCGATGATGCACTCGTGCGCCACCAGGCCGCCGGGGCCGGTGTAGAGCACCGGGTAGTGCGGTTCCAGACGCTTGGCGATGTAGTTGGCGCTGAGGACCGCGACCTGGGTGGCGCGCTTGAGGCCCTCGGCGCCCATCAGACGGACGTACGCCCAGGAGATCGGCAGGATGCCGGCCGAGCCCCAGGGAGCCGCGGAGATCGGCCCGACGCCCGTCTCGGGGCCGGCGCTCGGCTGCAGCGGGTGGTTGGGCAGGTACGGCGCCAGGTGGGCGCGGACGCCGACGGGGCCGACACCGGGGCCACCGCCGCCGTGCGGGATGCAGAAGGTCTTGTGCAGGTTCAGATGCGAGACATCGCCGCCGAACTTGCCGGGCTCGGCGAGCCCGACCAGCGCATTGAGGTTGGCGCCGTCGACATAGACCTGGCCGCCGGCCTCGTGCACCGCCGCGCAGATCTGGGTGATGTGCTCCTCGAACACGCCGTGGGTGGAGGGGTAGGTCACCATCAGGACCGCGAGCTCGTCACGGTGCTTCTCGATCTTGGCGTGCAGATCGTCGGTGTCGACCTCGCCGTCCTCACCGGTCTTGACGACGACGACCTTCATTCCGGCCATCACGGCGCTGGCGGCGTTGGTGCCGTGCGCCGAGGACGGGATCAGGCAGACCGTGCGCTGCTCGTCACCGTTGGCGCGGTGGTAGGCGCGGACGGCCAGCAGACCGGCCAGCTCGCCCTGCGATCCGGCGTTCGGCTGGATGGAGACCTTGTCGTAGCCGGTGACCGTGGCCAGCCGCTCCTCCAGCTCCTGGATCAGCGTGAGGTAGCCCTGGGCCTGGTCGGCCGGCGCGAACGGGTGCAGCTGGCCGAACGCGGGCCAGGTGACCGGCTCCATCTCGGTGGTGGCGTTCAGCTTCATCGTGCAGGAGCCGAGCGGGATCATGCCGCGGTCCAGCGCGTAGTCCTTGTCGGCGAGGGTGCGCAGGTAGCGCAGCATCGCGGTCTCGGAGCGGTACTCGTGGAAGACCGGGTGGGCGAGGTAGTCGTCGTGACGCAGCAGCGCCTGCGGCAGCGCTTCGGCGGCGGCCGCGTCCAGCTGCTCGACGTCACCGGGCACCCCGAAGGCGCCCCAGACACCGGCCAGCTGCGCACGCCCGGTGGTCTCGTCACAGGCGATGCCGACCAGGTCCGCGTCGACCTGCCGGAGGTTGACACCGGCCTCCCGGGCGGCGGCGGCGACCTCGGCGGCCCGGCCGGGCACCCGCGCGGTCAGCGTGTCGAAGTACGCACCGTGCAGGACCTCCACCCCGCCGGCCCGCAGGCCCTCGGCGAGGATCGCGGCGTAGCGGTGGGTGCGCCGGGCGATGGTCCGCAGGCCCTCGGGGCCGTGGTAGACCGCGTACATCCCGGCCATGACCGCGAGCAGCACCTGCGCGGTGCAGATGTTGCTGGTGGCCTTCTCCCGGCGGATGTGCTGCTCACGGGTCTGCAGCGCCAGGCGGTAGGCCTTGTTGCCGTCGGCGTCGACGGAGACGCCCACCAGACGGCCGGGGAGGCTGCGGGCGAACTGGTCACGGACGGCCATGAAGCCGGCGTGCGGTCCGCCGAAGCCCATCGGGACGCCGAAGCGCTGGGTGGTGCCGACGGCGATGTCCGCGCCGAGCTCACCGGGCGAGGTCAGCAGCGTCAGGGCGAGCAGATCGGCGGCGACGGTGACGATCGCGCCCAGCTCGTGGGCCTGCTCGATCACGGCGCGGGGGTCACGCACCGCACCGGAGGCTCCCGGGTACTGCAGCAGCACACCGAAGACACCGCGCTCGGCGATCTCGGCCGGAATGCCGTCGGACAGGTCCGCGACCACGACCTCGACGCCCGTGGGCTCCGCACGGGTCTCGATCACGGCGATGGTCTGCGGCAGACAGTCGGCGTCGACCAGGAAGACGCCCTGCTTGACCTTGCCGACCCGGCGGGCAAGAGCCATCGCCTCGGCGGCGGCGGTGCCCTCGTCCAGCAGCGAGGCGCCGGAGGTGGGCAGCCCGGTCAGGTCGGCGACCATCGTCTGGAAGTTCAGCAGCGCCTCCAGGCGGCCCTGCGAGATCTCCGGCTGGTAGGGCGTGTACGCCGTGTACCAGGCCGGGTTCTCCATGACATTGCGCAGGATCACCGGCGGGGTGAACGTGCCGTAGTAGCCGAGTCCGATCATGGACGACAGGACCTGATTGCGGTCCGCCAGGCCCTCCAGCTCCTTGAGCACCTCGGCCTCGGTACGGGCGTGCGGCAGGCCGAGCGCCTCGGCGCTCTTGATCACATCGGGCACGGCAGCGGCGGTGAGCTCGTCCAGCGACCCGAATCCGATGTGCGCGAGCATCTTCGCCTGCGCCGCGTGGTCGGGACCGATGTGCCGGCGCTCGAAGGGGGTGCCGCGTTCCAGCTCGGTCAAGGAGATGCGATTGGTGGTCATCTGCGGGGGCCTCCTGGTCAATACGACCTACGAGGGGCACCACGGCACGGGTGCCCGGACGGCCTCCCCCTCTGTCATCTCAACCTGAGAGCTTCACCGGCCCGCACATGGCGGTCCGGCTTTCACCGTCGGTGAGGAGGGGTCCCGGCGCTGTGCCTTCCGCGGCCCGCCCTGCTTTCCAGAGTGACCTCGTCCATGCGGTACGTGTGCCTGAGAGATTCCGGGGAGGATTTGCTCCTTCGGCGCCCTGGTCGCGAACGACAAGGACTCTCCCGCACGGGGTCTGCGGCCAATCGCCAGCCTACCAGCGCGCCACTCGAAGGATCCTTCGAGTGGCCAGGGCATGAAATGTGCCGTTTGGTAGTTGTCACAGGGCAGTTGCGACCAATTGGAGGGGCCGTGCAAACCGATATCGATCCCCGAAGCCTGATCGGCCGCAAAGCGTTCGACCGTAACGGCGCGAAAATAGGGACCATCGACGAGGTCTACCTCGACGATGCGACGGGGGAACCGGAGTGGGCGGCCGTGCGCACCGGACTCTTCAGCCGGGATGCGTTCGTCCCCCTGGAGCCCAGCAAAATGGTCGGTGAGGGCCTGCACATTCCTTACGACCGCAAGCTGATCAAGGACGCGCCGGACTTCGGCGTGGGCCGCCATCTCTCCCCTGAGCAGGAACTTCAGCTCTATCACCACTACCGACTGGATATTTCTTCCCCGACCTCCGATCCGGTGTCCCCCGCCTCCCGCGACAAGAACTTCGGCAAGATCGCCGGCTCGGACGACTGATCACCCGCCGGCGCCCCGCCCACCAGCGGCAGGGGCTCCCCCGGCCGCAGCGCCGGGTCCTCGACAGCAAAGGTCCGCACCCTCCCCGGTGCGGACCATGGCGTTTCGAAGCGTACGGTCACTCTCCCCACCCCGCTCCCCTGTACCCAGCCGGCGCCGTACTCGTCGTGCACCACGTCCAGCCCCGGGTGCCAGCGCCGCGGCCGCTCCTCCTCGGCCCCGGCCTGCTCCGTGCCCCCGGCGGCCTGCTCCGCCGCCGCTGCCGTCGCGGTCTCCGCCGCCTCCCGCTCCGTCGCCAGCTGGGCGAACAGATCCTCCTGTGTGAAGTCCGCCAGGCCACTCACGCCCACGCCCAGCAGCCGCACCCCGCCGGTGGTGTCCACCATCTCCAGCAGGCGCACAGCCGCCTCCCGTATCACCGCCGGGTCGTCGGTGGGCCCGCGCAGCGTCTCGGAACGGGTCAGCGTCGAGAAGTCGTAGTTGCGCACCTTGATGACCACCGTGCGCCCGGAGCGCCCGGCCGCCCGCAGCCGCTGTACACACCGGTCCGCCAGCCGCAGCACCTCGCTCCGTACCCGAGTCCGGTCGGTCAGATCGACCTCGAAGGTGTCCTCGACCGAGATGGATTTCGCGTCCCGCTCGGCCACCACGGGCCGGTCGTCCTGCCCCAGCGCCATCGCATACAGCCCGGCACCATGCGCCTTGCCCAGCAGCCGCACCAGCTCGGCCTCACCGGCCTCCGCGGTCTCCGCGACGGTGTGGATCCCGGCCCTGCGCAGCGTCTCGGCCGTCGCGGGACCCACCCCGGGCAGCGTCCGCACCGTCATCGGGCCCAGCAGCTCCCGTTCGGTGCCCGGCTCGATCACCACCAGCCCATCCGGCTTGGCCGCCTCGGACGCGATCTTTGCCAGCATCTTGGCCCCGGCCAGCCCCACCGAGCCGGTCAGGCCCGTCGCGGACCGGATGTCACACCGCAGCCGCTCCCCCACGGCGCGCACCGCCGCCGTCTCGGCCGGCACCCCACCCGCCTCCAGGTCGACGAACGCCTCGTCCAGGCTCAGCGGCTCCACCAGCGGCGACAGCGCATGCAGCAGCTCCATCACCACCTCACTCACGTGGCGGTACAGCGTGAAGCGAGGGCTGAGATAGGCGGCGTTGGGGCACAGCCGGCGCGCCTGGGCCGTCGGCATCGCGGAGCGGACACCGAAGACCCGGGCTTCGTACGAGGCCGTGGAGACCACTCCGCGCGCGCCGATCCCGCCGACCACCACGGGTTTGCCGCGCAGGCTCGGCTTGGCCGCCTGCTCGGCGGCCGCGAAGAAGGCATCCATGTCCAGATGCAGAATCGTCGGGGCAGGTCTCACATCTCCGATGCTGCCCCATGCCACTGACAATCGGCCCGATGCCGGGCCGCGAACTCCGCCGGGGACTCAGCCCGCCCGGTTGCGCCGCCGCGCCAACTCGTCGTGCGGGTTCTTCCCCACCAGCGTCTCGCCGGTGTCCACGCGCTCCCCGTGGAGCTGTGACAGCGCACCCTCCACGTCCCGCCACACCACGCCGACGGCGATTCCGAAGACGCCCTGGCCGCCCTGGAGCAGATCCACGACCTGGTCGGGCGAGGTGCACTCGTAGACCGTCGCGCCATCGCTCATCAGCGTCATCCGCGTCAGATCCGCCAGCCCGCGCGAGCGCAGATGCTGGACGGCGGTGCGGATGTTCTGCAGCGACACCCCGGTGTCCAGCAGCCGCTTGACGATCTTCAGGACCACGACATCCCGGAAGCTGTAGAGCCGCTGGGTGCCGGAGCCGTAGGCCGGCCGGATGCTCGGCTCCACCAGGCCCGTACGCGCCCAGTAGTCGAGCTGCCGGTAAGTGATGCCCGCTGCCGCACAGGCGGTCGGGCCGCGATAGCCGATGGTCTGAGCCTCGCAGTCCCCCGACACCGCCGCGGCCGGTGCCGGGGCAGGGTTCGCTGCTGCGCCCGAGTGGAGCGGCAACGCCCCTTCCGCCGCCATACCGTCGCCGGTGATTGCCACGCCGCCCTCCGTCCTCCACGTCCCGGACGGGACCTGCCATATCGACGGTATGCAGTCCCTCGGGGTGCGTCAACGATCGCCGCGCTCGCCACGCCGAGTGATAATCACCCTACGAGTGGTTTCTCGTGACCTCGCACGGGGAAAGGCTCATTGTTTGGCCGGAAACAGGCGGTTCGCCTGGCCGATTCACTGGCTGTTGGTCCCGAAATCCTCGGGCGAGATCTGGTCGAGGAACTCGCGGAACTTCTCCACCTCGTCCTCCTGCTCGTCCGGGATGGCGATCCCCGCGTCGTCCAGCACGCCGTCGGTACCGAAGATCGGCGTTCCGGTGCGCAAGGCCAGCGCTATCGCGTCCGACGGACGCGCACTGACCTCGACCCCGCTCGCGAAGACAAGTTCGGCATAGAAAACCCCCTCGCGCAGATCCGTGATGCGGACCTGCGTCAGCTCCTGGCCCACCGCTTCGAGCACATCCTTGAAAAGGTCATGCGTCAGCGGCCTGGCAGGGACCATGCCCTGCTGGGCAAAGGCGATGGCGGTGGCCTCTCCTGGCCCGATCCAAATGGGCAAGTATCGGTCGCCTCCCACCTCCCGCAGGAGCACGATCGGTTGGCTGGAAGGCATTTCCACCCGGACACCCACGACGTCGAGCTCGTTCACACAGCAACCCTAGGACGTGCCCGGCCGGTTTGGGTAGTCGGGCACTCGTTTGCTCGCTACAGCCGGACCCGCAGAGCGCTCTGCACCAAGGCCGCATGCAGCCGTACGGACAGCGTTGCCAGCTCCCTGGCGGTGGCTTCGGCATGGGCCCTGGTCTGCGGGTTACGGTGCCGCCGAAGGGGTGCAACGACCTGTTCGACCAGGCCCGCCTCGCGCTCGGCCGCCGCCTTCACGGCACGCAGATGCCGCGGCTCCAGACCGAAACGGCCCAGGTCCGCGACAAGTTTGGCCACCGTCACGGCCTCGATGTCGTATCCGCCGTCCGCATGCGGGACGATGAGTCCGTAGGACTCCCAGTCGGCGAGCGCCGCCTCGTCCACCTCCGCGGCGGCCAGCAGCTCGGCCCGGCCGATCCGGGCAGCCGTGGGGCGCTCCGCACCCGGGTCGTGCACGCCCTCGACCAGATCCCGGGAGGGTGCGGCCGGGGCCGGCAGCGGCACCTGCTCACCGCGCTCCAGGGCGTCCAGATGCTCCCGGATGACCTTCAGCGGCAGATAGTGGTCCCGCTGCATCCGCAGGACGGCGGCCAGCCGCTCCACGTCGGCCGGTGTGAATTTGCGGTATCCGGAAGGCGTGCGCTTCGGCTCAACCAGTCCCTCGGCCTCCAGGAAGCGAATCTTGGAGATGGTGACCTCGGGAAACTCCTCGCGCAGCACCGTGAGCACCGTACCGATGCTCACCGGCTTGCCGTCCGAGGAGGCGGCGCCGGCAAAACCGGCGCCGCCTTTCGGTGTATCGCGCATATGCCTTCCCCGGCCGGTCAGATACCGGCGCCTCGCTGGCTCGCGTAGAAGACCAGACGGAACTTGCCGATCTGGACCTCGTCGCCATTGGCGAGGGCAACGGAGTCGATCCGCTCACGGTTGACGTAGGTACCGTTCAGGCTGCCGACGTCGGCGACCGTGAAGAGACCGTCCGGGCCGCGACGGAACTCCACATGACGGCGCGAGACCGTCACATCGTCGAGGAAGATGTCGCCCTGCGGATGCCGGCCTGCCGTCGTCAGCTCGCTGTCCAGCAGGAAACGGCTGCCCGCGTTCGGTCCCCGGCGGACGACCAGCAGCGCCGACCCCAACGGAAGAGCGTCCACGGCCGCCTGGGCCTCGGGGGACAGCGACGGCGACAGATTCTGGCCCGTCGTCTCCGAGTCGTAGGCCTCCAGCCCCGAAATGGAGATGGTCGACGTCGTCTCGGACGCGCGCTCGGGCTGGGCGCCCGCACGCAGCGGCGCACCACAGTTGGAGCAGAACCGGCTCGCCTCGGCGTTCTGGCTCCCACACCTCGTACAAACCGGCAAGGCCGACCCTCCACCCGTGCGTGCGGCTGATGGTTCCTGGGAACCTATGCGGCCGGCACCGGAGGGGTCAACAGAACCCGCGCCGTACCCCCCGGACGGACCGCTGACCTCATCACGGAAGAGCGGACGGTCCTCGGACGCGCCACTCTCGTCGGGCTGGCGCGGAGCGCGATGCCGCGCGGAGCCGCTGCCGCCCTCCTGGCGTGCGCTCTTGCCGAACAGCTTTCCAAACAACTTCACGGGCGATTCCCCTTGAACGAAATAGACCCGCCCGTGGGGCAGGACGAACCCTCGATGCACACACCGGCCCATCCGGACATCCTGTGAACGTCCGTGGCCTTCAGACAGTTTCCACCACACACCACACGCACGGTGCGTCGACCCCCCGCTACCTCATGCCCTTCCCGGGCACTCGACATACGTGCACGCCTCACTGAGATGACAACCGAGCGTAGTCAGGCCGCTTCGCTTCTCGCAAGGCGTTCACAATGATCTTCTCCTCACGGGTCACAGACACCTTGGCCTGCTCCTTTTCCAGAGTCTGGACCACTCCGCCGGGGATGTTCAGCGCCGGTTCCAAGTCCTCCGGCTTGCCGATGACCTTGAAGTGGAACGGCTGCATGACGCGCTTGCCGTCGACCCCCACGCCACCCCGGACGTCCGAGAGATAGCTGTCCGCGACAACCCGGACATCGTTGACCTGGATGGCCTCCGCGCCGGCCGCCCGCAGCTCCTGGATGGTGTCCAGCAGCTTGTCCGCCTCGACGGAGTGCGTCGGGTCGTCGATGGTCAGGTTGATGCCGGGCCCTTGCGCCGCGACGGTCCCGGCCAGCACGCCCAGCTGCTGTTCCTTCTCCACGGTCTGCTTACGGGCCTCCTCGGCCTGGTCCGAGCTGTTCTCCAGCTCGGTCTTCTGCCCTTCCAGGCGCCGCTGTTCGTCGGTCAACCGCTGGGAGCGATTGTCCAGCTCATCCAGAATGCGCACCAGGTCCTCCTGGCGCGCGCCTCGCAGCGCACTGCTGTCACTTGTGGAACGTACCTGAATCGCCAGACCGAGACCGAGAATGAACAGGAGCAGCGCAACGATCAGTTGAGCCCGGGTCAGCCGCGGCGGCCACAGACTCGCGACGAGCCGCTCCCGACCGGTCTTCGGGCGTTCCGTGCTCCCGTCATCAGCAACGACGTCCGGAGTCGAGGAGTCTGCCCCTTTGCCCTGCTTCTGTCCAGCACTGTCCGGTTCCTGAGCCTCGGCTCCGTCGCCGGACTCGGCCGGCTCGGGGGCGCTCCGGCTCTCGGGCGGCATCGGCCGGCGGCCGGCGGCGCCGCGGTCCTGGTCCGGCTCCGGCCGCTCCGCCTTCTTCTCCAGCTCCGGCTGCTTCTCCGGCTCCGTCTGCTTCTCCGGCTCTGGGGTCTCGTCCGCGGTCATCCGCCTCACGCCCTGAAAACGTGCCGGCGGATGGCCGCGGCGTTGGAGAAGATGCGGATACCCAGCACCACAACGACGCCGGTGGACAGTTGGGCACCGACGCCCAACTTGTCACCGAGGAAGACGATCAGCGCGGCCACGACGACATTCGACAGGAAGGAGACCACAAAGACCTTGTCGTCGAAGATGCCGTCCAGCATGGCGCGCAGACCGCCGAACACGGCATCCAGGGCCGCGACGACAGCGATCGGCAAGTAGGGCTCGACCACCGTCGGCACCACGGGTCGGACGACAAGCCCGACCACGACTCCCACGATGAGGCCCAATACGGCGATCACGATGTGCCCTTCCCTGTGTCGGCGCCGTCCGCCTTGGCGGCACCGGCCTGCGGCTTTGCGGTACGTACGATCAAGCTGGGCGCGGGCGGCAGCGTGACCTCGTTCTCAGCGGAAATCCTGGTGCGCACGCCGTAGTTCTCCTGCAGCACATGCAGGTACTGACCGTCGGCGCTGTCCTGGAACGTGGTGCTCAGCCGCTGCCCGTCCCCCACCGCCAGCACCGTATAAGGCGGCACCAGTGGCTTGTTGTCGACCAGTATGGCGTCTCCCGCGGCTCTGATCGCCGAGAGTGAGGTAAGCCGCTGTCCATTGACGGAGATGGCTTCCGCACCGGACGCCCACAGGCCGTTGACGACGCGTTGCATATCCCTGTCGCGTACCCGCCCGGTGTCCGAAAAACCACTGCTCTCGCGCGGACCGCCGCCGCTGGACGCCGCGCCCTTCGCATCGTCCACGACGAGTTTCACACCGGGCCCGGTGACCTGCGTCGAGCCGGACAGCAGGGCCAGCAGTTCGGCCTTGTCGCCGCCGTGCTTCTTCAGGGCGTCGCGCTGCATCCTGCTGACGTCGTCCCGGAGCGTATCGACCCGCTGCTGCTGCTTGTCCGCCTCGCCGGTGCCCTTCTGGATGCGGTTGATCAGTTCCTCGCGCTCCTTGGCGAGCGTCGGTGCTGATATCCGCGCCTGCGCCGCCCCCACCGTCACCACGACCGCGGCCAGCACCAAACCTGCCGCAAGGCCCAACTTCGCCCGCAAGGTACGCGGCAGACCTCGCACCCCTGCTTCGGACTTCCGTGCGGCGGCTTCGGCGTATCCGTCGTCGAGACTGTGATCCATCACGTTGGTGAGCAGCGACATGGACGCATCGGGGCGCGCGGCCGGCGTGTTCGGGTTGCTCCGATCGGGGCGCTGCTGCGACATGCCGCACATCGTCGCACGTCGGCCGCGCGGTCTCCCAATGGCCCCACCGGCGTGCCGATCCACGGCCCGCCGGTGGGGCCCCGGTCAGCGTCCTGCGCTGTCCACCACTGCGGACCACTCGTCCAGCAGCTGCTGCGCGGAGGCGTCATCCGGCCCTTCGGCCCACAGGTGCGTGACCGCCTCCGCGGGGTCCGGCAGCACCAGGACCCAACGGCCGTCGGTCTCCACGACCCGGACGCCGTCGGTGGTGTCCACGTCCCGGTCGCCGGCGGCCTCGACCACATGCCGCATGACCAGGCCCTTGACGGCCCAGGGTGTGGCCAGGTCCCGGCGCTGGACATGCGCCCGCGGGATCCGTGCGTCGATCTGGCTGAGCGTGAGCTGGGTACGGGCGACCAGACCGATCAGCCGGACGAAGGCGGCCGCGCCGTCGAAGACGCTGCTGAACTCCGGAATGATGAAGCCGCCCATGCCGTCCCCGCCGAAGACCGTGCCGTCGGCACGGCCCACCCGGGTCAGATCGTCGGGCGAGGTCGTCGTCCACTCCACCTGCGTCCCGTGATACGCCGCCACCTGCTCGGCGATCCGGGTCGTGGTCACCGGCAGCGCCACCCGGCCGGAGCGCCGCTCGGCCGCGACCAGGTCCAGCATGACCAGCAGTGCGCGGTCGTCCTCGATGATCCGGCCACGCTCGTCCACGAGGGAGAGCCGCTCGCCGACGGGGTCGAAGCGCACACCGAAGGCGGCCCGCGCCGAGGCCACGATCTCGCCGAGCCGGACGAGCCCGGCACGCCGGGCGTCGGGCGTCTCGGTCGGCCGGGATTCATCGAGCCCGGGGTTGATGGTCAGGGAGTCGACACCGAGCCGTCCCAGAAGGCTGGGCAGGACCAGACCCGCGCTGCCGTTGGAGGCGTCCACAACGACCTTCAGTCCGGACTCGCTGATGCCCGTGGTGTCCACGGCCCGCAGCAGGGATCCGGTGTAGGAGTCGAAGACGCTGGCCGGGAAGATCAGATCACCGATCTCGCCGGGGAAGGCGCGACGGTACTCCTGGCGGGCGAACACCCGGTCCAGCTTGCGCTGCCCGGCCTGCGAAAGGTCGGCACCCCGCTCGTCGAAGAACATGATGTCCACGGAGTCCGGCACACCGGGCGTCGTACGGACCATGATCCCGCCGGCGCTGCCCCGCGCGGTCTGCTGGCGGGCCACGGGCAGCGGGACATTCTCCAGATCGCGTACATCGATGGCGCTGGCCTGCAGCGCGGAGATCACGGCACGCTTGAGCGCCCGGGCACCACGGGAGTGGTCGCGCGCGGTGGTGACCGTGGAGCCCTTCTTGAGCGTGGTGGCATACGCGCCCGCGAGCCGCACCGCGAGTTCCGGGGTGATCTCGACATTGAGGATCCCGGACACCCCGCGGGCACCGAACAGATGCGCCTGGCCGCGGGACTCCCAGATCACCGAGGTATTGACGAACGCGCCGGCCTCGATGGTCTTGAACGGATAGACCCGCACATTCCCCTGGACGATCGACTCTTCACCGATCAGGCACTCGTCACCGATGACGGCGCCGTCCTCGATCCGGGCGGCCCGCATGATGTCGGTGTTCTTGCCGATCACACAGCCGCGCAGATTGCTCTGCTGACCGATGTAGACGTTGTCGTGCACCACGGCCCGGTGGAGGAACGCACCGCTCTTGACGACAACATTCGAGCCGACGACGGTGTGCTCACGAAGCTCCACCCCCGCTTCGATCTTGGCGTAGTCGCCGATGTACAGCGGACCGCGCAGCTCCGCGTCCGAATGGACCTCGGCGCCCTCCGCGACCCATACGCCCGGCGAGATCTCGAAGCCGTCGATTTCGACATCGACCTTGCCTTCGAGCACATCGGCCTGGGCCTTCACATAGCTCTCATGTGTGCCGACGTCTTCCCAGTAGCCCTCGGCGATATAGCCGTAGATCGGCTTGCCTTCCTTCATGAGCTGCGGAAAGACATCCCCGGACCAGTCGACCGACACGTCGGGCTCGAAATAGTCGAAGACCTCCGGCTCCATGACGTAGATGCCGGTGTTGACGGTGTCCGAGAAGACCTGACCCCAGGTGGGCTTTTCCAGGAAGCGTTCGACCTTGCCCGCCTCATCGACGATGGTGATGCCGAACTCGAGCGGGTTGGGGACCCGCGTCAGGCAGACGGTGACAAGGGCGCCCTTTTCTTTGTGGAACCGGATCAGATCCGTGAGGTCGAAGTCAGTGAGGGCGTCACCGGAGATGACGAGGAAGGCGTCGTCCTTGAGGGCTTCCTCGGCGTTCTTCACGCTGCCTGCGGTACCGAGCGGCTTTTCTTCATTGGCGTAGGTGAGCTCCATTCCGAGCTCTTCTCCGTCGCCGAAATAGTTCTTGACGAGGGAGGCAAGGAATTGCACGGTCACGACGGTCTCGTTGAGACCATGCCGCTTCAGCAGCCTGAGCACATGCTCCATGATCGGCCTATTGACGACCGGAAGCAGGGGCTTGGGCATGCTGGACGTCATGGGGCGAAGGCGTGTTCCTTCGCCGCCGGCCATCACAACGGCCTTCATGTCGGAAGCGTCCTCCTCTAAGAGACGACGGTCTTGCCGACTTCACTTGTCCAGATCGCCCACTGTTCCTGTTATCACGTACGGGCGCCGGGCCTTGGCACCAGCTACCGGTCCGGAAAGCTCAGTCAGCCGTGGGTGTCCGCTCTGATGAGTCGGCGGACCTGGACCACGTAGAGGATTCCTGCCCACCAGTAGAGCGCTGTACCCCATCCTGCGAACGCCCATCCGAAAACCGCAGCAAGTGTGTGAAGCCAGCCGCTTCCGCTGCTCAGGAGGAGCAACGGGAAGGCGTACATCAAGTTGAACGTAGCCGCTTTGCCCAGGAAGTTCACCTGGGGCGGCCCGTAACCGTGGCGTCCGAGGAATCCGACCGCGATCAGCAGCATCAGTTCCCGTGCCAGCAGAGCTGCGGTCAGCCAGACCGGCAGGATCTCGCGCCAGGTCAGACCGACGAGGGTGGAGAGGATGTAGAGACGGTCGGCGGCCG
The DNA here is from genome assembly GCF_040650675.1 of Streptomyces sp. NPDC048637. Taxonomy (NCBI): domain Bacteria; kingdom Bacillati; phylum Actinomycetota; class Actinomycetes; order Kitasatosporales; family Streptomycetaceae; genus Streptomyces; species Streptomyces sp. NPDC048637. Next base: position 236,921 of record NZ_JBEZHQ010000009.1, read on the forward strand.
GGTCGAGTATCCGGCCCAGACTGCTGATCTGGTTCCAGCGCCGGGCGAGCTTGCCGTCCAGATAGTCGCTGACTCCACTCAGCGCGAGGACCAGCAGCGCCCAACCATCGGCCTTCGGGCCACCGAATACCGGCCACAGGATCAACCACAGGAACAACGGCACGCCGAGGAGGCGAGCCATGCTCAGGATATTCGGGATGGTGAGGACGCGATCCGTCTGGACCCGCGTCTCCTGGACCTCCACGCGGAAGCCTCCTGTGGGAAATGTGCCAACGATGCCCCCTGACCTTACCTGCCCCGCCGGCGACGCCGTGCCGCGGGTCCCAAGATCACGGAAACACGAAAAAGCCCCTCCGGAACTTTCGTTCCCGAGGGGCTTTTTCAACATTTGTTCGGCGGCGTCCTACTCTCCCACAGGGTCCCCCCTGCAGTACCATCGGCGCTGAAAGGCTTAGCTTCCGGGTTCGGAATGTAACCGGGCGTTTCCCTAACGCAATGACCACCGAAACACTATGAAGTTAAAACAACCCGGCATGAACACAGGTCGTTACTTCAGAACCTACACAGTGGACGCGAGCAACTGAGGACAAGCCCTCGGCCTATTAGTACCAGTCAACTCCACCCGTTACCGGGCTTCCATATCTGGCCTATCAACCCAGTCGTCTACTGGGAGCCTTAACCCCTCAAAGGGGGTGGGAGTACTCATCTCGAAGCAGGCTTCCCGCT
>NZ_JBEZHQ010000010.1:0-236631 GCF_040650675.1 Streptomyces sp. NPDC048637
CGATCGTGCCGCGTCTGTTCCGATCGTGCCGCGTCTGTTCCGATCGTGCCGCGTCTGTTCCGATCGTGCCGCGTCTGTTCCGATCGTGCCGCGTCCGTTCGGATCGTGCCGCGTCCGTTCGGATCGTGCCGCGTCCGTTCGGATCGTGCCGCGTCCGTTCGGATCGTGCCGCGTCCGTTCCGATCGTGCCGTGCCGTACGGATCAGCGGATGTCGGGGGCCAGCCGTGCCTCCCGGAGCCGCTTCCGTACGGCCGCGTTCCCCTGCTCCCGGGCCGCGTTTCTCCGCTCCCGTGCCGCGTTCCGCTGCTCCCGGGTGTCCGCGTCCTGGTGCCGGGCCGGTGAGACCCGGGTGTGCGGCGCGGTCGCCAGCGGCCGTTTCGGCGGCGGCGTGTAGTGGTCCGGGGTGAGGGCCGTCATCACCAGCGTCGCCAGCGCGAACAGCCCGGCCGCCCCGAAGGCCGCCCGGGTGGTCCGCCGGGCGCTGCGCTCGCTGCCGCTCCGTACCTGCGCTGCGGCGCGCGGCGTCACCTCCGCTGCAGACAGCGGACCGGCGAGCCGGGCCCGCAGGATCTCGCCCTGCTGCTCCGGCGGCTGCCCGTCGAGCCCCAGCTCCGGCAGCAGCCCGGCGAGCCGCTCGCGCGCATGCGCCAGCCGCCCCGCCGTGGCCGCGGTGCTCGCCTCGACCTCGGCCGCGGTCCCGCCCAGCCCGACCCCGACCCCGTCGTGCAGCAGCAGTACCCGGCGGTACGGGGCGGGCAGGCTCAGCAGGGCCGCCGGCAACGCGCCGTCCGAGGGACCGGCGGCCGGTGCCGGCTTCCGCGGGCCGGGGGCGGTCCGCAGCCCGGGGCACAGCTGGTGCCACGGCGTCAGCGCGTACTCGTGGACGGCCGCCCGCACCCACCCCGCCGGATCCGGATCCACCGCGACCTCCGGCCAGCGCTGCCAGGCCAGGATGAACCCCCGCTCCACGGCCCGCCGGGCGAGCCACGGCCGCCCGGTGAGCAGATAGGCCTGCTGCATCAGCGCCGCTGCGTGCCGGGTGTGGAGATCGTCGAAGGCGGTGGCGGCCTGCTCGCGCTGGGTCATACAGAGCAGTGTGGAAAACCCGCACCACCGGCGCAGCGCGACACGTCGGGCATTTCGCCAGTACATGGCGGATAGGTGTCTTGTTGGCAGCATGGCGGCGTGAGCCAGTTGATCGATCGTGGTCTGACGTTTTCCTCGCACGGCCGGACCGCCGCACAGCGCTCCTCCGCGATCGGCGCGGCCTTCCTCGGCGGTGTGACGGCCGCCGGTCTCGGCCTCGGCGCGCTGACGGTCGCCGTGCTGCTGCTCTGGGTCGCCTCCCCCTACCCCGACAGCGGCCCCTCCCGGGCCCTGCATCTCGCCGCCGACCTGTGGCTGCTGGCTCACGGCGGCGACCTCGTCCGTACCACCGCCCACTCCGGTGCCCCGGTCGCCGTGACCCCGCTGCTGCTCGCCGTCCTCCCCGTCTGGCTGCTCCACCGGGCCGCCCGCCACGCCCTGGCCACCTCGGTCGACGGGCCGCCCTGCCCAGCCCCGGCCGCCGGACCTGCCTCGGCCACCGGCCCTGCCCCGGCCACCGGCCCTGCCCCGGCCACCGGCCTCGCCTCGGCCACCGGCCCTGCCCCGGCCACCGGCCCTGCCCCGGCCACCGGCCCTGCCCCGGCCACCGGCCTCGCCTCGGCCACCGGCCCTGCCCCGGCCACCGGCTCCGCCCCGGCCACCGGCCCCGCCCCGGCCGTCGGCCGCCCCGCGGGCTCCGCCCGTACGGTCGCGCCGCGCACGCTGCTCGGCGCGCTGTTCAGCGGCTATCTGCTGATCGTCGCCGGTGCGCTGTTCTACGCCACTGGCGGACGGCTGCAGGCCGAGCCGCTCAGCGTGCTGCTGTGCGTCCCGGCCACCACGGCCGCCACCCTCGGCGGCACGGCCTGGCGCCTCCTCCGCCACCCCGGCACCGAGCTGCTGCCCGCCAGAATCCTGCGGATCAGGTCCAGGGCGCCGCGCCGGCTGCGGGCCTTCCTCGGCGGCTCCCGGGTCGCCGCCGCCCGCCGGGGCGCCGTGTGCCGGGCCGCCGGCGCCGCCCTCGGCGCCCTGCTCGTCGCCGGTGGTCTGCTCACCCTGCTCTCGCTCGGCCTGCACGCGGGCCGGGTGCGCGACGACCTCCTCCAGCTGGCCCCCGACTGGGCGGGCCGCGCCACGGTGCTGCTGCTGTGCCTCACCTTGCTCCCGAACGCGGCCGTCTGGGGCGCCGCATACGGCCTGGGGCCGGGTTTCACGGTGGGCGCGGGCAGCACCATCGCCCCGCTGGGGGCCTCGGCGCATCCCGTGCTGCCGCAGCTGCCGCTGCTCGGCGGACTGCCGGATGCCGGCCCGGGAAACCCGCTGACCTGGGCGGTGGCCGTCGTGCCCGTGGTGGCGGGGGCGCTGCTCGCCCGTCAGGTGGCCCGCTCCGCGACGGCGCCGGACTCCCCGGGAGCGCCCTGGTCCTGGTGGCCGGCGGCATGTGTGGCGGCCCTGGGGGCCGGCGTTTGCGGCGTGGTCATGGCCGTGCTCGCGGGCCTCGCCGGCGGCGCACTGGGCACCGGCGCGCTCACCGCCTTCGGCCCGAGCTGGTGGCTCACGGGCCTGGCGACCGCGGCCTGGACCGCCCTGACCGGCATCCCGGGCGCGGTCGTGCTCCGGTTCTGGTGGCTGCGTGCCCTACGACGGGAGACCGAGGCGGCCGGGCCCGAGGCGGCTCCACCCGAGCCGACGAGCACCGAGGACAGCGACGCCACGGAGGACGGCGACGTTACCGAGGACCGCGGCGGCCTCAAGAAAGACAGCGAGGACACGGACCCGCCGAGCCGTCTCGCCGCAGCCCGGTGCGGTGCGGCCGCCCCCCAAGGGGGCGCGGGGAACTGCGCGACCGGCCACGACGCAGCCGCAGACGCATGACGGCCCGTCCAAGGGCAGACGCCTGACGGCGCCTCCCGGCCCGTCCCGCGGAGCGCCGCTCGCTACTCGCGCGTGCTCAGCAGCGGCCGCAGCTCCTTGGGGAGCAGGTTCTCGCAGGACTTGCCGGCCGACTGCGTCAGGGCGTCGTTCACGCAGGTGAAGTAGTCGCGGTAGACGATCTGCACGGTGAAGGTCGCGGCCACCATCATCAGCGCCAGCGACGCGGTCACCAGCCCCGCGATCGCCGAGGTGACCTGCGGCCGGGTGGAGCCCGGGGCGGGCGGGGTGCCGGGCCCCTCTCCCCGGTCGGGCTGGTCCGCGGGCGCGGGCCGGCCCTCCATGGCGGCGGTGGTCGCCGCGGCGGAGGCCTTCGCGGGGTTCGGCTTGGCCCGCAGCGAGCTGATGCCCCAGTAGATCGCCAGCACGCTCAGCAGCAGGGCGACCTCCGGCAGGCTGAACAGCACGAAGAAGAACGACCACATGCCGCCGAGCAGCGCGTAGCGCGCCCGGCGCTGGGCCGGGTCGGTGGGGTCCCAGCGCAGCCCGCCGGGGCCGCCGGGACCACCGGGGCCGCCGCCCTGCTGGCCGTTGCGGCCGCCCGGCCGGTTGCCGAAGCCGCCGCTCTGCCGGCCCGGCTGCCGGGGGCTCCACTGGCTGCCCCAGCTCGGCGTCTGCTCGTCCTGCGGGGGCTCCTCCTCGCCGTTGTGGCCCTGGCCCGGTGTGTGGGCGCGGTGCCGCGGGCGCCACTCCTGGTCGGGGGCGTCGGCCGGCGGCGGCGCGAAGGGGTTGTCCCGCTCGGTTTCCGGGGAATCCGGGGCGGTGGGCTCCGGCGACGAGGACGACGACTTGCGCTCACGCGGCAGCAGCACCACCCCGGGGGCGGTGGTGGGCAGCAGGAGCAGGAGGGCCGCGCGGCGGCGTCGGTCCGTCATCTGGAGTGCGTCTTCCCCTTGTCTCGTCCGCGCGCGGGCCTGAGCGGCCGGCGCGCGGTTACCACGAACTGCATGCAGTCTTACGCCTGACGCTACCTCCCGTGCCCGCCCCCGTCCCGTGGGGGCCGCGCGGTGTGCCGGTATCGTTGCTGACGGTCGGCGCCTTCGTAGGGTTCCCCGGATCTGCGGTACCCGCAGACTTGTATGACCACACAAAGCACGCGAGATCGGAAAAGAGCCCCGCCGTGGCTTCCTCCCCAGCCCCCGTCCAGTCCTCCCGCCCGGCCCGCATCGTCGCCCTCGTCTCCGGTTCGGGGACGAATCTGCAGGCGCTGCTGGACGCCATTGCCGCGCAGGGCCCCGAGGCGTACGGGGCCGAGATCGTGGCCGTCGGCGCCGACCGGGCCGCCATCGCGGGCCTGGAGCGCGCCGCGTCCGCGGGACTCCCGACGTTCATCTGCCGGGTCAAGGACTACGACAGCCGTGCGGACTGGGACGCTGCGCTGACCGAGGCGACCGCCTCGTACGAGCCCGATCTGGTGGTCTCGGCCGGCTTCATGAAGATCCTGGGCAAGGAGTTCCTCGCCCGCTTCGGCGGCCGCACCGTCAACACCCACCCGGCGCTGCTGCCGAGCTTTCCCGGTGCCCATGGCGTGCGCGATGCACTCGCGTACGGCGCGAAGGTCACCGGATGCACCGTCCACTTCGTCGACGACGGTGTCGACACCGGCCCGATCATCGCCCAGGGCGTGGTCGAGGTCCGGGACGAGGACGACGAATCCGCGCTGCATGAGCGCATCAAGGAAGTCGAGCGATCGCTGCTCGTCGACGTCGTGGGGCACCTGGCCCGGCACGGCTACCGCATTGAGGGACGAAAGGTACGTATCTCGTGACCGCCACCGAAGGTACGAAGCGGCCCATCCGCCGCGCGCTGGTCAGCGTCTATGACAAGTCCGGGCTGGAGGAGCTGGCGCAGGGCCTGCACGCGGCGGGCGTCCAGCTCGTCTCCACCGGTTCGACGGCCGCGAAGATCGCCGCGGCCGGGGTGCCGGTCACCAAGGTCGAGGAGCTGACGGGCTTCCCCGAGTGCCTCGACGGCCGGGTCAAGACCCTGCACCCGAAGGTGCACGCCGGCATCCTGGCGGACCTCCGCCTGGAGGACCACCGGCAGCAGCTGTCCGATCTCGGTGTCGAGCCGTTCGACCTGGTGATCGTCAACCTCTACCCGTTCCGGGAGACCGTCGCCTCCGGCGCCACCCCCGACGAGTGCGTGGAGCAGATCGACATCGGCGGCCCCTCGATGGTCCGCGCCGCCGCCAAGAACCACCCGTCGGTCGCCGTCGTCGTCAACCCCGCCCGTTACGGGGACGTCCTGGAGGCGGCCGAGACCGGCGGCTTCGGGCTCGCCGCGCGCATGCGGCTGGCCGCGGAGGCCTTCCAGCACACCGCGGCGTACGACACCGCGGTCGCGTCCTGGTTCACCGATGTGTACGCCCCCGAGCACGGCTACAACGGTCTGCCCGAGTTCTTCGGCGAGACCCTGGAGCGCAAGAGCAGCCTGCGCTACGGCGAGAACCCGCACCAGGCCGCCGCCCTCTACACGGACGGCCAGGAGGGCGGGCTCGCCAACGCCGAGCAGCTGCACGGCAAGGAGATGTCCTTCAACAACTATGTGGACACCGAGGCCGCGCGCCGCGCCGCCTTCGACCACGAAGAGCCGTGCGTCGCGATCATCAAGCACGCCAACCCCTGCGGCATCGCGATCGGCAAGGGCATCGCCGAGGCCCACCGCAAGGCGCACGCCTGCGACCCGCTCTCGGCGTACGGCGGTGTGATCGCCGTCAACCGCCCGGTGACCGTCGAGCTGGCCGAGCAGGTCGCGGAGATCTTCACCGAGGTCATCGCGGCCCCGGCGTACGAGGCCGGCGCGGTCGAGATCCTCGCGAAGAAGAAGAACATCCGCGTCCTGAAGGTCGAGGGCCTGCCGGCCCAGCCGAGCGACGTGAAGTTCCTCTCCGGCGGCGCGGTCATCCAGCACACCGATGTGTTCCAGGCGGAGGGCGACGACCCGGCCAACTGGACGCTGGCCACCGGCCAGGCCCTGTCCGCCGCCGAGCTCGCGGAGCTCGCGTTCACCTGGAAGGCCTGCCGCGCGGTCAAGTCCAACGCGATCCTGCTCGCCAAGGACGGTGCCTCGGTCGGCGTCGGCATGGGCCAGGTCAACCGCGTCGACTCCGCGAAGCTCGCGGTCGAGCGGGCGGGCGAGGAGCGCGCCCAGGGCGCGTACGCCGCCTCGGACGCCTTCTTCCCGTTCCCGGACGGCCTGGAGATCCTGACGGCCGCCGGTATCAAGGCCGTGGTCCAGCCCGGCGGTTCGGTCCGCGACGAGCAGGTGGTCGAGGCCGCGAAGAAGGCGGGCGTGACGATGTACTTCACCGGCACCCGGCACTTCTTCCACTGATCACGTGACCGCTGCTCACACCACCGCCTGACGGTGTGAGCACATCCACGACGAGGCGCCTGTCCCGGACGGCCGGGGCAGGCGCCTCGGGCTTTTCCGGCGCTGCCATGCGGAGCAACAGCCGCCCGCTGCATGCCTCTTGGGCGAAGAAGCGATGCGCCGTGGCGCCGCCCGTTCCAGCACCAGCACCCGCAGACGGCAATCGCTCTGCCGTCATTCCTCCCTGGTTACCGACGACGCAAACACCCGGCCACGAATTCCCGGCGGCCTTGCCCCATACCCGGACCTCATCAATGTCCTTGGCTGTACGTCAGCTGACGGATGTTTCTCCTGCCCATGAGGCTCTAATTTTGGCGATCCCGCCTTGCAGCGAATTGATGAGGGGTCAGCCGAGGGGATGGATGCTTGTCAAGCGTGTTGAGCCCGTCCCTGGAGTCCTCTTTATCAGCCGGTAGATCTCGACCGCGGCTACCCGGACCCCTCGGCACATCCGTGACCCCGACGCGAGTTGAGGGCTGTTGTGCGCGACGCTGCCGCTGTGTGCGTCCCGTGAGGCGGGCGAGGTCAAAGCCGGTAACAGCCGCGGAATTTTGCGTGATGACGGGCACTCATGGTGCGCAGGGAAAAGGAGAATGATGGGGGCAGTACGCCGACGCCGGCGCGACGATTGGGTCCTGGCGACCGACGACGAACTCATCGACGCTACTCGACAAGGCGATATGGACGCCTTCGGCGAGCTGTGGGTTCGCTACGAGAAGTCCGCCGGCCACCTGGCCCGCAGCCTGACCCGGGGCAGCGTCGACGACATCGTTTCCGAATCCTTTGCCCGAGTCCTGCGCTGCCTGCGCACCGGCAAGGGCCCCAGCCACAACTTCCGCGCCTACCTGCTCACGACCGTCCGCTCCCTGGTCATCGATGCCAACCGCCTGAAGTCCGCCAAGACGGTCCCGGTCGGTGACGAAGAGCAGCTCGTGACGCTGGCCGGTGCCGTGGCGCCCCCCGACCCGGGTGAGGCGGCAGACATCGCCAGAACCTCCTGGGACTCGCTGAACGAGCGTGACAAGTGGCTCATGTGGGCGAGTGCGGTCCAGGGGTACAGCACGCCCGAGATCGGCGCGGAGCTCGGCATCACCTCGGCCAAGGCGGCGGTATGGGTGTACCGGGCCCGTGAACGCCTGCGGGACGCCTTCCTCGCCACACATGTCCCGGCGACGGACAATCCGGTGTGCGCCGGTCACCGCCGCCGGTTCGCCAGCTACCTCCAGGACAAACTCTCCGAAGCCAGCAGCGCGGCGCTGACCGGACACCTGGAGTCGTGCTCGCCATGCGCCGAGGCGTTCGTGGCCGCCCGCGACGTCAACCACCGGATGCGTGCGGCGGTGTTCCCGCTGCTGCTCCCCTCGGCCACCACCGGTCTGGAATCCGGTCCGCCCCGGTCGGCGCGCCGCCCGCTGCGCAGCCGGGCAACCCGTACCCGGCACACCGTTCCGGCATCCCCGGTCCCGTCCGGTGCCCAGCTGCTGGCCGGGATCACCGCCACCGCCTCCGCGATCGGCGGGCTCGTACTGGCCGTGGCCTTCTTCCCGGCCCAGCACCACGCCCCGGAGACCGCCCTGCCGGGAGGAGCCGATACCGCCCCCTCGGAGAAGCCGCACCAGTCGCCGACGGTGGCGCCGAAGGACCGGCACGGCGCGGCACGGCCCACGCCCTCAGGCGTTGCCACGCCGAGGTCCGCTCCCCCGGGGACACGGAACGGCCCGGGCCCCTCACAGCCGGGCGAAACCGCCGGGCCCTCGCCGGCAACGACGGGTCTGAAGGCGTTGAGTGGGCTGAGCGCCCCTTCCGCAGCACCTACGCCCCTGCTGAGTCCCCCTCCTCCCACGCCTACGGCAAGGCCTACGCCTACGGCAAGGCCGGCGCCTACGGCCACTCCTACGCCTACGCCTACGCCTACGGCAACCCCAACCCCAACCCCAACCCCAACCCCGAGCCGGCGGCCGACGGGTCCGGAGCTGGTGAACTCGACCCGGTTCCAGGACCCGCCGGTCACCACCCGCGGCTGGCTGACCTTCTGCGCTTCCCCGTGGCCAGGCTGCACGGGCTCCACGCTGAGTGGGTGGGCGGTGACCTCGGGTTCGGTCGACGTGTGCCGCCAGAGCTACCTCCCAGGGCCGGCAGGCGATCCGACGGCCACCCAGGTCGTGGACCTCAACGGCGCATCCAGGAGCAGCAGCGGCCCCAACAGGATCGAGCGGAGCTTCGCCACGACTGCCGGGGCCGCCTACACCCTCACGTTTGCGCTGGCAGGCAATACGGCGCTGGATCCGGGTGTGAAGACCGGGACCGTATCGGTCAACGGCTCGGTGGCGAAGGACTTCGCCTTCAACACCGTGGGCAAAAGCAGAGCCGACTCCGCCTCGATGGGCTGGGAAAGCGTGACGGTCGATTTCATCGCCGACTCCGAAAGCACCAGCATCCGGTTCACGAGCACGACGACCGGCACCTATGCGGGCCCGCTCATCACCGATGTGTCGCTGTACCAATACGCCGAGCGGCGGCCAGGGCCGAACTCGCCCCGAAGAAAAGTTCCGTGAAAAGGCGTCACCTCCGGATGTAATCGCGCCGCGTCCCGATCGTCTCCATGCACGGAACGCAGCGAACAAGCCTGCGTCTACCGACTGCCGTTCCGGCAGTGAGTGCAGAGAGTGAGGTCAGGACATTGAGATTGCAGCCCTTTACCGTCGAGACCGGCGGACGCGGTGACCGTGACACACGAAGCGGGCGAGTGAACTCGCGCCCGGGAATCGTGCGGAAGGCCGCCGGCGGCGTGATGGTCTCGGCACTGATGGCCGGAAGTGCTCTCGGGCTGGTTACTGCCACCGCCCCGGTCGCCGCAGCCGCCCCCGCCGCCCCCGCCACCTGCAAGCCTGGAGCCGTCACTGGATGGAGCACGGGCGTTGGCGATTGGAAGACTTCCGATGGTGGTAAGAACTGGGCGGCCACCGGGGACACTGGGTTCAACCGGTTGGACGCCACCCTCAACGACGTGCCGTCGTCGGGCGCACAGATTGAGTTCGATGTCCGCTGGGACCAGGCCGGCGACCAGCATTCGCGACGGGCTGACCTCGACATCCACTACGGCGGCACCCAGTACGCGCGGCTGGTAACGCCCCGGGCAGGGGATGCCAACCAGACGGCGCGCTGGGAGGTGCTCCGCGGCGCGACAATCAGCCCGGCTGCCGGGTCGGATCTCAGCCCGGGGACCACGCATCGAATGGTCCTCACCCTTCCCAGTGGCGTTCCGACGAGCGGGAATCTCGTTGTTTTCGGAAGGGCGGGCAATGGATCCGGCCAGGCTGACGATCTCAGCTTCGGCAACATGACGGTGAGCAGCACGACCTGCACCGACCTGGCGGTCACCCAGTCCGCCCCGGCTGCCGTGCAGCCGAACGGGAAGGTCACCTGGGACCTCGGCGTCACCAACAACGGCCCGTCGGCCGGGGATTACACGGTGACGGACAAGCTGCCCGCCGGTGTCACTGCGGCCGGCACGAGCACAGCGGGCTGCACCCTCACCGGTTCCGACCTGACCTGCAAGGGAACCAACCTCGCGGTCGGCGAGACCAGGAAGATTCAGGTGGTGGGCACGGCTCCGAACGCGGCCGGGACCACGCTGACCAGCTCCGCGAGTGTCACCGGGGCCAAGCCCGACCCGGTGGCGTCGAACAACTCGGCATCCGCGAAGACCAACATCGACCCGGTCCTGGGTGGACCGGTGGTGGATCCCCTCGTCGCCAGTGCGGCGATCGGCGCGGCGGGCCTGGTGTCCGTCGGTGTCGCGGCGCGGCGGCGCGCCTCGCGGGTCCGGGTGTGACCCGTACCCAGACGGTTCCACCCCCGGCCCGGTCAGGGCCGGGGGTGGGGCGCCGTCCCTCTGTCGGGCACCGTATCGCCGTCGTGGTCGGTACTCGCCCCGAGATCATCAAAATGGCCCCGGTCATCGGTGAGATCAACGCTCTGTTCGGTGCGGGCAGCGCGCTGGTCATCGACACCGGCCAGCACTACGACGAGTCCATGTCCGGACAGTTCTGGCGGGAGCTGGGCCTGTCCGCGCCGGAGGTGAGGCTCGACGCGGGCAGCAGGACCCGGGCCGGATGCCTGGGCTACCTGACCGAGGAGCTGGGCCGGGTGTTCGCCGGCCGCACACCGTCGGCCGTGCTGGTGCAGGGCGATACGAACACGACCGCCGCTGCCGCGCTGGCGGCCAACGCCGAGGGCATCGCGCTGGTGCACGTCGAGGCAGGGCTGCGTTCCCACGACCGGGCCATGCCGGAGGAGCACAACCGGGTGATCGCCGACCACCTGGCCGACCTGTGCTGTGCCGCGACACCGCAGAACCTGGTCAACCTGGCAGCCGAGGGCATACCCGACAACCGCACCATGCTGACCGGCAACACCATCGTCGAGGCGGTCGAGTCGCAACTGCCCGGCGAGGAAGACCGGTGGGCCGTCCTGGATACGTACGGCCTGCGTCCGGACCGCTACATCCTGGCGACCATCCACCGCCCGGAGAACACCGATGACCCCGCAACACTGCGCCTCATCATCGAGGCCCTGGCCGGCTTGGCGGACTCGGTGCCGGTGCTGTTCCCGATGCACCCGCGCACCAGGCTGGCGGTGAAGCGGGCCAAGTGCGAGGAGCTGCTGGACAGGATGCGGGTCGTGGAGCCGGTCGGCTCACGCGAGTTCCTGTCGCTGGCCGCACACGCCGGGGTCCTCGTCTCGGACTCCGGCGGTGTGGCCGAGGAAGTCAGTGTCCTGAAGCGCCCGTTGGTCGTTGTCCGGCGCTCCACCGAACGTGCCGAGTCGATGGCGGCCGGGTTCGCCCGTCTGGTCTCGCCTCAGCGGATCGGCTCTGCGGTGGCGTACGTCCTGTTCGGACTCGGCGAACATCTCGCCCGCCTGGCCAAGACGCCCTGCCCGTACGGCAACGGCACCGCCGCGTCGCAGATCGCGCTGGCCACCAAGCAGCTCATCGAACAAAGGAAGGACTGAGCGATGTACAACGCATCTCTGCCGAACCTTGCCCTCAACGCCGGTGTTCCGGCGGCTGCCATGGTCACGGCGGCAGGAGCGTGGAACCAGGTGACCGGTATGGCCCTGCTCCTGCTCGGCGCCATCGCGGTGTTCCTCTCCCTGCGCGCACGCCGCCAGCTGACCCGAACCTTCCTCTAGGACATGACGAGCAGGACAACGGATATGGACACCCTTGCTCAACAACACCCCGCTGGCGCGCACCTCGCGGACTCCGGCTCCTGGCCGGCCCGCACCGCCCGGTGGGCTGTGGCACTTTGCCTGCTGGCAGCTTCACCGGCCGTACTGACGGTCTGGGCACACACCTACCGGAGCTTCGAGGCCCTCGCAGCAGGCAAGGCCGCGGGGCTGTTCACCTCCACGATCGTTCTCGGCGACGCCTTCCACGTCCCCCACTCCGCCGGGTCGGACTCGGACGGGCACGGGCTGTGGATCGCCGTCACGGCGGCGTGTACCACCACCATCCTCCTGGTTCCGCTGGTGCTCATCGCCGCGTGGGCCGTGCTCCAGCCGCGCATCCGCCCTGCGATGGCGTTGCTCGGCCTGGCCGCCGGCCTGGTGGTGCTGCTGATGACGGGGACGGCGCGGCTGGCCGGTATCGGGCTGGCGTGGCACTGGTGGGGCGCGAGGAGCTTCTGGCTTTCCCACAACCTCGTCGGATCGCTCATCAGCCTGATCGCCACGGTGGTGGCGCTCGGCGTGCAGTTCAAGGTGACCGGTCTGCGCAGCCCCGCCGCCCGACGCAGCTTCGGCAGTGAGGAGAAATAGCACCATGGGACAGGTTGTCCAGATGTCCATTGCGGTGATCTCGACCGGGGTCATCACGTTCGGGCTGCTCTACATCACCGTGGTCACCGTGCTGGGCATCCGGCAGACCCGTAAGGACGGCGTGCCGGTGTCCCAGCAGGAGGCGCTGCTCGACGCCGAGCCGGACCCGGACGCCGAGCTGCACGGATTCGCCTTCTACTTCCTCATCCCGGGCCTCAACGAGGAGGAGGTGATCGGCGGGACCATCACTGCGCTCCTGGGCGAACAGCCCGGTGCGACCGTGGTGATGATCGACGACGGCTCCGATGACCGGACGGCCGCGATCGTCGGCACCTTCGAGCACACCGGTCGCGTCAAGCTGCTCAGCCGCACTCTTCCGCATGCCCGCTTGGGCAAGGGCAAGGCGCTCAACAACGGCATGGACCTCGTCCGTGCCGATGTCGCCCGGCGAGGCATCGACACGTCGAAGGTGATCGTCGGCGTCATGGACGCCGACGGCCGTATGACGGCGAACGCGACGTCGGCCGTGGCCAAGGAGTTCGCCGCGGACCCGTCGGTCGGCGGTCTGCAGCTCGTGGTCCGCATCCGCAACCGTGACTCACTGGCGCTGTCGTTCCAGGACATGGAGTTCTGGGCCATGTCCGGCCTGGGGCAGCTCGGCCGAGCGGCCGTGGGCTCGGTGAGCATGGGCGGCAACGGCCAGTTCACCCGCCTGTCCGCGCTGGACGAGGTCGGTGTGGATCCATGGTCGGAGTCCCTGACCGAAGATCTTGATCTGGGCATCTCACTGGCGGTGCTCGGTTGGAAGATGACCGCGACACCGTGGGCCTATGTGACGCAGCAAGGGGTCGGCCGGCTCGGCCGTCTCGTCCGCCAGCGCACCCGCTGGTACCAGGGCCACATGCTGTCCATCTGCCGTCTGCCGGAGCTGGCGCGCTCGCGCTATCTGCCCACGGGACGGTTCATGGAACTTGCGGCATACCTCGCCGTCCCGTGGGCCATCTCGCTGCCCTGGTCGGTGCTCCAGCAATACCTCCTGTTCGAGTTGATCACTGGCAACGGCCTGCCTGAGTACGGCACCAACTCGACGCTGGGCCGGATCCTGGTCGGCGTCGCCTGGTACGTGGTCTCGTTCACCCCGCATGTCTTCTGGGGCTTCGTCTACTGGTGGCGCGGGCGCACGGTGCCCCTGTGGAAGGGCCTGGTCATGGCCCACCTGATGATCCCGTGGTCCTATGTCGCCCACCTCGCGGCGTGGCGGGCACTGGCCCGGATCATCCTGCGCCGCAATGGCTGGACCAAGACCTCTCGCGAGTCCGAAGGCCCCCCGGAACTGCAAGGGAGTTCGCTGCTCGGCGAGCGCGTCCTCACCCGCCCGACCGGACCCACCGCAGCACTGGAGCCGGCTCCGGCCCCGGGCCACGGTCGTCCAGCTGCTGCGGCATCCGACGGGACCGAGCGCTGATGAGCCCCCCGCCGGACCGACGCGGCAACGGGCGCCTGACCCGCCTTCGCCGCCCCCCTGCCCTCATGCCTCAGGCCGCGCGGCCCCCGCGCGGCCCCCGCTCCGGTCGACGCCGGGTGCCGCCATGGAAGATCGCGTCCGCCGTCCTGGCCGGGCTGGCGCTCATCGCGATGGGTGTCCTGCTCCTCACGCGCACGCACGACGCGACCAGGACCGCCCGCCCCGCTGCGGCACCCCTGCCTGCCGCTCCGTTCTCGCTCGACCCGTCCGACGTTCCGGGCGGACCGCTTGCGCCCGTGCGGGCAGGACAGGCGGCACCGCGTGCAGCGGACGACCGGGCCTGCGACACCACCGTGCCGGCAGCACGCATCGTGATCCCGGCGCTGTGTCTGAGCGGTCCCGTCGTGACCACCTCGGGCATCAGGGACGGGGCGTTGGTGCTTCCGCACAATGTTCATCAGGTCGGCATGTGGGACCAGGGCGCGGGGCTCACCGACCAGGCCGGGACGACACTGCTCGCCGGGCATGTCCACTACCCGGGCCAGGGCAACGGCGCCCTCTATGACCTCTACCGGGCCGGCCCCGGTGACGCCGTGTACGTCAGCGATGCCCGTGGGGAGGTCACCACATGGCGGATCGCGAGCCTCCAGGTGGTCAAGAAGTCGAAGCTGCCCGCGTCCGTGTTCGCCGGGAAGTCCGGCCCGCGCCGGCTCGTCCTGGTCACCTGCGGCGGGCCCGTCGACTACGTGCCCGGCTACGGCAACACCTACCGGGACAACGTGATCGCCACAGCGGTCCGGCCGGATTGAGCGGGCGGGCGCGAGGCGCTGGTGGCCCGGCCGGGCGGGCGTCGGGTCCTGGGTCCGGCGGGCCACCCGCCAGGGCCGTTCTGTGCCACGCAGGTGCCGTAACAGGACCCGAACGGCAAGGGCCCTCACAGCTCGTGGCGGTGAGGGCCCTGCGGCGGGCTGTGCATGTGCGCGGTCAGTAACGCGGGCGGCTGAACCAGGCGTTGCCCTCGTCCTTGGAGACGAAGACCATCACCAGGATGCCGAGGACCGTGTGCACCAGGCCGACCGGGAACGTGAACAGGCTCAGCATGATGTTGGCGACACCGAAGACGATGGTGCCGGTGCGGACCCCGCGGCCGCCGTTGGCGAACTGCAGGGCCAGCGTGATCGCGGTCGCGGTGAAGATCACGATGATCACGATCACCGCGATCAGCAGGCCCTTGCCGATGTTCATCGCCGTGATGTCGTCCGAGGCGGCGTACGGCGAGGCGTTGTGCGAGGCCTTGCTGACGCCGCCCAGCCCCATCACCGCGAGGACCAGGCCGATGAGGTTCAGACCGGAGAGCACGAAAAGCATCACCCGGGCGGCCTTGACCCCGCCGGGCATCGTCATCGGGTACGGCATCTGCATACCGGGCATTCCGCCGCCACCCGGGTACGGGCCGTACGGTGACGGCGGTTGCGGCTGCTGGGGGTAGCCGTACTGGGGCTGCTGACCCGGCGGTGGACCGTAAGGGTTCTGGTTGGGGTAGCTCACGAGCGGCGTCCTTCAAGCGTCTTGAGCGGATATCAGCGATGTACTGGACGGTAAGCCACCGGGCTTCCGTCATGCTCCGCGGGGCGGGGACCCGTTGACCGTAAAGCCGCGAAGGCCCCCGATCGCGCTGTTGCGAGGGGGCCTTCGGGGAGTGGTGCTCAGCGGGCCGGCGGCCGGCCCGTGACGGGATTACTGGGCCTTGACGACCAAGGAGCCGACCAGCTTGTCCGCGAACGTCTGGCTCTTGTCGTCCCACAGCGGCCACAGCCAGCCGATGCCGCACAGCAGGCCGTTCAGGTAGCGGCAGAGGTAACGCACGAACGTCATGCCGAAGCCGAGGGGCTGGCCGGTGGTCTCCTTGAGCACCCTGATGCCCAGCGCCTTCTTGCCCGGGGTCTGGCCGGTGCTGCCTTCCTTGGCCATCAGGAAGAAGCTGCCGCCCACGATCATCAGCCACGCGATCACCGTCATGATGATGGCGCCGGTCGGGGTGCTGCTCGACACCGCATCGTTGGCCGCGTTCTGCATGCAGGTGTAGTCGCCCGTCTGGCAGCCGGAGTAGTCCGGGCGGGCCGAGGTGATCGAGCTGGCCGTCATGACGGCGGAGACGATGTACAGGATGATCGGCACACCGGCGATGATCAGGCCGTCGAGCAGGAAGGCGCCGAGGCGGGCACCCCAGCTCGCGTACCCGGCGGGCATGCCCATGCCCGGCATGGGCTGGCCGTAAGGGGTCGCCGCCTGCTGCGGGTAGCCGTAAGCCTGCTGCTGCGGGGCGGCCTGCTGCTGGGGGTAGCCGTACGGCTGCTGCTGCTGCGGGGCCTGCTGGGGGTAACCGTAGCCGGGCTGCCCCTGCGGCGGGACCGGGGGCTGCTGGCCGTACGGGCCCTGCGGCGCCTGCGGCTGCTGGCCGTACGGACCCTGCGGCGCCTGCGGCTGCTGGCCGTAAGGGTTGTTCGGGTCACCAAAGCTCACTGCTGTTTTCCTCCGTTGTGTCAGTCGGGGACGACGCGGCATGACTGGGAGGAAAAACAGGTTTCACTGGCCACCCCCCGACGAAGCCTGCGGCACTGCGCGTCAATAGTTCTAGTTGCGCATTCACTCTGTCCAGTCAAGGTTGCTCACTGTTGTGCAAGTGCAATGATCAATTCCGGCCACGGGCGCCCCGCCTGCCCTGATTGGAACGTGACCGCCCTCATCCGGGAGGATGGGGGGCATGACTGCCCAGATTCTGGATGGCAAGGCCACCGCAGCCGCTATCAAGTCCGAGCTCGCCACCCGCGTGGCGGCGCTGAAGGCCAAGGGCGTGCAGCCCGGCCTCGGCACCCTCCTGGTCGGCGACGACCCGGGCAGCCGCTGGTACGTCAACGGCAAGCACCGCGACTGCGCCCAGGTCGGCATCGCCTCGATCCAGCGCGAACTGCCGGCGACCGCCACCCAGGAAGAGATCGAGGCGGTCGTACGGGAGCTGAACGAGGACCCCACCTGCACCGGCTACATCGTGCAACTTCCGCTCCCCAAGGGCATCGACGCCAACCGTGTCCTGGAGCTGATGGATCCGGCCAAGGACGCCGACGGGCTGCACCCGATGAGCCTGGGCCGGCTGGTCCTCGGCATCGAGGGCCCGCTGCCGTGCACCCCGTACGGCATCGTCCAGCTGCTGCGGCGGCACGAGGTCGAGATCAAGGGCGCGCATGTGGTGGTCGTCGGCCGCGGTATCACCATCGGCCGCCCGATGCCGCTGGTGCTGACCCGCAAGTCCGAGAACGCCACGGTGACCCAGTGCCACACCGGCACCCGTGATCTGTCCGCGCACCTCAAGCAGGCCGACATCATCGTCGCCGCGGCCGGTGTGCCGCACATCATCAAGCCCGAGGACGTCAAGCCGGGCGCGGCCGTCCTGGACGTCGGTGTCAGCCGCGACGAGGCCGGCAAGATCGTCGGCGATGTGCACCCGGGCGTCGCCGAGGTGGCCGGCTGGGTCGCCCCTAACCCGGGCGGTGTCGGCCCGATGACCCGCGCCCAGCTGCTGGTCAACGTCGTCGAGGCCGCCGAGCGCGCGGCCGGCTGACCGCGGCGGAACCTGAGACCCTTGTCTTCGACAGACGTATCCGGACACCGGAAGGGACTGCCCGACATGGGTGCCGAAGCGCATTCGGATGGAGCCTCCGAGCCGCAGCGCTCCTCGCGCCGCTTCCCGACGCTCACCCGCGACACGGCCCGGCCGGAAGGCGGCGGCCGCGCGGCCTCGGGCGGCCATCCCGCGCCCGCCCGGCAGTGGCCGCTGCTCAGCGTCATGGGCGGGGTCGCGGTCGGACTGCTGCTCGTGGCGCTCGACGCGTTCCGTATCGGGGCGATTGTGATCGGGCTCTCCCTGCTGGCCGGGGCGGTGCTGCGGCGGGTGCTGCCGTCGGTGGGGATGCTGGCTGTCCGCTCCCGCTTCACCGACATGGCGACATACGGTCTGCTCGGCTTCGTGATCGTGATGCTGTCGCTGATGGTGCAGCCCAAGCCGTGGATCCATATCCCGTTCCTGGACGACATCGTCCACTTCACGGTGCGCTAGGTGGTCTCCCCCTAGGTGTTTCCCCCGTAGCGGCCGGGTGCACGGCCGCTACGGCGATGACGGCGGCCCGCCCCTCCCCTCGGGAGAAGGCGGGCCGCCGCCGTGCTGTGACGAACTGCACTACCCGGCCGGCCGGGTCAGCGCACGCACCACTTGTTGGAGTAGATGGTCATGATGTTGGTGCCGATGAACTTCCAGCCGGTGCCACGGTTCAGCTTGGCGTGCCGGCCCCGGTAGTTGGCCTTCTCGTAGACGGTCACGCTGCACTGGGTGCCGTTGTTGTAGGCGGACATGGGCCAGTTGAAGGCGCCGCCGTAGTGCTTGAGGTTCCGGTTGTTCGACTTGACCTTCTTCGGTGTGCCCTTGTAGTTCGACCGCGGGTAGACACACAGGTAGCCGCGCGGGCAGTTGGCCGGCGCCCGCTGGACGGTGACCGAGCCGTGCTTGGCCGGTGCCGGGGCGGCGGACGCGCCGGCGGCCGGGGCCAGTGCCAGGCCTCCGGAGACGGCCACGGCGGCCGCGGTGAGGGCGATGCGCTTGCGGACGTTCATGGTGTGGGTTCCTCCCCGTATACGGCGGAGGCGGCGTGAGATCGACCGCCGCCCGCTGTTGCGCCACCGACTCTGCGCCCACCCGCCGGTGTCCGGCCACGGCGACCGCCCCGGAAGGGACGCTGTGGGATGTCCCAGCCGCTGACCTGCGGGGACGCCGCCGTCCGGGAGGCTTCGGTGGGACGGGGAGGGGCCCGGACACTGTCCCGGACAGCGTGCGGAACGGCAAAGGGCAGAAACGGAGGGGGCATCCGCGCCATCATCGGCGACACAGGGGGCCATGGCCTCGGGGGAACGCACGCGTATGGGGTGGGACATGTCGCGTTGGAGCGGGCTGCCCGCATCGCTGGACCACCGGGTGCGGCAACTGGTCGTACAGCTGCGGAGGTTGAAGGACCACAGCGGGCTGAGCCTGGCCGCGCTCGCCGCCCGGACCGCGTACAGCAAGTCGTCCTGGGAGCGCTATCTCAACGGGAAGAAGCTGCCGCCGGCCGGTGCCGTGGAGGCGCTGGCGCGGGCCTGCGGGGCCGATGTGACCCGGCTGCTGGCGCTGCACGAGGTGGCCGCGCAGGCCTGGAGCGCCGGGCGGCCGGAATCGCCGGAATCACCGGAATCGCTGGAACCCCGGCCGCCGATTCCGCCGATTTCGTCGATACCACCGATTTCGTCGATACCGCCGGTCCCGCCGGTCCCGCCCGTTCCGCCCGTCCCGCCGGGCCGGAGCGGGCCGCCACCGCGGGCGGCGGGTGACGAGGAGACGCCGGTACCCGCTGTGGACGGCGTTCCCGGGACCGGCCGCCAGGTGCCGCTCGGGCCGCTCGTCCTGGGCGCGCTGGCCGTGCTCATGGTGGCCGGGGTGGCGCTGCTGGTTCTCCGTCCCTGGCAGGAGCACACGGCTGTCTGGCGCGGTGCGGGCGCCGCGTTGGCCGGTCGTGCCCTTGGTGCCGCACCGGGGTTCACACACCGGCCGGGGGAGGCCTTCGGCTGCCGTGTCCAGCGCCGGGGCGGCGCCCTGTACGCCGGGCACAGCAGTACGGACACGGCGGTTCTGACCAGCGGCGCGGAGGGCTGGGACGTCGTCGAGGCACAGTGCCTGCTGCACCACCAGGGGTACGACCCGGGCGTGGTGGACGGCATCGTCGGCGGCCGGACCCGCCGCGCCGTCCAGCGTCTGCAGGCCGGAGCGGGGCTGCCCACGGACGGGATCGTGGGCCCCGCCACCTGGAAGGCGCTGCGCCGGTGAGCGGGCCCGGCAGTGAGCTGCGGGACGGGGTCGAGAGTTCCCGGCTGGCCGCGGGGCTGCGGGAGTTGCGGGCGCGCACGGGGCTGAGCCTGGCCGCGCTCGCCGCCCGGACCGCGTACAGCAAGTCGTCCTGGGAGCGCTATCTCAACGGGAAGAAGCTGCCGCCGCGGGACGCGGTCGAGGCGCTGTGCCGACTGGCGGGGGAACCGGCCGGCCGGCTGGTGGCGCTGTGGGAGCTGGCGGACGCGGCCTGGAGCGGACGGGGCCGGTCGGGCACGGCGCAGGTCCGGGGTGGGGGCACGGCGCAGGCCCGGGGCGGGCGAGCGGCGCAGGCCCGGGGCGGGGGAAGCGCGGCGGCCGGCGGGCCGGGGGAGACAAGCGCGCCGGGTGCGCCCGTGGTTGAGGTGACCGTGCCCCCGGTGGGCGGTCAGGCCGCGGCCCGTCGGGGGCAGTTGGCGCCACGGTCGGCACAGCGGGCACAGCGGGCACAGCGGGCACAGCGGGCACAGTGGGCACAGCGGGCGCAGCGGGCCCGGCGGTTGGCGGGCGTGGCGGCCGGTGCCGCTGCCGGCGGGGTGGCGGTCTTCGTGGCGGTCGTCATGGCGCTGGCCGTCCGGGCGGGGGCCGGTGGGGGCGGTGGCCCGGTGGTGGGTGCCGCGCCTGAGGCTTCCGAAGTGACCGGCTGCCGGGCGGCGGCATGCGACGGCAAGGACCCGGAGTCGATGCGCTGCGAACTCCCGGACCTGGTGCGGACGCCCGTGGAGCGCACCGCGGCCGGGGGAGAGCATGTGCAGCTCCGTTACGGCACGCTGTGCGGCGCGGTCTGGGGGCGGGTCCGTAACGGCCGGATCGGGGACCGGGTCGAGGTCGTGGTGCCGGGGGTGACACCGCGGTCGGTGCGGGTGCTGGACCGGTTCGACGCCGAGGCCTCTCTCGTCACGCCGATGGTGGCGGCCCGCGGGCCCGAGGGGGTCCGTCTGTGCCTCTATCCGGCGGGCGGCGGGCCCAAGATGTGCTTCTCGGCATAGTGCCTGAGCGGGGCCGATAGTGGCTACATCCTGGCCGGATGTTGTCAGGATACGTACGGAAGTCGTCTGGACTCCGACGGAAATGCCACACTGCAGGGGTCACGGGGCGCACGGAGGGGTGACCTATGCCCGAATGCTCCCGTGCGCCTGTGAAAGGGGATCGCCTCCCGGCCGGGGGCGTCCCTACGGGGAGCAAGGAGGGCGGTCCGGGGGAGCCGCGCTCGGGCACGTGAGTGGGGATAAGGGGGAGGCAATGCCTCGCTGGAAGGCGCTTCCGGAGGAACTGGATCCGCAGGTGCGGGAGTTCGCCGGTCAGCTGCGCAGGCTCGTGGACCGCAGCGGACTGGGCGTGGCCGCCGTCGCGGACGCCACGGGCTACAGCAAAACGTCCTGGGAGCGCTATCTCAACGGGCGGCTGCTGCCACCGCAGCGCGCCGTGGTCGCGCTCGCCGAGGCGACCGGCGCCCACCCCGCCCACCTCACCACCCTGTGGGAGCTGGCCGAACGGGTCTGGAGCCGCGAAGAGATGCGGCAGGACGTCACCATGGAAGCGATCAGCGTGGCCCAGGCGCGCGCCGCGCTGGGGGAGTTGGGCACCGAGCAGCAGGCGGCCGAACCCCGGGCGAAGAGGGCGAAATCCGCACCGGCCAACCAGGCCGCACAGGCCGCGGAGGCGCCCCGGACGGCACAGCTGCCGTCGGTGCCCCAACAGCGGCGCACGGACCTCCCGTCGGCCGCGGACTTTCCCGAATGGGCGGCGGCAGCGGACCGGTCCCCGGCCGCGGCGCAGCCCCCGGCCCAGGCCCCGGCCCGCCGCGGCCGCCGTGGCCGGACGGTCATGTTCGCCGTCGGTGCGGCCGGCGCGGCACTGGTGGCCGGTGCCGCCGTACTGCTGCTGAACCCGGGCGGCGGCACGGCCGAGAAGGCGGCGTCCCGGCCCGCGGCCGCGCCGAGCGCGAAGCAGGTCCTGCCGGCCGGGGTGCGCTGCACCGGCGCCGGCTGCGTGGGCAAGGACCCGGAGGCGATGGGCTGCGGCGGCGCGCATGCCATCACCCCGTCCCGCGGACGCGCGGGCCGCGCGGTGATAGAGGTCCGCTACAGCAAGGTCTGCCACACGGCCTGGGCCCGGATCAGCCGTGCGGCCCCGGGCGACCAGGCCACCCTCAGCGCCGGCGGCCACAGCGCCACGGCGCGCGCCGAGCGGGACGGTGCCGCCTACACCCCGATGGTCGAGGTGACCGGGGACCCGGCGAAGGTCGCGGCCTGCGGGACGACCGTGGCGGGCGTGAAGGGCTGCTCCCGTCCGGTTCCGGCCACGCCCGCCGGAGCACCCGCCCCGTCTTCCGGCGCGCCGGTCCGCTAGGGGCCTGTCCGGCGGATCGTGGCCGGGGCCGCGGCGTCCCTGGCCCGGGCGGGGAAACCGCCCGGAGCGGGGGCCGCCCCGCCCACCCGCAGGCCCGGGAACGCCGCCCGCGGAGGATGTCCGAAAGACAGGGGGCATGCCCGCCGGGATCCCGGGCATGCGACGAATACCCCCCCACGGGTGTGGCACAACTGGGCGGCCGCCCGCACTCCCCCCTCCTTGAGCGGGCGGCCGCCGCCCCTTGGCCGCAGCGGCCCGCGCGGAGCGCACGCCGGACCCCCGCACCGCCGTGTTCCGGACGTCCGGAGGCACCCGGTGAGGTGTTCCACCCCGGCCCGTCGCCTGTCCCGGGCAGGGGTCCGATAGCCTGACGGCCGGGTCTCTCGATACCAAGAGACCTCGATAGCTGGGCAGGGACACCCACCGCCACCCATGGTGGTCCAGGGGCTTGCCCCCGGAAAACACCGCGCAGGAGATCGCCATGACCCGCACTCCCGTCAATGTCACCGTCACCGGCGCAGCCGGCCAGATCGGTTACGCACTGCTCTTCCGCATCGCTTCCGGTCATCTGCTCGGCGCCGACGTGCCGGTCAAGCTGCGCCTTCTGGAGATCCCCCAGGGTCTGAAGGCCGCCGAGGGCACCGCCATGGAGCTCGACGACTGTGCCTTCCCGCTGCTGCAGGGCATCGACATCTCCGACGACCCGAACGTGGCCTTCGACGGCGCGAACGTCGCGCTGCTCGTCGGCGCCCGCCCCCGTACGAAGGGCATGGAGCGCGGCGACCTCCTGGAGGCCAACGGCGGCATCTTCAAGCCGCAGGGCAAGGCCATCAACGACCACGCCGCGGACGACATCAAGGTCCTGGTCGTCGGCAACCCCGCCAACACCAACGCCCTGATCGCCCAGGCCGCCGCGCCGGACGTACCGCGTGAGCGCTTCACTGCGATGACCCGCCTGGACCACAACCGCGCGCTGTCGCAGCTCTCGAAGAAGACCGGCACCCCGGTCTCCGAGATCCGCAAGCTGACGATCTGGGGCAACCACTCCGCCACCCAGTACCCCGACATCTTCCACGCCGAGGTCGCGGGCAAGAACGCTGCCGAGGTCGTGGGCGACCAGAAGTGGCTGGCCGAGGACTTCATCCCGACCGTCGCCAAGCGCGGTGCGGCGATCATCGAGGCCCGTGGCGCGTCCTCCGCCGCCTCCGCCGCCAACGCCGCCATCGACCACGTCCACACCTGGGTCAACGGCACCGCCGCCGGCGACTGGACCTCGATGGGTATCCCCTCGGACGGCTCCTACGGCGTCCCGGAGGGCCTGATCTCCTCCTTCCCCGTCACCACCAAGGACGGCACGTACGAGATCGTCCAGGGCCTGGAGGTCAACGACTTCTCCCGCGAGCGCATCGACGCGTCCGTGGCGGAGCTGGCGGAGGAGCGCGAGGCCGTCCGCGGTCTCGGCCTCCTCGGCTGACCCACCGCCGCGGCCGCTCCACACGGGCGGCACCGCAGCACCTCCCGAGCCCGCACGGTCCGCAACGGCCGTGCGGGCTCGGTCATGTGCGCTCGGTCATCTGGGGCTCGGCCCGCAGCTCCCTGTCGTCGGCCTCGTGATCACCGTCCGCCGCCACGGGCAGGCGTGCGCCCCGGCTGTCGGCGACGCGCAGTACGTTGCCGAAGGCCTGCGTGGTCGCCCGCAGCGCCAGCCGCACCGCATGCTCCCCCGCCTTGCCGTCGTCCAGTACGGCCACCGCGCCCTTGAGGACATCGGCACCGTCACACAGCTGCTCCGCCTCGATCTCATCGGCCAGCCGGGACAGCACGCCCCCGGCCCCGTCCGCCGACAAGAAGCACGGCTTCCCGCCCTCGCTCTCCCACGGCAGCAGGCGCAGCCCCGGCATGTGCGCGGGGACGGCATCCCGGTCGTAACTCATGCTCATTGACTCCCAGAAGTTGGTTGGCGAGAAGGCGGCGCGGTCGGCCGGATGACCCATTACGTTGGGTGTGTTCAGCGTTGCGCCCCGTAGTGCGGGCCGCAACGTCAGACGCGTGACACTCACCATCTGGCACCAAGGGGGATGCGGTGAGCCGACGACGACGCAACGCCACGAGTGGGACGGCAGCCACCAATGCCGCCGTCTTCGGGGAGGTGTTGAGGCACTTCCGGGAGGCGGCGGGGTTCACGCAGGCGGACTTGTCGAACAAGATCCCGTGCGACCGGTCGCAGGTGGCCCGCGTGGAGGCGGGCACGCGCGTACCGCAGGACACCTTCGCCAAGCAGTGCGATGAACTGCTGGGGACGGGGGGAGTGCTGCTGCGGTTATGGGGGCGGATCGACTGGTATCCGGAGGTGCAGCATCCGGACTGGTTCGAGCGGCGGGCGGAGATGGATGCGGAGGCGGTGGCCCTGCGTGCATATCAAGAGCAGGTCATCCCGGGGCTGTTGCAGACACCTGACTACGCGCACGCGCTGTTCAGCCGTCGCATCACGAACGCCGAGAAGGTGGAGGAACGAGTCCGGGCGCGACTGAGCCGACAGCAGCGCTTCCTGACTGTCAACGGCCCGTTGTACGTGGCCGTTCTGGATGAGAGCTGCCTGCGCAATGTGGTGGGGAGTCCGGCAGTCATGCGCGACCAGTGCGCTCACTTGCTGAGGGTCGGGCAGTACGCCAACATCCGCGTTCAGGTTGCCCCGGCCGACCGTGCCGAGGTTCGGCGACCCAAAGCCTCCATGGCCCTGATCACGCTGCCCGACGGGGAATGCTGGCTCTACTCGGAGTCCCTGGAGCGTGGTCATTTCCACGACGATCCGGCCGTCTTCGCCCGCCACAGCCAGACCTATGATGTGCTCAGGGCGGATGCTCTGTCAGCCCCCGAATCCGCCGCGCTGATCGGCGACTTCATGGAAGGGTACGGGGACCATGGACAAGCACCAGCTGAGCACAGCGATATGGATCAAGAGCAGCTACAGCCACGACGATGGCGGCGACTGCATCGAAGTGGCGCTCACCTGGATGAAGAGCAGCTACAGCCACGACGACGGCGGCAACTGCATCGAAATAGCCCCCGGTATCCCCGACGCCGTCCCCGTCCGTGACAGTAAGGACCCTGACGGCCCCGTGCTGGTCTTCCCGACGGGCGGCTGGTCGTCCTTCGTCGCTGCCCTCAAGGACGGGGAGTTCCCCGCGTCCGTCTGACCCGCGCAGGCAGTACGCGCAGCCGCCCTCGGCCGGGCGCTGGGCCTGGCCGAGGGCGGCTGGGGCGGGTTGGTCTCCTCACTGACCGGCGCCATCGGCCTTCGGCAGGCTGAAGCCGAGTTCGCGAGCAGCCGCTTCCAGGCCCGCTGGCATCCAGCGCTGGATTATCTCCTCCATGCTCGACAGGGACCGGATCTCCGCGCGGTCGAGGTACAGAGTTCCGTCCAGATGGTCAATCTCGTGTTGCATGATGCGGGCGGCCACCCCTTCGTGCTCGGCTTCAATTCTCCGGCCGGCTTCGTCCTCGCAGGTGAGCGCGATCCGGTCAGTGCGAGCCACCACGGCCTGCCAGCCGGGAACACTCAGGCAACCCTCGAAGAAGGCTGTGCGGCGAGTACCGACCGGTTTGTACGAGGCATTGATCAGTACGGTGAAGGGAACCGGCTGCTCTCCTCGCTCGGCCAGCCTTGTGGCCAGTTCGGGAGGGGTTTCCAGGACGGCTAGCCGGAGCGGGATTCCCACCTGCGGCGCCGCCAGCCCGACTGCTCCCGTGATCTCGTGCATCGTTACACGCATCGCCTGCACCAGGCGCTGCAACCGGTCGTCATCCAGCTGCCCTTCGAGCGCCGATGCCTTACGCCGGAGAACGGGATCCCCTGCTGAAACTATCGGCAACGGGCGTGGCCCATCGAGGACTTCGTCAACTACATCCATCAAGGCAATATGTGACATATCCGCATTGTCGCAGATGCGAGTCTCGACGCTGAGTGCCCGTCCATGAGCTGGTCCTGGTCGTGCTGGTGATCGCCGTGAACGTGCAGGGTTGCGACGGGGCCCGCAGGCCGCGCGGCAACCTTGCGTCATCGCGCTGACACGGAGCGCTTCGCTCCCTTATGCTGCGGCTTCCGCACTGCCCCGCGCCCGGCCACCGGCAGCTCGCCCGTCAACCAGGCCAGCGGGGCGGCCAGTTGGTGTTTCGGGGGAGGGCCATGGCTCGTACGGATGTGCCTCAGCAGCAAGGAGAGCCCGACGGCCCCCGGCGGTCGGGCCGGACACCGGAGGGCGCCGGGCCCCCGCCGCTCCTCCCGACCCCGCCGGGCGCCAGCGAGGCCACCCGGCTGCTGTGCGCCGGTACCTACCTGGACGACACCTTCCGCGACGCCGTCATCGACGAGCTGTACGTCCACGAGGAGCGGTTCGCCGCGCCCTCGCTGGGTATCGACGCCGCCCGGGTCCTGGCCCACGCGTTGCGCGCCCGGCGGCTGGAACTGAGCTGGGCGGCAGCGATCGTGCTGTTATGGATCGCGGCCATCCCGTTGTCCGCGGGCCTCGTGGTGCTCTACCTGTTCCCCATCGTCCTGATGGCACTCGGCCGCGCTGTCCACCGGGCACCGATCCCGCGCTGGCTGGCTGTGCTGTGCGCCTTCGTACTGCGCTGGTACGGACGGCTGTCGCTGACGCTCTACTGCTTGTCGCTGCTGGTCGTGGCGTTCGGCGGGGCCAACGTGAGCGTGGACTGGGTGTTTTTCCCCGTCCCGGACGCCCTCAACCCCCTGACGAGCGGCGCCCCGGACAGCTACGGCTCGCACGGCAGCCCGTCGTCGGAGGGCGCCCTCAGCGTGGGAACGGGTGTCTCCGCACTCGGGGGCGGCATGGGGGTCAACACCCTGCTGCCGGTGTGGATCGCGCTGCTGCTGCCGCTGGCGCTGGCCGTCGTGGTCGCGCTGCAACGCGGCCAGTTCGCCCGTGCGCTGGCGCGCGAACTGTCCAGGGAACGCTTCCCCGACGTCATGTCCGACCCTGCCGAACGGTCCCAGAGTCAGCGCTCCCGGCGGCTGCGGGAGCGGGTGCGGGTCGAGCAGCACGGGCCGCTGGTGATGTACCGGGCCGCCCACCCGTTCTGCGGCGCCGGATACCCGTACAAGACCTGGTCGCTGGCGGTGGAGCTGAACCCCCGTGCGGACCGCGAGCCCGAACCGCTGGACAACGGCGCCATCCTGGCCCGGATCATCCCGCTGGTGGCGGCGCTGCGGGTGCCGTCACCGCA
This sequence comes from Streptomyces sp. NPDC048637, assembly GCF_040650675.1. NCBI lineage: Bacteria > Bacillati > Actinomycetota > Actinomycetes > Kitasatosporales > Streptomycetaceae > Streptomyces > Streptomyces sp. NPDC048637. Next base: position 27,226 of record NZ_JBEZHQ010000010.1, read on the forward strand.
CGGTTCGCCGGGGGCGGCAGCGGTGCGCGACCGGCTGCGCGCGCTGGAGATGGACGAGTGCGTCTTCCTGCCGGCCGAGGGGCTGCCGACCCGCACCGCGGCGCCGTACGCACCGGCGGAGTTCGAGGGGCACCGCGCGGCGGCGGTGGAGGAGGGCGGCGAGACCCGCCGGCACTTCCTGCGCATCCGTATCGGCGGCTGGGACGAGGGCATCGTCACCACGCTCTTCGTACGGGTGCACACGCAGGGCGGGATGCTGATGCTGGAGGTGGCACCGCATGTGCTGTTGCCGCTGCGGCAGCTCTTCCAGGACGCCGACCGGCTCGCCCACCAGTTCCGGCGCCACGACCACTTCGGCAAGGCGGTGTGGGCGCTGTCCCACACCCCGCGCTCCGCCGTAGATGCCCTCCTCACGCTGCTGCGCGGCCTGCTGGCGAGCTGGCAGCTGGGCACCGAGGGACACGGCGCGGCGCTCCCCGAAGGCCCCGGTGCCTCCGTACGCGAGCTGGGTTCGTTCGGTGAATCGTCGCTCTTCCAGGACATGGACGTCGCCCGCTATCTGGGGACCGTTCAGCAGCGGGTGGTGGCCGGGGTGACCACGGCGCTGCGCGAGGCGGGCTATCAGACCGCCGAGTTCGAGCAGCGGGTGGTGCATGTCGCCGAGGGCGGCGTCTACATCGAGTCCGCACAGGGCGCCGTCGGCGTCGGCGACCACAACACGATCACCCACAACACCCCCCATCGCGGCTCCGATTAGAAGGGAAGTACCCAGCGTGGCAACGGCTGACGAGCGCGGCAAGGGCATCCACATCGGCAGCGTCCGGGGTGCCTTCGCCATTGGCGACCACAACACCGTGACCCATTACGAGGGCGGGGCCGCCCCTGCGGACCCGGCGCAGGAGGAACTGCTGCGCGCCGTCCGTGCCTTGCGCGACGATCTGTCCCGGGCCGTGGAGAGTCCGCAGATCACGGCGCTGAGCGGGGAACTCGCCGAGACCGAGGCGGAGATCGCGGACCAGGGGGCGGCGGGGCCCGGCCGGCTGTCCCGGCTCCGTACGGCGCTCGCCGACGCCGGCGCGGTGGTGGGCCTGCTGGCCTCCGGTGCCGCGGTGACGCAGGCGGTTACGGCCCTGGCGGGAGGCTGACATGAATCACGGGGGCCAGGCCCGCTGGAACAACGAGACCCAGAGCTGGGAGGACGGCACCCCGCCACCCGCGCGCTACACGGGCCCGATGCCGCCCCGGCCGTCCTTCACACCACCGGTGGGCGGGCCGGGGGACGGCGGGGCAGGCGACGGCGGGGCCGACGCGCCCCCGGCCGCTGAGCCTCCGGCCGCGCCGCCGCGCAGCACGTACCCGTATCCGCACCCCAGCGCGTGCACCGGCGGCTTACCGGGCCCCGCCGCCGACCCGCACCGCACCCCCGAAGCAGACATCGGCTACGACCCCGGTGCCCGGCGCCGGACGGGACTGGTGGCCGGTGTCGCGGTGGCCGTGATCGCGGCGGCCGTCGGCGGGGGCTATCTGCTCTGGGGGCCCGACGACGATCCGGCCTCCGCCCGGCCGCCGGCCCGTAGCGAGTCCTCCGCCCCGTCCCGTCCGGCCACCGGTCCGTCCACCGGCGCTCCGGACAGCCCCGCGCCCGCCCCCACCCTCACCGACCTGCCCGACGGCTACCGTCTCGCCCACGACAAGAAGGGCTTCACCCTCGCGGTGCCCGGCTCCTGGACGCGCAGCGAACGCAAGACCGGGGTGTTCTACACGGCCCCGGACGACCGCGGACTGGTGCAGATCTTCGAGATCAGCGATCCCGAGATCACCCCGCGCGAGGCGCTGCGGCAGGCGTCTCAGGGCCTGGCCGGCAACCCCGGCTACGAGGAGATCAGCCTTGAGCCGCTGGGTTTCCCGGGGCCGGGCATAGACGCCAACCAATTGGTCTACGCCTATGACAGCAAGCGGCTCGGTACGCGCGTCAAGGTCGTCGACTGTGCTTTCACGGCCGCCGACGGCCGCCAGTTCGCCGTACTCGTCCTGGGCCCCGAGACCGACTGGCCGGAACAGGAGTGGATCCAGCAGCTCGCGCTGCGGACCTTCGTTCCCCACACCTGAGCGGTAGGCACAGCGCGCGGAGCGTCGCTACCCGGGCAGCTCCGTGCGCTCCCACCACTCGTAGACGGGCAGTGCGCCCTCGGAGGTGTGCTGCTGCCGGCCGGTGGCGCGGAAGTGTTCATAGCCATTACGGAACGGGATCTTCAGCTCGGTCCCGGGAGGATCGATCGGCACGATCCGCGCGGGGAGCTCCTCGGGGCCGCCTTCGAGCACTGCTTTCGCCGCTGTGTCAGCCATGCCTGCATTGTCTTCCGGGCCGCGGGTCACGGCCCCTCCGGTTCGGCAGCGCGGGTGACGGCCTGCCCGCGGATCAGTCCCTGGGGAACTCTTCGGTGGGGAGGGTGATTCCGGCGACCGTGCGGGTGAGGTCGATGGGCAAGCCGTATGCGACGGCGAGGTCGACCTTGTAGTCGCCGTCCTGCGGTTCGGTGAAGACGCGGCACCGGCCGGTGTAGGGATCGGCGATCATGTAGACCGGGACCTCGGCGAGGGCATAGGCCGTCTTCTTCGGGCCGTAGTCGTTCGGTGCGGTGCCTTGGGAGATCACTTCGGCGATGAACTCGACGTCCTGGTGGCGCCAGCGCCCGAACTCGTCCTTCTCGGCGCCGTCGGACAGCTTGGCGACGTCCGGGGCGAAGCGGTTCCGCTCGCCGGGAAAGGTGATCCGCACGTCCGAGGTCACCGGGACGTCCATCCCGAAGTGGTCCTCCAATGCCCGCACGATCCGGCGGATGGTCTGCCAATGGACGTCGCACTGCGGCGTCATGTACACGGCCCCCTCGACGATCTCGACCTTGTATCCCTCGGGGGTGGGCACCCGCCCCAGCTGCTCGAACAGCTCGTCCAGGCTCAGCTCATTGCGCCGCTCAGCGGGCTCTGCCATCGCGGTCCCGTCGGTCTCGATCGTCTCGGTCCGGTCAAGGCTGATGGCCACCGTGCCGCTCCTCCCCGCCGCCCGTGCGTCGCGGGCAGCCGCACGGTTCAACGATACGTATGTACGAACAGTTACGTGCCGTATCGGTGGTCACGCCCGCTGGGCACCCCGCAGCTGGTCCTCCAGTACCGAGATGTCGGCCGTATCGCCGGGGGCGGGCGTCTTGGCGGAGACCGGGCTGTCGTAGTTGCTCAGCAGGATGGTGCCGGTCTGGTGGTCGACCTCCGCGGTGAGTTTGAGGGGGTAGTGCTTGCCGTCGATGGCCACGTACAGGGTCTGGACGGCGCCCTGGGCCTTCTTGACGACGGGGAGGACGCGGGTGCCCTCGTGGGTGGTCGGCCGGCCCTTGGTGAGGGTGGGGGTGGCGGAGGGCGAGGGAGCGCCGGAGGGCGGGTTCTCGGGGGGTGCGGCGGTCTTCTGGAACGCGGTGAGGTCGCAGGCGGTGGAGAGGTTGTGGAGGAAGGCGTTCTTGGTGGTGCCGTGCAGGAAGGTGTTCTTGTACTTGGCGGCGGCGTCGTTGCCCGCGTTCCCGGGCAGCTGGCTCTTCCAGAAGGCGGCGTCCGGCTTCATCCAGACCTGGTTCCCGCGTTTGACGAGATCGACGCGGCCTAGCTCGCCCTTGCTGATGGCGCCGGTGCAGTTGCCGGCGCGGTCGAGGGTGAGGTCGAGTTTGGTGGGATCAGCACTGCTCTGGGTGCGCAACCGCAGCGATTTCGCGGCGACCAGTTGGTGGAGGGAGTCGTCGGCGATCTGCTGGGCCGATTTGTTCGCGAGGTCGCCCTCGCCGCCGTCCGGATCCTCGGCCGCCGCTGCGCCGGTGCAGGCGGCCCCGGCGATCAGGGCCGCACCGCAGGTCAGGGCCGCGGTGGCGGTGGCGGCACGCCGTCTGCTGGTCATCTGGATACCTCCGGTCCCGAGGGGAAAGGCAGCCTGGGACATACGGCTATTCAGGGTACGTTCCGGGACATTCGGCCGCACATTCAGTGAGTCGAGTCACTTTCCATGAACGTTTGGGCATAGGTCCGCGGCTTCCGGGGAGGGGTCCACGTTGCTGGTGACGCCAGTGGTTGCACCAGTGGGAACGAGATCGGTTTAACCGGAAGGCAGAACGACGTGTCGTCAATCGAGACCATTCACGTAGACGGGGTGTGGCTGGCCGCCGCATCCGGCGGCACGCGGGAGGTCCTCGACCCCGCCGACGCGACGACGCTCCAGCTGGTGTCCGAGGGCGGTGCCGAGGACGCCGACGCGGCGGTCGCGGCCGCCCGCCGGGCCTTCGACCAGGGTGACTGGCCCCGTACGGCCGTCGCCGAGCGCTCCGCGCTGCTCCGCCGGGTCGCCGACCTGCTGCAGCGCGACCGCGAGGTGATCGCCCTCATCGAGAGCCGGGACACCGGCAAGACGCTGGAGGAGGGCCGGGTCGACGTCGACGACGTCACCAACGCCTTCCGGTACTTCGCCGATGTGGTGATGAACGAGAGCGGCGGCCGGGTCGTCGACGCCGGCTCGCCGGATGTGCACAGCGTGGTCGTGCATGAGCCGGTCGGTGTCTGCGCGCTCATCACGCCGTGGAACTACCCGCTGCTGCAGGCAAGTTGGAAGATCGCGCCGGCCCTCGCGGCCGGCAACACTTTTGTGATCAAGCCCAGCGAGGTCACCCCGCTGTCGACCGTGCACCTGGTCAAGCTGCTGGCCGAGGCCGGGCTGCCGGCCGGGGTCGCCAACATCGTCACCGGTGCGGGCCTCCCGGTGGGCCAGCGGCTGGCCGAGCACCCGGACGTCGACCTGTTCTCCTTCACCGGTGGACTCGTCAGCGGGACGAAGGCGGGCGCTGCCGCGGTCTCCGGCGCCAAGAAGATCGCCCTGGAGCTGGGCGGCAAGAACCCCAATGTGGTCTTCGCCGATGCGTGTGCCACGGAAGAGGGCTTCGACACCGCCGTCGACCAGGCGCTGAACGCCGCGTTCATCCACAGCGGGCAGGTCTGCTCGGCCGGCGCCCGGCTGATCATCGAGGAGTCGGTGCGCGACCGCTTCGTCTCCGAGCTCGCCCGCCGCGCCGAGAAGATCAAGCTCGGCCGGGGCACCGAGGACGGAGTCGAGTGCGGCCCGCTGGTCTCCCAGCAGCAGCTCGACAAGGTCGAGGCCTATGTCGCCTCGGCGCTGGCCGAGGGCGCCCAGCTGCGCTGCGGTGGCGCCCGGCCCAAGCCGTCCGACGTCCGCCCGGCCACCGGCTACTTCTACGCGCCGACCGTGCTCGACGGCTGCCACCGCGAGATGAAGGTGATCCGTGAGGAGACCTTCGGTCCGATCCTGACGGTGGAGACCTTCACCACCGAGGACGAGGCCGTGGCGCTCGCCAACGACACCGAGTACGGCCTGGCCGGGGCCGTCTTCTCCGCCGACACCGCGCGCGCCCGCCGGGTCGCCGCCCGGCTGCGGCACGGCACGGTCTGGATCAACGACTACCACCCCTACCTCCCGCAGGCGGAGTGGGGCGGCTTCGGCAAGTCCGGGATCGGACGGGAATTGGGTCCCACGGGTCTGGACGAGTACCGCGAGAGCAAGCACATTTACGAGAACCTCCGGCCGGAGCCGGTGCGCTGGTTCGCGGGCTGACACCCCGCCCCGTCCCTTGGCGCCACCCGCACCACGCACGTTGTAAGAAGGAGCACCCCCAATGCCTGTGTATGACTATGTCGTAGTCGGCGGCGGCACCGCCGGTTCCGTCATCGCCTCCCGCCTCACCGAGGACCCGGACGTCACGGTCGCCGTCATCGAGGGCGGCCCTTCGGACATCGACCGCCAGGACGTCCTGACACTGCGCAAGTGGCTCGGCCTGCTCGGCGGCGACCTCGACTACGAGTACACGACCACCGAGCAGCCGCGCGGCAACTCGCACATCCTGCACAGCCGCGCCAAGGTGCTCGGGGGTTGCTCCTCCCACAACACGCTGATCTCCTTCAAGCCGCTGCCGTCCGACTGGGACGAGTGGGCAGCGGCGGGCGCGGCCGGCTGGGGCGCCAAGGAGATGGACCCGTACTTCGGCAAGCTGCGCAACAACATCGTGCGGGTGGCGAAGAAGGACCAGAACCAGATCGCCACCGACTGGATCGAGGCCACCAAGAGCGCCCTCGGCGTCCCCGAGGTCGTCGGCTTCAACGACAAGCCCTTCGAGGAGGGCGTCGGCTTCTTCGACCTCTCCTACCACCCGGAGAACAACAAGCGCTCCTCCGCCTCCGTCGCCTACCTCCACCCCCACATCGAGGCCGGTGACCGCCCGAACCTCACGCTGATGCTGGAGACCTGGGCGTACAAGCTGGAGCTGGACGGCACCACCGCCAAGGGCGTCCACGTCCGGACGAAGGACGGCGAGGAGGTCTACGTCGAGGCCGCCCGCGAGGTGCTGGTCTGCGCCGGCGCCGTCGACACCCCGCGGCTGCTGATGCACTCCGGCATCGGGCCGAAGAAGGACCTCGAAGCGCTCGGTCTGCCCTGCGTGCTCGACCTGCCGGGCGTCGGGGAGAACCTGATCGACCACCCCGAGTCGGTGATCGTCTGGGAGACCGACGGACCGATCCCGGACAACTCCGCGATGGACTCCGACGCGGGGCTCTTCGTCAAGCGGGACCCGGAGCACAAGGGCCCCGACCTGATGTTCCACTTCTACCAGATCCCCTTCACCGACAACCCCGAGCGGCTGGGCTACGAGCGCCCCGAGCACGGGGTGTCGATGACCCCGAACATCCCCAAGTCCCGCTCCCGCGGCCGCCTCTACCTCACCTCCGCGGACCCCGAGGCCAAGCCCGCCCTCGACTTCCGGTACTTCGAGGACGAGGACGACTACGACGGCAAGACCCTCGTCGACGGCGTCAAGCTGGCCCGCAAGATCGCCCAGGCCGAGCCGTTCGCCAAGTGGCTCAAGCGGGAGGTCTTCCCCGGCCCCGAGGTCACCGACGACGCGGAGATCAGTGAGCTGGTGCGCAAGGCGGCACACACCGTCTACCACCCGGCCGGCACCTGCAAGATGGGCGCCGCCGGCGACCAACTGGCCGTCGTCGACCCCGAGTTGAAGATCCGCGGACTGGCCGGCATCCGTATCGCCGACGCCTCCGTCTTCCCGACGATGCCCGCCGTCAACCCGATGCTGGGCGTGCTCATGGTGGGGGAGAAGTGCGCCGAACTGCTCCATAAGGCCCCGACCCAAGGAGGTGATGCGTGATGGCTACCACGTCCGCCGGCGCATCCGAGATACCCAGCGCCCGTACGTCCGAGGACTCCTCCGCCACCGAGGCGTCCGACGGCCGTGAGGTCGTGTTCTCCGTCCGCAACCTCTGGAAGGTCTTCGGCCCCAAGGCCGACCGCATCCCCGGCGACTCCTCGGTCGCCGGACTGAGCGCCCAGGAGCTGCGCGAGCAGACCGGCTGTGTGGCCGCCGTCCGCGATGTCTCCTTCGACGTCCACAAGGGCGAGGTCTTCGTCGTCATGGGCCTGTCGGGCTCCGGCAAGTCCACCCTCGTACGGTGCCTGACCCGGCTGATCGAGCCGACCAGCGGCGAGCTGGAGATGGACGGCGAGGACGTCCGCGCCATGGACCGCAACGCGCTGCGCGAACTGCGCCGCCGCCGCGCCGCCATGGTCTTCCAGCACTTCGGCCTGCTGCCGCACCGCACCGTCGTCGACAACGTCGCCTACGGCCTGGAGATCCAGGGCATGGGCAAGGCGGAGCGCCGCGAGAAGGCCAACGAGATGGTCGGCAAGGTCGGCCTGGCCGGGATGGAGAAGCGCCGCCCCGGTCAGCTCTCCGGCGGCCAGCAGCAGCGCGTCGGCCTGGCCCGCGCCCTCGCCGTGGACCCCGAAGTCCTGCTCTTCGACGAGCCGTTCAGTGCGCTCGACCCGCTCATCCGGCGCGATATGCAGGAAGAGGTCTGCCGCCTCCACCAGGAGGAAGGCCGGACCATGGTCTTCATCACCCACGACCTCTCCGAGGCGCTGCGGGTCGGCGACCGGATCGCCCTGATGCGGGACGGGCAGATCGTCCAGCTCGGCACCCCCGAGGAGATCGTCGGCTCCCCGGCCGACGACTACGTCCGCGACTTCGTCCGGGACGTCCCGCGCGAGCAGGTGCTGACCGTGCGCCGCGCGATGCGCCCGGCCGAGGACGGCGAGGCCGACCAGGGCCCCGCGCTGAGCCCCGACACCCTGATCTCCGACGCCATCGAGGCGGTCGCCCGCTCCGGCGGGGCGGCCCGGGTCGTCGAGGGCAAACGCTGCCTGGGCATCGTCGACCACGCCTGTCTGCTGAACGTGGTCGCCCGGCTCGACAGCCCGCAGCACGGTGAGGTGGCTGCCTGATGTACACCGCGACCACCCGCGGCGGCGCCCTCCGCGCCGTCGGCTCCAGAGCTCCCGCCGCCACGCCCCGGGCCCGGCTGCGCGCCGCCTGGCTGCGCCACTGGCGTGAGGCCCAGCGCTGCGCCGCGATGAATGTGCCCACCGGCACCGTGAAGAGGGGGCGCGTGTGAGCTTCTTTTCCACGCCCCCGATTGCGACGCGCCCGCTCAGCGACGCCGAACGCCCCGGCCCCCTGCGGGCCGTGCTGCAGGTCCGCGCCGTCAGCAAGCTCCTGCTGCTCGTCCTCGCCACGGCCGTCCTGGTGCCGCTGCTGCACGCCACCTGGTCCGGCAGCCTGTGGCCCGCCGGCCTGACCGTCGATGTCTCCGGGCCGCTCGGCAAGACCAGCGACTGGATCATCGACAACCGCGACAGCCACCCGCTGTTCGTCTACTTCCTCGGCCACCTCTCCAACGCCGTCGTGATCTCCGTACGCGGCGTCTACCTGCTGCTGCTCGCGCTCGGCTGGACCGGTGTGACGGCCGGCGTGACGCTGGTCGCCTGGCGCGTCGCCGGGGTCCGCATCGCCGCCACCGCACTGATCTCCTTCGTGGTCAGCGGTCTGCTGGGGATGTGGGTCCCGACCATGCAGACGCTCGCCCTGATGGTCGTGGCCGTGGTCGGCTCGGTCCTCGTCGGCGCGCTGCTGGGCCTGGCCGGGGGCCTCTCGGAACGGCTGTTCCGGATCCTGCGCCCGGTTCTGGACACCATGCAGGTCCTGCCCGCCTTCGCCTATCTCCTCCCCGTCGTGCTGGTCTTCGGCATCGGCGTACCGGCCGCGCTGCTGGCCACCGTCATCTACGCGGCTCCGCCGATGGCCCGCCTGACCGCGCTCGGCCTGCGCGGCGCCGACCCGGGCGTCCTGGAGGCCGTCTCCTCGCTCGGCGCCACCGGCCGGCAGAAGCTGCTGACCGCCCGGCTCCCGCTGGCCCGTAAGGAACTCCTCCTCGGCGTCAACCAGTCGATCATGATGGCGCTGGGCATGGTCGTGATCGCCTCGATGATCGGCGCCGCCGGTCTCGGTGACCGCGTCTACCAGGCGCTCGCCTCGGTCGACGTCGGTGCCGCGCTCGCCGCCGCGATCCCGATCGTGCTGCTGGCCATCGTCATGGACCGCACCACCGCTGCGGCCGGCGAACGGCTCGGCGCCGGCACCGCCGCCCCCGGCCCGAAGTGGCTGCGCGGCTGGCAGGCCTGGACCGGGATCGCCGTGGTCACCGCCGTGCTCGCCCTGGCCGGACGGCTGAGCGGCTCGCTGGTCTGGCCGGGTGCCTGGGCCGTGGACGTCGCCCGCCCCGTCAACGACTTCAAGGAGTGGATGGTCGACCACCTCTACTCCGGAGTCCCGGTCATCGGCGGCACCGCCGACTGGGCCGCGCACTTCACCAACTGGGTGCTCAACCCGCTGCGTGACGGCCTGACCGCGCTGCCCTGGTACGGCACGCTGCTCATCGTCGCCGCGCTGGCCTGGCTCATCGGCACCTGGCGCACCGCCCTGACCGCCGTCCTCGCGATGGCCGCCATCGGTGTGCTGGGCGTGTGGAAGCCGTCGATGAACACCCTCTCCCAGGTGCTCGCCGCGCTGGTGGTGACCCTGGTGCTGGGCTTCGGCGTCGGCATCCTCGCCGCCGGCAGCAAGCGCCTGGAGGCGATCCTGCGCCCGGTCCTGGACGTCATGCAGACCATGCCGCAGTTCGTCTACCTCATCCCGGTGGTCGCCCTGTTCGCCGTGGGCCGTGCCCCGGCCGCCGCCGCGGCCGTCGTCTACGCGCTGCCCGCCGTCATCCGCATCACCACCCAGGGGCTGCGCCAGGTGGACCCGGCGGCCATGGAGTCCGCCCGCTCGCTGGGCGCCACCCGCTGGCAGATGCTGCGCCAGGTCCAGCTCCCGCTGGCCCGGCCCGCCCTGCTGCTGGCCGTCAACCAGGGCGTGGTCCTCGTCCTCGCCGTCGTCATCATCGGCGGTCTGGTCGGCGGCGGTGCCCTCGGCTACGACGTCGTCACCGGCCTCGCCACCGGAGACCTGGCCCTCGGCCTGGTCGCGGGTGTGGCCATCGTGTGCCTGGGCCTGATGCTCGACCGGGTCACCCAGCCCACGGAACGCCGTACGGCGGGGAAGGGAGCCTGACCATGTCCCGTAAGCGAAGCACGATCATCGGGACGGCCGCGCTGGCCGGCACGGCGGTCCTCTCCCTCTCCCTGTCCGCCTGCGGCAAGGCCGACATGACCAAGCAGGCCTCGCCGTTCGCGGCGGCCAAGGGCTCGAAGTCGGTCACCCTCTCGACGCAGACCTGGGTCGGCGCGCAGTCCAATGTCGCGGTCGCCAAGTACCTGCTCGAACACAAGATGGGCTACCACGTCGACACCGTCCAGGTGGACGAGATCCCCGCCTGGGACGCCCTCAGCCAGGGCCGGGTCGACGCGATCCTGGAGGACTGGGGCCACCCCGACCAGGAGCAGCGGTACGTCAAGGACAAGAAGACGATCACGGCGGGCGGCGGTAACGGCGTCACCGGCCACATCGGCTGGTACGTCCCCAAGTACTGGGCCGACAAGCACCCCGAGGTCAAGAACTGGAAGAACCTCAACAAGTTCGCCGACCAGCTCCGCACCTCGGAGAGTGGCAACAAGGGCCAGCTGATGGACGGTTCGCCGTCCTACGTCACCAATGACAAGGCGCTGGTGAAGAACCTCAAGCTTAACTACGAGGTCGTCTTCGCGGGCTCCGAGGCGGCGCAGATCACCCAGATCCAGCAGTTCGCCAAGCAGAAGAAGCCCTTCCTGACGTACTGGTACGAGCCGCAGTGGCTCTTCAACCAGGTGCCGATGGTGGAGGTCAAGCTCCCCAAGTACACCGACGCCTGTGCGGAGAAGGGTGCCGAGGACCCCCAGTCCATCGACTGCGCCTATCCGACCACGCCCCTCCAGAAGTACTTCAACACGGAGTTCGCCAAGAAGGGCGGCAGCGCCTCGGCGTTCCTGAAGAACTTCAAGTGGACCAAGGACGACCAGAACGAGGTCTCCGAATCGATCGCCTCGGGCGGCCTGTCCGCCGACGAGGCGGCGAAGCGCTGGGTGGAGAAGCACCCGGAGGTCTGGAAGAAGTGGCTGCCTAAGAAGTAGCCGCCGTACGGGAAGCGCGGAATCCCGCGGGCAGTCGCACACTCGGTGTGCGACTGCCCGCGAGCGCGTTCCGGGCCCTGCACGCCGGGGCCCTTACCCGTTCGGGTGGCGGGCGGCGAACCGCCGCACGGCGCGGCAGCCGGCACAGAAGGCTGGGCAGCCGTCACCGACGAAAGGCCCGTCATGCCGCTGCCGCCGAAATGCCCCACGCCCGACTGTGACGACTGGCTGTGGAAGGACACCACGCACACCAACACCGACTGGGACAACTGGCGCTGGTGGTGCTGCCGTTGCCGCCATCAGTGGTATCCCACGGCGGAGCAGCTCAAGGAGTTCCGCTACGGGATGAGCCGTCCCGGTCCGGCACACCGGGACCCGCGGCTGGCCCGCCGGTAGGCCGACCTTGGGGCATGGGCCACCCATCCGAAGCATGTCCGGCCCCTCAGCCCACCCGCAGCAGCAGCTTGCCGGTGCTCTGGCGGCTGCCGACGTTCGACACCCGCTTCCCGGGCCTGCTCCACCTGGTGCTCCGCGAGGAGAGTTAGGGCCGGTCGGCCCGCCGGGCTGGACCAACGCCACGAAAACGCTCACAAAAACGCCGCAAACGGGTCGTTGTGGACACGGGGTTTGTCGATCATAATCCGCGTGTCGGGTGCGCGTCCTGGCTCCGGGACCGGGACGTGGCTCCGTAGGCCACGAAAGTGCAACCGTCCGCCCCGTCCGCCCCGTCCGCCCCGTCCGCCCCGACGCCTTGACCAAGGATCGGGCTGACCGGGGAACGACCTGACCGGGGTACGACCTGACCGAGGAAAGAGCTGACCAGGGTGCTGAGCAGTGGTGGGTCCTCGGTCGCGTTGCGGACTGCTCTCGCGGGGGCGCTGCTCGTCGCCGGCTTCGCCGTCACCTCGTGTGGCGGCGACGACAGCAAGACGGACACGAACAGGGCGGACGCGAACGAGGCGGACGCGAATAAGACGGACGCGGACAAGACGGCCACGACGGGCAAGGTCACGGTCGTCTACCAGGGCAACGCGATCAAGCCGAAGGACCGGCAGGCCGTAGCGGTGATCCGGAAGTCCCGCGTGCTCGAACAGGTCGCCGACTGGGTGAACAAGTCGGTCGCCCTCCCGCACGACCTGGTCGTGAAGGTGACCGATAAGGTCCCGCCGGGGGTCACGGATGCGGTCACCCAGCCCGACGGCAGGACGATCTTTGTGCCCCCGTCGTTCCTGACCCAGATCGAAGGCACCTTCGGCAACGTGGTCAAGACCGTCAAGCGTCCCGCCCTGTTTCCCGAGGCCAGGTTCAACGCCGACGACCTGACCGCGCTGTCGACCCAGTTCATCTTCGGCCACGAGATGGGGCATGCACTGCAGCGTCAGCTTCTGCTGGCGAACCTCGGCCTGGAGGAGGACGCCGCCGACGGGTTCGCGTCGTTCTACACCGTCAACGAGGTCGGACCGGAGCCGTCGCTGGCAACCGCAATCCTTTTCGACGAGCTCGCCCGCGAGGAGGGCAGGCTGACGCTGGAAGGGCTGTCGAGCGATCACCCTGTCACCCAGCAGCGCGTCTTCACCTTCCTTTGCTACCTGGAGGGGAGCGACCCGAAGAGGTTCGACGGGCCCCTGGTCGGTGCGGGTTACCTGCCGAAGACCCGCGCCCCGTTGTGCCCGCAGGCATGGGCGATGTTGGACTACGGCTGGTGGACCCAACTCACGCCACATTTCAGCGGGGCGTTCAAGGACCAGGGCGACAAGGCGCAGCAGCACGCACACGACCAGCTGATCGCGGAGACGAAGGCGCTCGCGAAGAAGCTCGACAAGATCCGCGGCGCGCAATGAGCGCGCGGAGCCGTCGGCCCGTAACTCCGGCCGTTCTTTAGGGGCGTCTTCCGGATCAGGGCCGGGCCGGCCCCGGCTCCCGGCCGGCCGCGGTCGCCCTGTCCACCGGCCGACCGGTGCCGGTGAGGCGCAGGACCTCTGGATCACCGTGCAGCGCGACCGCCAACTCCGCGTCGCCCGCGGTGAATCGGCGCAGAGCGAGGCGCTCCGTAGCGGAGCAGGACCGACGAAGGTGACATTGCGTACGTCCCGTCCTGTCGTGCGCCGTGCGTCCGGGACCTGCTTGCCCGGCGGTCATGGCGTGACGGCATAGTAGGGCGCAGCCCGATGAGGGACATGACAATTAACGGCGGCAACGGCGCGCTGTGCGCTCGGCGCCGCCCTGCATCAGGGGGACTCCCGCTCCATGCCATCCATCCGCCGCTCCACCGCCGCGGCCGCGGCACTCGTCGCACTGCTCGCGGGGACCGCCACCGCCTGCGGCCCCGACGACAAGGCCGCCGGCAGTTCGTCCACCGATCAGAAGGACCAGGCCGGCGGGGGCTTCAAGCTCCCCAAGGGCGTGCCGACCAGCCTGGACGACCTGAAGAAGTGGAAGGACGGCGGCTGGCAGAACTGGGACAAGTGGGCCCGCGACGCATCGGATTTCGCCAACCCGATCATCAAGGACCACTGGAAGTCGGACCGGCTGGCCAAGGCGAAGACGTCGCCGGAGATCGGCGTCAAGGCCACCGGCGCGGGAAGCGGGTCCGAGGGCACGGACCCCGAACCGCAGCCCGTCACCGCCGAGCAGGTCGCCCGGCCGTACCACGACCACATGGCCCCCGTCGGGAAGATCTTCTTCGACAGTCCGAAGGGCCCGATGGTCTGCTCCGGCACGGTCGTCGAGGACCCGGCGCACCCGGGCAAGTCCAACCTCGTGTGGACCGCCGGCCACTGTGTGCACTCCGGCAAGCGGGGCGGCTGGATGCGCAACATCGTCTTCGTGCCGTCCTACAACGACAACGGCGTGCCGATGAACCAGGTCAACAACACGCCCTCCCAGCAGGTCACTCCGTACGGCCGGTTCTGGGCCGACTGGATCACCACGTCCGGTGAGTGGATCAACATGGGCAGCGAGGCCACCGGCAACGGCGGCTCCGCCTACGACTTCGCCGTGCTGCACGTCAAGCCGGAGAACGGCAGCGGCAAGTCGCTCCAGGAGACCGTCGGCAACGCCGCCCGGGTCTGGTTCAACGCCCCCGCCGCCAACCAGATCAGCTCCCTCGACGCCTTCGGCTACCCGGCGGGGCCGCCCTACGACGGCGCACGCATGATGAACTGCCCGGCCCGCCCCGGCCGCCTCGTCATACAGCAGGGCACACCTGCCATGAACCGCATCGGCTGCACCATGACCGGCGGCACCTCCGGCGGCGGCTGGTTCGTCAACCGCGCCGGCAAGCTGACCCTGGTGTCCAACACCTCGATCAGCTCCAACGCCCACACCTGGCTGGCCGGCCCACACCTGGGCCCGGAGGCCCAGCGGGTCTTCGCCAACATCAGCCAGAAGTTCGCGAACCGGTAGCGGGCGGGGACCGGTAGCGGGCGCGGACGAGTAGCGGGCGCGGGCGCGTACGTGAGGAAGCCGACCCAGGCCTCCGGCTCGCGGGTGAGCCGGAGGCCGTCGGCTCGGCTCATGACCGCCGGGCAGACCTAATGGCCGGACCCGCCAGGGAGGCCCTGCGCCCCATGGGTCCGCTCCGCGAGCCAGCCGGCCATCGCCCGTACGCCGAGGCCGACAGCCCGCTCGTCCGGGGCGAAGTCGGGGAAGTGCGGGTAGCCGGTCGTGATGGGTGCGCGGGGGGCGCGGACGCCGAGGAAGGTGTACGTGCCGGGGACGCGGTCCAGGTAGAAGGCGAAGTCCTCGCCGCTGAAGGGCGGGAAGGCGGCATGGAGCTGGGTAACCGCGCCCCGGCCCACGGTGCGGCGCAGGCGCCGGGCGAGCATCCGGGCGTCGCGTTCCGGGCAGACCACCGCGGGGAACGGCTCGGCGGGGAAGCGCACCCCGGCCCCCGCACAGGACGCGGCCAGCCGGCGGATGTCCGCGCGTACCTCCTTGTACCGCTCCTGCGGCCAGCACCGGTAGGACACACTCACCTTGGCCTCCTGTGCCTTGGCCCGGACCGCCACGAAGCGGGCCAGCGGCCCATTGGGCGTCTGGGCGTCGGCGACCATCCGTTCGATGTCGGCGGGCGTCTGCGGCGGTGTCACCGTGGCGAGTGCGCCGATCTCGGCGGCCAGCCGCCGCGCGGCCTCGGGCGCGTCAGGCCCCGCGAGAGTCACCTCCGCCTTGTCCTGGCCCGGCAGCCCGTAGCCCGGCGTCACCGCGAACGTGCCGACGGGGAACGGGCCGCAGTGCAGCGCGTGGATCTCCGCAACGCCGGTGCGCTCCAGCACGCCCGCGTCGATCATTGCGCGGGCCCCGGACAGGGTTTCCTCGGCAGGCTGGAAGAGGAACACCACCGTTCCGCTCAGTTGCCGCCGCAGCCGTGCCAGGACCCGCGCGACGCCGACGGCCACCGTGGTGTGGATGTCGTGCCCGCAGACATGGGCCGTCGCCGGGCCGCCCCCCACGATGTCCTTCGGCGGCACCGCGTCCATGTCCGCCCGGTAGGCCACGGTCCGGCCCGGACGTGAACCGCGCAGGACGCCGACGACGCCGTGGCCGCCCACCCCGGTGGCGACGGTCAGTCCGGCCGCTCGCAGTTCGCGGGCCACCACACCGGCGGTGCGCTGCTCCTGCCCCGGCATCTCGGGGTGCCGGTGAAGGTCCCGCCGCAGCGCGATCAGCCCTCGCTCCAGACGCGCCACCTCGGCGTCCACCGCTCCTTGCTCCAGCGCTAATTGCTCCAGTGCTCCTTGCTCCAGCGCTCTTTGACCCAGCGCGCTTTGACCCACCGGCGGCCGCAACCCGGCGGCCTCGGCCCTCCCCGCGGTTCCCCACACCAAGCCCGCACCGGCTGCCGCGGCGCCGGCCAGCAGTGTGCGGCGCGCGGGAGCATGTTCCACGAGATGCTTCACGGTTGCCCCTTCGTGATCCTTCAAGCGGTCTTCCGGGCGTCCAACGGGGAGGTCGCAACAGGAGGTCGCAACAGGAGGTTGCGACAGGGAGGTTGCACCACGGAGGTCGGCCCTCGGCACGTCATGTCGTGCCCTCGCTGCCCGGTGATCCGAGAATCTGTGCCCACAGGATTGCTGCGCCCGGATGCCGTTGCCCATCCGGCGAGCCACCACTCAGGGGGTGGGGATAACCACCGTCACGGGGCCGCTGTCCACCACGGCGCCGACTGTTGCGGGGGCGCCAGTCACGAAAGCCCGCCACGAAAGCCCGCCGCGAAGGCTTGCCACTCGCCACGAGTGCTCGTCACGAGTGCTCGTCACGAGTGCTCGTCACGAATGCCCGTCACGAAGGCTTGCCGCCCGTCACGAATGCTCGCGGCGAAGGCTTGCCACCGCCAAGCCGACGGCCCCTAACCCACCACCGGCGGCAGCGCCCGGCACAGGGCCTCCAAGGCGCCGGGGAAGGCGCTGTCGCTGGGCGTCGCATAGCCGACGACCAGGCCGTGGCGGGGCGCCATGGTGGCCGCCGGATGGCGGTAGCCGGACAGGCCGTCGAGTGCCAGGCCCTGCCAGCGCGCCGCCCGCAGGGCAGCACGCTCATCCGACTCACCTGACCCGTCCGGGAGTTGGAGAACGGCATGCAGTCCGGCGGCGATACCGGTGACGGTGAGGTGCGGAGCATGGTGGGTCACCGCGTCGATCAGCTGGTTGCGGCGTCTGCGGTAGCGCTGGCGCATCCGGCGGATGTGCCGGTCGTAGGCGCCCTGTGTGAGGAACTCGGCGAGGGTGAGCTGATCGGTGACCCCCGCCCAGGCCTCCCGCTCGCCCTTGGCCTCCAGTACGGCGTCGACGAGGCGGTCGGGAAGCACCATCCACCCCAGACGCAGCGCGGGGGAGAGGCTCTTGCTGACCGAGCCGATATGGAGGACGCGCTCCGGGTCCAGGCCCTGAAGGGCGCCGACGGGTTTGCGGTCGTAGCGGAATTCGCCGTCGTAGTCGTCTTCGATTACGTAACCCCCGCTCCCTCTAGCCCAGTTGATGACCGCCGCGCGACGGTCGGGGTGCAGCGGCACACCGAGCGGAAACTGATGGGCGGGAGTGAGCAGCACCGCATTTGTCCCCTCGATCGAGGGCAACTCCGCACTCTCGACGCCGTGTTCATCGATGGCGAGGGGGTGGGTGCGGACACCGGCCGTGGCCAGGAGATGACGGTGGAACGGCAGGCCGTAGGACTCGACGGCGAGGGGCCCGGGGAGCACGGCGGGCAGCAGCAGGCGCAGCGCGTGGGCGAAGCCGGAGCAGATCACGATGCGTTCGGGGTCGGTGCGTACGCCACGGGTGCGCGCCAGGTAGTCGGCGAGGGCACGGCGCAGTTCGGGACGCCCGCGGGGGTCGCCGGGGCCGAACGCGTCGTGCGGGGCGGCGGTCAGCGCGCGGCGGGCGGCGGCGAGCCAGGCGGTACGTGGAAAGGACGCGGCGTCCGGCTGTCCCTGGAGGAGGTTGTGCGTGGGGCGGCTCTCCGGGGCGCGGTGGGCCGGGGCGCGGGCGGGTGTCAGCGGCTTCGCGCGGTGGGCGACGCGGGTGCCGGAGCCCTGCCGTGCACTGAGCCAGCCCTCGGCGACCAGCTCGGCATAGGCGTCGGCGACCGTGTTACGGGCGATGCCGAGGTCGGCGGCGAGCGAGCGGTAGGGCGGCAGCCGCGTACCGGGGACGAGGCGCCCGGACCGTACGGCGTCCCGCAGCGCCCCGATGAGGACGGCGCGCCGGCTACCGCTTCCGGCCAGCTCCAGATGCAGATCGGCGCCCAGACTCTCCGCAGAATTGACCCATGATTCCGGCATGGAAATGCACCCTACAGCCGGTCGCCTGCCGTTCTAGATTCAAGGCATGACGAACGAAGCGCAGCTCAACGAAGCACAGCTCAACGAAGCACAGCTCAACAAGGCACAGATCGACGAGGCGAACGAGGAGAACGGGGCGAACATGGTGAACGAGGCGAGCAAGGCGAACAAGGCGAACGACGCGATCAAGGTGAACGAGGCGAACTCAGCGGCTGGCCGCCGCCCCCGGGGCAGGGTCAACTTCGCCAAGGCCGCCCCGAAGGCATTCAAGGCCCTGATCGGGTTCGATGCCGCCGCCCGTGAGGGCCTCGACCCGGCCCTCGTGGAACTGGTCCAGATCCGCTCCTCGCAGCTCAACAAGTGCGCGTACTGCCTGCACATGCACACCACCGATGCCCGCAAGGCCGGCGAGAGCGAGGAACGCCTGCACATGGTCGCCGTCTGGGAAGAGGCCTCGCACTTCTTCACCCCGAAGGAACAGGCGGCCCTCGCCCTCACCGAGGCCGTGACCCTGGTGGCGCAGGGTGGCGTACCGGACGCGGTCTACCAGCGGGCCGCCGCCCACTTCGACGAGCCGGAACTGGCCCGCCTGCTGGCCCTGATCTTCACCATCAACACCTGGAACCGGATGGCCCTCAGCACGGGGAAGGTGGCGGGGACGGACGAGCGGTGACGCGGTGCGGGACTCGGTGCGGCCCCTGGCGCGTCCGATCCCGCCGACCACACTCCCGTTCCGGTCAGCCGGCGGCCACCTCACTGAGCGCCTTGCCGATGCCGCCGGTGCCGGGTGCCGATGCGGGTGTCGGCGTCGGTGTCGGTGCAGGCGCCGCCCGTGCCAGTGCACCGCCTAGAACTGTCACGAGGCGGGTGGCAATGCGAGCCAGTCCTGCCAGGTGATGTCGCGGCCCAGGTAACGGGGCTGCTGGAAGGGCCAGTCGGCGGCGATCCACTGGGGCACCAGCGCGTCGAGCGCGCGCTCCACCTCGCTGCCGGCGAGGTCGTCCACCACCCACCAGGAGACCTCGCCGTCGGAGCCGGTGCGCTCGGGCGGGTCGATGTAGACGCAGCCGAGGATCGCGGTCTCCTCCCCGTCCAGCAGCGCGTAGTTGAACGACTGGTGCGCGGCTATCTCCTTCTCGTGCCGCAGCAAGTCGATGCGGTCCTCTTCATAGGTCATCGTCTCCTTCGGCCAGGCCCAGGCCGGGCCGAAGATCTCCCACAAGCGCTCTCGGGAGCCCATCACGGCGGGGTAGTCGAGCGCGGTGTCCGCCTCCCGGATCGGCCGCAGGTGAAGCGCGGTGTCGGGCACGGGTACGTGGACGGGGTGGACGAAGTCGTCAGGCAGCCAACTCATAAGGGCCGAGGCTACTCTGCGGGCCCGGCCCGCCCCCGCCCCTGCCCTGGCCCAACCGACCGCCTGTCACCCGGTCTTCGGACCTCGGTCCGCCGTCGGGACCTCCCCCTCCAGCTCCGCCCGCAACCGCTCCGCCATCCCCGCCAGAGCCGCCATCGCCTGTTGCTGCAGTCCCGGGCCGAAGGTGATCCGGGACGCGCCCAGGGCGCCGAGTTCGCGGGGGGAGGGGCCGTCCGGTACCACCACGGCGTTGACCGGGAGGCCGACGGCGGTGGACAGGCCGGCCAGGTGCGGCGGCGGGGCGAGGATCGGGTAGACGCAGTCGGCACCGGCGGCGGCGTACAGGCGTCCGCGGCGGATCGTCTCGTCCCTGTCCCCGACACCGTGCAGGTAGGTGTCGATCCGGGCGTTGATCACCAGGGCGTCGCCCGCCTCGGCGCGTACCTGGGCCAACCAGTCGGCCTGCTGGTGCGCGTCCCGCAGAGTGCCGGTGGTGTGGTCGGTGTCCTCCAGGTTGCAGCCCACTGCGCCGGCGTCCGTGAGCCGGCCCACCAACTCCTTGGCGGACAGGCCGTATCCGGCTTCCACATCCGCCGAGACCGGGATGTCGACGGCCCGGACGATGCGGGTGACGGCGGCGAACATTTCGTCGGGCGGGGTCGCGCCGTCCTCGTAGCCGAGGGAGGCCGCGACACCTGCGCTGGGGGTGGCGAGTGCAGTGAACCCGGCGTCGGCGAAGACCTTGGCGCTGGCGGCGTCCCAGGGGCCGGGGAGAACCAGCGGTAGATCCGGGCCGTGGTGCAGGGCGCGCAGTGTGGCGGCCGTCATGAGGTAGCTCCCATCGGGGTTCGGACCGCGACATTGAGGCGGTTCCAGATGTTGATGACGGTGATCAGGGCGATGAGGTGGGCCAGTTCGGCGTCGTCGAAGTGGGTGGCGGCACGGTCGTAGACCGCGTCCGGCACGCCACCCTGCGCCACCAGGGTCACCGCCTCGGTGAGGGCGAGGGCGGCCTGTTCCTTGGGGGAGTAGAACGCGGTGGCTTCCTCCCAGGCGTTGAGGAGGTAGATGCGCTGTTCGGTCTCGCCGGCCTTGCGGGCGTCCTTGATGTGCATGTCGATGCAGAACGCGCAGTGGTTGAGCTGCGAGCCGCGGATCAGGACGAGTTCGGCCAGTGTCGGGTCGAGATCCTGTTTGGCGGCCGCGGTCAGCGCCATCAGGGGGGCGTGGATGCCATGGGCGAGCTTGCCGAGGGGAAGTCGCGGGGGCGCCGTGGTCATGCCCGGCCCGGGGCCATACGGGTGGAGACGCCGAAGCGGTTCCAGGCGTTGATGGTGGTGATCAGGGCGATGAGGTGGGCGAGTTCGGTGGCGTCGAAGTGGGCCGCGGCGCGGTCGTACACGGCGTCCGGGACGAAGCCCTCGGTGAGGAGGGTGATCGCCTCGGTGAGGGCGAGGGCGGCCTGTTCCTTGGGGGAGTAGAACGCGGTGGCTTCCTCCCAGGCGTTGAGGAGGTAGATGCGCTGTTCGGTCTCGCCGGCCTTGCGGGCGTCCTTGATGTGCATGTCGATGCAGAAGGCGCAGTGGTTGAGCTGTGACGCCCGGATCTTGACCAGCTTGACCAGCGTCGGGTCGAGACCCTGCTTCGCCGCCGCATCGAGCGCGATCATGGCCTTGTAGACGTCCGGTGCGAGCTGCGCCCAAGGGAGGCGGGGGCCGTGCCGGTGCTCCGCTCCGCCTGCCGTCGCGGAGGCCGTCGCGGAGGCCGTCGCGGAGGCCGTCGCCGGTGTCGCCTGTGCTGTCGGTGTCGATGTCTGTGTCGTCGTCGATGTCGTCATGGCTACGACGCTAAGACGGCAATGGCGCAGCTGTATGGTCCATTGCCATGGAGAATTCCTGGGCCACTTTTGGGCGTGATCTGCACCTGGACCTCACCGGCCCCGGCGGGCTGCGGGCCGCGCTGCTGCGTGCCCTGCGGGACGCCGTACGGTCCGGGCGGCTGGTCCCCGGCACCCGGCTGCCGTCCTCCCGCTCGCTCGCCGCCGATCTCGGCATCGCCCGTAACACGGTCGCCGACGCCTACGCCGAGCTGGTCGCCGAGGGCTGGCTCAGTGCACGGCAGGGCTCCGGCACCCGCGTCGCGGAGAGGGCCCTGCCGCGCGCCGCGCCCGCCGCCCGGCGCGCCCCGGGCCCGGCCGGCCACGCCGACCGGCCGCGCTTCGACCTCACCCCGGGCACCCCCGATGTCTCCGCCTTCCCCCGCACTGCCTGGCTCGCCGCCGCCCGCCGCGCGCTGACCGCCGCCCCCAGCGAGGCCTTCGGCTACGGCTCCCCGATGGGCCGCCCCGAACTCCGCACCGTCCTCGCCGACTACCTCGCCCGCGCCCGCGGGGTACGCGCCGACCCCGACCGCATCGTCATCTGCGCCGGCTTCATGCAGGGGCTGGCACTGCTCAGCCGGGCGCTGGGCAGCGGGCGGCTGGCCGTCGAGTCGTACGGCCTGGACTTCCACCGCTCCGTCATCACCCGCGCCGGCCTGGGCACCGTCCCGCTCCTCGTCGATGAACGCGGCGCCCGCACCGAGGAGCTGGCCACGCTCGACGACGTACGGGCGGCCCTGCTCACCCCCGCGCATCAGTTCCCCACCGGCGTGCCGCTGCACCCCGAGCGCCGGGCCGCCGCCGTCAACTGGGCGCGGGACACCGGGGGTTTCATCCTGGAGGACGACTACGACGGCGAGTTCCGCTACGACCGCCAGCCGGTCGGCGCCCTCCAGGGACTGGACGCCGACCATGTCGTCTACCTGGGCACCGCGAGCAAGAGCCTCGCTCCCGCGCTGCGGCTGTCCTGGATGGTGCTGCCGGACCGTCTGGTCGACCCGGTGCTCGCGCTCAAGGGCACCGGCGAATGGCAGTCCGGGACGCTGGACCAGCTCACCCTTGCCGAGTTCCTGTCCTCGGGCGCCTACGACCGCCATCTGCGCAGCATGCGGCTGCGCTACCGACGGCGCCGCGATCAGCTGGTGGCCGCCCTGGCCGACCGTGCGCCCCACGTCCATGTCTCGGGTATCGCCGCCGGTCTGCATGTCGTGCTGGAACTCCCGTCCGGAACAGAACAGTCCATCATCCAGGGCGCCCGCTGGCAGGGCCTCGCCCTGGAGGGCCTGAGCCGCTTCCACGACCCCTCCGCCCCACCGGCCTCTCGCGACGCCCTGGTGGTGGCCTACGGCACCCCGCCCGACCACTCCTTCGCCAACGCCCTGGATGCACTGCTCAGGGCGCTGCCGCCGGGGGAGTTGGGGGAGGAGGGAGAGGTGGGGGAGGTGAAGAAGCCGGGGGAGGAGGGGAGGTAAGGGGCCTCCCCGTTCATCTACTGCGCCCCCACTTCCCCCACTTCGCCCACTTCCCTCTCATCATCCGCTGCGCACCGGCTGCCCTCCCCCAAGCCCACCCCACGCCACCCCACCCCTGAAAGACTGCTCGGATGTTCGTCAGACCCGCGCAAGAGCAGGATTTGGCCGGATTCCTCCAGCTCGCCGCCGAGGTTGAACACTGGTTCGGGCCGATGGTCGAGGACCCAGGCTTCCGCCGGGCCGTGGAGCGGCACATCCGTCGGTCCACCGCCCTCGTCGCCGCCTCCGCGGGGCCGGAGCTGCTCGGCGGGATGCTGTTCGGGACGAAGGGCATGGCTCACCACGTCCATTGGCTCGTTGTTGCGGAGCGAGCGCGCGGGCGGGGCGTCGGCCGGGCACTGTTCGCGGACGCGATGCACCGGTTCGTTCGAGGGCCCGGCACCCTGGAAGTGGTCACCTTCGGCGCCGACCACCCGGGCGCCGTCGACAGCGGTGCACGTGCCTTCTACGAAGCTCTTGGCTTCACCCCCGCCGAGGCCGCCGATCCCGGCCCGGAAGGCGGCTCACGGCAGATCTACCGCCGGGCCGTCAGCTGATCGGGAGGGAGCCGAGGCCCGGTCTGCCGACGCCACTTGATCCACTTGATCCGGTTGATCCGGTTGATCCGGGAGGGGAGCGGAGGCCCGCCTACTGCTGCCACCCGGTCCGGAGGCGGCCGCGGGCCCGGCCCGAGCCGAGGGCCGGGGATGCCTCACAGCTCCCCGCGGACGCAGTCCCGGTCCGTGCCGATCGGCCGGGAACGCCTCACAGCTCCCGTACGAAGGACACCCGGTCAAGCCCCGGCCCGTCGTAGTCGCCCTGCACCGGGACCCCGTTCTCGTCGATCCGGTCGCCCGGCTCCAACTGGAAGCCCATACGGGTGTGGTACGCGATGGAGTTGCGGTTGTTGGGGCTGGTGATGCAGCGGACCTGGCTACGGCCGGCCGCGCGGGCCGTGGTGAAGAAGCGGTCGTAGAGGACGCTGCCGATACCCTCCCGCCGGCCCTCCGGGCACACGCCCACGAAGTGGATATATGCGGTGCTGGGGTCCGTCTGGGACAGGAAGCCGATCAGGAAGGCGTGCAGGGTGTGGTCGGGCCGCTCGACCAGGAAGCTGGTGTCGGCGAAGTGCTGGAGGAAGAGCCGCGGTACGAGCAACTGGCGTTGCCGTGCGCCCGCTTCGCCGCCCAGGCCGTCCCACCAGTCGGCGAGGGCCTGCTGCAGTCGTGGGTGATCCGCGGGGGCCGGGCGGCGCAACGTCAGGTGTCCGGGCAGCTGTTCCCGTACCCGGGCGTGCTCTGTCATGGTCCGGCTCCTCCGTCCGACGGGTGAACGGGCTTTGGTGGCCCGGTCTGTTGGCCAGCGTAGACGGGGGGAGATGCGGGCGACTGGCGAAAAATCTCTGTCAGCGGGCTTGGTGTTCCTGCTGTCCGCTCGCGCGCCGACCTCACCCGCAACCCGCTTCCCAGGGAAGCTGGTTGAGTGGCGAAGGGAGTCTCCGCCCCGCCCGCCGCGAAGGAAGCCGCCGCCCCGCCGCCCCTTCACCGAAATGCATTGCTGTAGCAAATGCAGCGAAGGGTTGGAGGATTCCCGCCGGCGTGCGTCGCGGCCTCAATCGCGCCGTTGTGCAACGGTGTTGGGGGTGGTGGCGCGACCGCTTGCGGCGGTCCCCCGTACTGACCGCGCGTCACCAGTGTCGACAGGTGTCACACGTACGCCCTGCGGCGCGCGCCCCGCTGCGTCATGAGCGCCACTTGGCGCTGCGCCATTCAGGGTAAATGCGCGTGACGCCTATGGCGTGGCGGCCTGATCGGCGCGCCTACTGATGCTAACGACCGGCGGGTTGCCTACCTGGCGGAGGACATTGGTATGCAGATGCGAATCTCCGTCGGCTGTTATTGCCGAGCCTGCGCCCAGGTTGATGCCCACTTCCCGCAGAACCACGAGCTCAGCGGGGAGCTGAACGGCCCGCCACCATCCAGCAACCGGAGGGCCATAGCATGGCACCCACCTTTACTTTGGCGTCCTCAGCGCCAAACCCGGCTGTCTTCGGACAGCCGGTCACTTTGACCGCCACGGTCATCCCGCTGGGTCTGGGAACACCTACCGGCACCGTTACCTTCGTCGTCGCCGGCGGCCCCACCCTGACCGCACCGCTCGTCGGTGGCACCGCGTCCGTCACCACGAGCAGTATCCCCATCGGCTTTCATACCTTCACCGCGAACTACAACGGCAGCCCCCAGTTCTCGCCGTCCAGCGGCTTCGGGTCCGTGACGGTGAACAAGGCATCAACCTCGACCTTGGTGCTCTCGTCGCCGGACCCGTCGACCTTCGGACAGCCGGTCGCCATCACCGCCACCGTCTCGCCGGTCGCGCCCGGCTCGGGCACCCCGACCGGCACGGTCACCTTCGTCATCGGCGGTGGCGGGGGCGGCACGCTGACCGCCCCCCTCTCGGGCGGTACCGCGACCGTCACCACCAGCAGTCTCAGCCCCGGTACCCATCTCATCACCGCGACGTACAGCGGCAGTACGCAATTCAATGCGTCGTCCGACACCGATACCCATACGGTGCTGCAGGTCTTGGCACCGACGACCACCACGGTCACCTCGTCCCCCGACCCGTCGGTCTTCGGGCAGTCGGTGACCTTTACGGCCACCGTGGCCCCCGTCCCTCCCGGTTCGGGCACCCCGACCGGCACGGTCACCTTCGCCATCTCCGGCGGTCCCACGCTCGTCGCGACGCTCTCGGGCGGTACGGCGAGTGTCACCACCAGCAGTCTCAGCGTGGGCCCCCACACCGTTACCGCGACGTACAGCGGTAGCGGCACTTTTGCGTCGTCGAGCGGTACGGACACCCACACGGTCAACAAGGCGTCGACGACCACCACGGTCACCTCGGCGCCGGACCCGTCGGCGGTCGGCCAGTCGGTGACGTTCACCGCCACGGTCGCCCCGGTCGCGCCGGGTGCGGGTACGCCGACCGGCACGGTCACTTTCGTCATCAGCGGCGGTCCGACCTTGACCGGCACCCTGTCCGGGGGGACCGCGAGCGTCAGCACGAGTGCCCTTTCCGCCGGTCCGCATACCGTCACCGCGACCTACAGCGGTGACGGCAACTTCAACTCCTCCGTTGGCACGGACACCCAGACGGTGGGCCAGGCATCGACGACCACGACGGTCACGTCGTCGCCGGACCCGTCGGTGGTCGGTCAGTCGGTGACGTTCACGGCGACGGTCGCCGCGGTGCCGCCGGGTGCGGGTACGCCGACCGGGACGGTCACCTTCGTCATCTCCGGTGGTCCGACCTTGACCGGAACGCTCTCCGGTGGGACGGCGAGCGTCAGCACCAGCGCGCTGGGCGCCGGCACGCACACCGTGACCGCGACGTACAGCGGTGACGCGAGCTTCACCCCCTCCACCGGCACCGACACCCAGACGGTGGGCCAGGCATCGACGACCACGACGGTCACGTCGTCGCCGGACCCGTCGGTGGTCGGTCAGTCGGTGACGTTCACGGCGACGGTCGCCGCGGTGCCGCCGGGTGCGGGTACGCCGACCGGGACGGTCACCTTCGTCATCTCCGGTGGTCCGACCTTGACCGGCACCCTTTCCGGTGGGACGGCGAGCGTCAGCACCAATGCCCTTTCCGCCGGTACACACACGGTCACCGCGACCTACAGCGGTGACGCCAACTACACCGGCTCGGTCGGTACGGACACCCAGACCGTCAACCAGGCCTCGACCTCCACCACGGTCACCTCGTTCCCCGACCCTTCCGTGACGGGCCAGACGGTCAACTTCGCCGCCTTTGTGGGAGCGATGTCCCCCGGCGGCGGAGTTCCGACCGGAACCGTCAGCTTCGTCATCACCAACGGGGTCACCACGGTGACCCTCAGCGGCACCCTCGACGGCGCCGGTGTCGCGACTGTCAGCACCAACGGACTGGTCACGGCGGGCACTTACACCGTCACCGCGACCTACAGCGGAGACGCGAACTACACCGGCTCCAGTGACACCGACACCCAGACCGTGAACCCGGCATCGACGAACACCGTGGTGACGTCGTCGCCGGATCCGTCGGTGGTCGGGCAGCCGGTGACCTTCACGGCCACGGTCACGCCGGCCGCGCCGGGAGCGGGGACGCCGACCGGCACCGTCACGTTCGTCATCAGTGGCGGCCCGACGCTGACCGGCACCCTTTCCGGGGGTACGGCGAGCGTCACGACCAGTGCGCTGGGCGCCGGTGCGCACACGGTGACGGCGACCTACAGCGGTGACGCCAGCTTCACCGGCTCGGTCGGTACGGACACCCAGACCGTCAACCAGGCATCGACGACCACCACGGTCAGCTCTGCGCCGGATCCGTCGGTGGTCGGGCAGTCGGTGACCTTCACGGCCACGGTCGCGCCCGTGGCGCCGGGGGCGGGTACGCCCACGGGGACGGTGACGTTCGTCATCAGTGGGGGCCCGACGCTGGTCGGCACGCTCTCCGGGGGTACGGCGAGCGTCAGCACCAGCGTGCTGGGTGCCGGTACGCACACGGTGACGGCGACCTACAGCGGTGACGCCAGCTTCACCGGCTCGGTCGGTACGGACACCCAGACCGTCAACCAGGCATCGACGACCACCACGGTCAGCTCTGCGCCGGATCCCTCGGTGGTCGGTGAGCCGGTGACGTTCACGGCCACCGTCGCCCCGGTCTCGCCGGGCGCGGGTATCCCGACCGGGACGGTGACGTTCGTCGCGACCGACGGTGTCACCACGGTGACGCTGACCGGCACCCTCGCCGGCGGCACCACCAGTGTGGTCACCACCGGCCTGGTGACGGCGGGCGTCTACACCGTCACCGCGACCTACAGCGGCGACGCCAGTTTTACCGGCTCGGTCGGTACGGACACCCAGACGGTGGGCCAGGCGGCCACGATCACCGCGGTCTCCTCGGCGCCGGACCCGTCCGTGTTCGGCCAGCCGGTGACCTTCACGGCCACCGTCTCCCCGGTCGCGCCGGGGGCCGGTACCCCGACCGGCACGGTGACCTTCGTGATTTCCGGTGGTCCCACGCTCACGGGGACGCTCTCGGGCGGTACGGCGAGCGTCACCACCAGCGCGTTGAGTGTCGGCGCGCACACGGTCACCGCGACCTACAGCGGTGACCCCGACTTCACCGGTTCCGTGGGTGCGGACACTCAGACCGTGGCCCCGGCGTTGACGACTACCGCGGTGAGCACGACACCGGATCCGTCCGTGGTGGGCCAGTCGGTGACGTTCTCGGCCACCGTGGCGCCGGTCGCGCCCGGTGCGGGCACGCCGACCGGGACGGTGACCTTCGTCGCCACCGACGGTGTCACCACGGTGACGCTGACCGGCACGCTCAGTGGCGGCGCCACCAGTGTCACCACCAACGGTCTGGTGACGGTGGGCACTTACCTCGTCACGGCGACCTACAGTGGCGACGCCAGTTTTACCGGCTCGGTCGGTACGGACACTCAGACGGTGGGCCAGGCCTCGACGACCACCTCGGTCTCCTCGTCGCCGGACCCGTCGGTCTTCGGTCAGCCGGTGACCTTCACGGCGACGGTGGCGCCGGTCGCGCCGGGTGCGGGTACGCCGACCGGCACGGTCACCTTCGCCATCAGTGGGGGCCCGACGCTGGTGGGCACGCTCTCCGGCGGTACGGCGAGCGTCACCACCAGCGCCTTGAGCGTCGGCAGCCACACGGTCACCGCGACCTACAGCGGTGACCCCAACTTCACGACATCCAGCGGTACGGACACCCAGACGGTGAACCAGGCGTCGACGACGACCGCGGTCATCTCCGCGCCGGACCCGTCCGTGGTCGGTCAGCCGGTGACCTTCACCGCCACCGTCGCCCCGGTCGCGCCGGGTGCGGGCACCCCGACGGGCACGGTGACCTTCGTCGCGACCGACGGTGTCACCACGGTGACGCTGACCGGCACCCTCGTCGGCGGTACGACCAGTGTGGTCACCAACGGGCTGGTGACGGCGGGCATTTACACCGTCACGGCGACCTACAGCGGCGACGCCAGTTTTACCGGCTCGGGCGGTACGGACACTCAGACGGTGGGCCAGGCCTCGACGACCACCTCGGTCTCCTCGTCGCCGGACCCGTCGGTCTTCGGTCAGCCGGTGACCTTCACGGCCACCGTCGCGCCGGTCGCGCCGGGTGCGGGCACGCCGACCGGGACGGTCACCTTCGTGATCACTGGTGGTCCCACGCTCACCGCGACGCTCTCGGGCGGTACGGCGAGCGTCACCACCAGCGCGTTGGCCGTGGGCACGCACTCGGTCACCGCGACCTACAGCGGTGACCCCAACTTCACGACATCGAGCGGTACGGACACCCAGACGGTGATCCTGGCGGCGACGACCACCGCGGTCACCTCGTCCCCGGACCCGTCCGTGGTCGGTCAGCCGGTGACCTTCACCGCCACCGTCGCCCCGGTCGCGCCGGGCGCGGGCACCCCGACCGGCACCGTGACGTTCCTGGCGACCGATGGGGTCACCACGGTGACGCTGACCGGCACGCTCAGTGGCGGCACCACCAGTGTCACCACCAACGGGCTGGTGACGGCGGGCATTTACGCCGTCACGGCGACCTACAGCGGCGACTCCGGCTTCATCGGTTCCGTCGGCGCGGACACCCAGACGGTGGGTCAGGCCTCGACGACGACGGCGCTGAGTTCGTCGCCGGACCCGTCCGTGGTCGGGCAGCCGGTGACGTTCACTGCCACCGTCGCGCCGGTCGCGCCGGGGGCAGGTACCCCCACCGGGGTGGTCACCTTCGTGATCACCGGTGGTCCCACTCTCGTCGCGACGCTCTCGGGCGGTACGGCGAGCGTCACCACCAGTGTGCTGGGCGCCGGCACCCACACCGCTACGGCGACCTACAGCGGTGACCTCAACTTCACCGGCTCCAGCGACACGGACACCCAGACGGTGAACCAGGCGTCGACCACCACTGCGGTGAGTTCGTCGCCGGACCCGTCCGTGGTGGGCCAGACGGTGACGTTCTCGGCCACCGTGGCGCCGGTCGCGCCCGGTGCGGGCACTCCGACCGGGACGGTGACCTTCGTCGCCACCGACGGTGTCACCACGGTGACGCTGACCGGCACCCTCGTCGGCGGCACCACGAGTGTCACCACCAACGGTCTGGTGACGGCGGGCAGTTACCTCATCACCGCGACCTACAGCGGCGACGCCGACTTCACCGGTTCGGCCGGTACGGACACCCAGACGGTGGGCCAGTCGTCGACCACCACCGCGGTGAGCTCGGGGCCGGACCCGTCCGTGGTCGGGCAGCCGGTGACCTTCACGGCCACCGTCTCCCCGGTCGCGCCGGGGGCCGGTACCCCGACCGGCACGGTCACCTTCGTGATCACTGGTGGTCCCACGCTCACCGCGACGCTCTCGGGCGGTACGGCGAGCGTCACCACCAGCGCCTTGAGCGCCGGTACGCACACGGTCACGGCGACGTACAGCGGTGACTCCAACTTCACGACATCGAGCGGTACGGACACCCAGACGGTGATCCTGGCGTTGACGACCACCGCGGTGAGCACGACACCGGACCCGTCCGTGGTGGGCCAGACGGTGACGTTCTCGGCCACCGTGGCGCCGGTCGCGCCCGGTGCGGGCACGCCGACCGGGACGGTGACCTTCGTCGCGACCGACGGTGTCACCACGGTGACGCTGACCGGCACGCTCAGCGGGGGCACCGCCAGTGTCACCACCAACGGGCTGGTGACAGCGGGCGTGTACGTCGTCACCGGGACCTACAGCGGCGACGCCGACTTCACCGGATCCACCGGTGCGGACACCCAGACCGTGACCCAGGCCTCGACGACCACGGCGCTGATTTCGTCGCCGGACCCGTCGGTGTTCGGGCAGCCGGTGACCTTCACGGCCACCGTCGCGCCGGTCGCGCCGGGGGCAGGTACCCCCACCGGGGTGGTCACGTTCGTGATCACCGGCGGCCCGACGCTGGTCGGCACCCTCTCCGGGGGCACGGCCACCGTCTCGACCAACGCACTCGGAGCCGGCACCTTCCCGGTGACCGCGACCTACAGCGGCGACCTGAACTTCACCGGCTCCAGCGGCAGCGACACCCAGACCGTGGCCCAGGCGTCCACGACCGCCTCGGTCTCCTCGTTGCCGGACCCGTCGGTGTTCGGGCAGCCGGTGACCTTCACGGCCACCGTCGCCCCGGTCTCACCGGGTGCGGGTGTCCCGACCGGCACGGTCACCTTCGTCATCGACGGTGGCGGGGGCGGCACGCTGACCGGCACTGTCGCCGGAGGCGTGGCCACCGTCACCACCAGCACCCTCGACGCGGGGCTGCACAACGTCACCGCGACCTACAACGGTGACACCAACTTCAGCACCTCCAGCGGCACCGACACCCAGACCGTCAACCAGGCATCCACCCTCACCACTGTCAGCTCGTTCCCCGACCCGTCCGTCTCCGGCGGTACGGTCACGATCTTCGCGTTCGTGGTGGCGCAGCCTCCGGGCAGCGGCGTCCCGACCGGGACGGTCACCTTCACCGTCACCGATGGCGTGACCACGGTGACCCTGGCCGGAACCCTCGACGGCAGCGGTGTGGCCGCCGTCAGCACTCCGCTGACCACGGGCAACTACACCATCACCGGGGTCTACTCCGGTGACCCCAACTTCACCGGCTCCAGCGACACCGACACCCAGACCGTCATCTGACCAACCGCCCCTTCTACCGCACGCGCAACACCGTCGGGCCGTCCTCACGAGGGCGGCCCGACGCCTGTCTGCTCCCGGTCTGTCGGCGCCCGGCCCGTTTGTACCGGCGCCGGACGGCACCTCGTTTGCGGCGGGCCCCTGGATGCCGTCTACGCTGGCCCCGCTCAAACAGATGTCCAACGGGGGAAGGCAAGACATGGCGGAGAAAGCACGCCGGCGGCTGCGGTCGAGCACGGTGATCCTGGGAGGCATGGGCGCGCTCGCCGCCGCCCTGACGTCCTGCGGCTCCGAGCCCGACAAGCGCTGCGTCGACCGCAACAGCTACGACGCGCTCAACGGCTACCGCGTCGTCGACTCCAAGAAATGCTCGGCGAGCGGCAGTTCGTCGTCCGGAAGCAGCGGTTCCAGCAGCGGCGGATACGGAAAGAGCGGCCGCGGCAAGCAGTCCGTCGACGGCCAGTGGTACTACGCCCCGGACAACACCGGCGGCAAGTACGCCGACAACGGCACCTTCAGCAAGAGCACGGCCGTCAACCGCGGCGGCTTCGGCTGCTCGGGGTCGCACAGCAGCGGCGGCGGCCGGCACGGCTCCTTCGGCGGCTGAGCGGACACGGGACGGCATGGAACGCCACACCATCGAGCCGCGCCCCGGCTGGCAGCAGACCGTCGAGGCGCAGGGCCTGATCTACCCGCTGACCCGCTACCCGGACGACTCGCTGCGCCCGTACTGGGACGAGAGCGCGTACTACTCCTTCACCCTCCCCGAGGTCGAGGCCCTGGAGGAGGTCGTCGAGGAGCTGCACGGCATGTGCCTGGCCGCGGCCGCGCACATCGTCGACCAGGACCGCTTCGCCGACCTCGGCATCGAGGACCCGCGGCTGGCCAAGCTGATCGCCGAGTCCTGGCGCCGCCGTGCCGAACTCCCCTCCCTCTACGGGCGGTTCGATCTGCACTACGACGGCAGCGGCCCGGCCAAGATGCTGGAGTACAACGCCGATACGCCGACCTCGCTGGTCGAGGCCGCCAGCCCCCAGTGGTTCTGGATGGAGGAGTGCTTTCCCGGCGCCGACCAGTGGAACTCGCTCCATGAGCGGCTGGTGGCGGCCTGGAAGCGGCAGGCCCCGCTGCTGCCGCCCGGCGCACCGCTGCACTTCGCGCACTCGTCAGGCGACGAGCTCGGCGAGGACCTGATGACCGTCGCCTACCTGGAGGAGACGGCCCAGCAGGCGGGCCTGGAGACCGTCGCCATCTCGATGGAGGACATCGGCTGGGACCGGCTCTCGGGCCGCTTCGTCGACCAGCGGCTGCGCTTCATGCGGGCCTGCTTCAAGCTCTACCCGTGGGAGTGGCTGGCCACCGACGACTTCGGCCCGCATGTCCTGGACACGCTCGACAACGGCGGCGGCACCGGCTCCACCCTGTGGATCGAGCCTGCCTGGAAGATGCTGCTCTCCAACAAGGCGCTGCTGGCGGTCCTGTGGGAGCTCTACCCCGGCCATCCGAACCTGCTGCCCGCCTACCTCGACGGGCCGCGCGAGCTCGCGCACACCCGCGGCTACGTGGCCAAGCCGCTGCTCGGCCGGGAGGGCGCCGGTGTCACGCTGCACGAGCCGGGCGCCGAACCGGTGTTGCGGGGGCCCGACGACCCGTGCTGCTACCAGGAGCTGGCGCCGCTGCCGGACTTCGACGGCAACCGGGTGGTGCTCGGCGCCTGGGTCGTCGAGGACGAGTCGGCGGGGCTCGGCATCCGGGAGTCGGCGGGGCCGGTCACCGATGAGTACGCGCGGTTCCTGCCGCATGTGATCCGCACCTAGGCCATTTCTTTCCGATCATCGGATCGTCGGCCTGGCCGTGCCGTTGACTGACGCGCAGTGGGCGCGGATAGAGCCGTTACTGCCGGACCGGACGCCGAAGCGTGGCGGGCGTTGGCGGGATCACCGACAGGTGATCGACGCGATCGCGTGGAAGTTCCAGACCGGCTCGCAGTGGGTGCACCTGCCTGCCAAGTATGGCTCGGGGAAGGGCGTCTACACCCGACTGCGGAACTGGGCGATCGACGGTACCTGGGAGCGGGTCTTCACCGCTCTGCTCACGCAGGCCGACGCCGAGGGCGATCTGGACTGGGTTGTCGTAGTCGACCCCACGATCGTGCGCGCACCAGCACGCGTCCGGGGCCCGCGAAAGGGGGCCCGGACGCCGAGCCTGGTCACCACGCGACCGGGCGCTCTCGTGGTGGGCTGACCACGAAGATTCACCTTGCTGCGGACGGTTGTTGCCGTCCGCTGTGCTTCGTCCTCACACCGGGCCAGGCGAATGATGCGCCGCGTTCGAGCACGTCATGGCTGCCCTGCGTGTGCCCAGGACGGTTGGTCGACCACGCACCCGACCGCTCGTGGTCCTGGCGGACCGGGCCTACTCATCCCGGGCCATCCGCGCACACCTACGCAGACGGGGGATCCGGGCAGTGATCCCGCAGCCCGCTGACCAGGTTGCCAGCCGCAGGCGCAAGGGCCGCCGGGGCGGACGACCCCCAGCCTTCGATCGCGAGACCTACAAGCGACGTAACACCGTCGAACGCTGCATCAACCGCCTGAAGAACTGGCGTGGCCTGGCAACTCGATACGAGAAGACCGCCACCGTCTTCCGAGCCGGACTCCACATCGCCGGCATCTTCATCTGGTCCGCTCGCTGATCCAGGGAATCATCTGGCGGGTGTCAGTTCCACGGTTCCTGGTCGGGGTCCTCACCCATCACCTTCGCTGCGGCCACGCAGAGATCCCGGCCGCAGAGCTGGTTGCTGCCCCACTCGGAGCCCCACAGGTCGGTCGCGGCCTGGGCCACGGAGCGCCAGGTGAGGTCTTCATCTACCCGCCAGGTGCGGATCTGAGCGGCCATCTCGGACGTGATTGTCGACGGGTTCACAGTGCTCTGTGTCATTCCACCGACCGTACGGACTCAGCGGAGAATGCGGCCATCGCATTACGCCCTCGTATGCCCTCCACCTGCCAGCTGTCGGAACTCAGCGGTCCGAGAACTGAAGTACAAGATCCGTAAGAGAGGTCCTAGGCACGGGCCACCCAGCGTGGCCAGGTGCCGCGTCATCCGAACGCCTCCGCTGGCAGCCGGCCCTGCGCTGTCGGCATCATCCGGGACGTCGTGGCCGAGGGCGGTTCAAGCGCTCACCCCGGCTCTCGGCCACCCGGCACACATTGAGGCGGCGGCGATCGCAGGAACCTAAACCCGTGCAAGTTCATGCAAGTTCGATGCGCAGCAAGGTGAATTGAGCGCAAACTCGTAGTCAGAGATCGTCTTCAACGAGTGAGGAGGGCGCCATGGCTTTGCACATGCTCGGCAAGGACCCGAACTCCCCCGAGGGGAAGTCCGCCACCGTCTATTACGACGACGTCACTGACAAGTACCTGGTCCAGGGCCTGAAAGTGCTGGACGACGAACGACTCTCCCAGTTGGATCTCCCGGACCATGAGACGGTCGTGGAGATCCCCAAGTACATGACACAGTTCTTTCCGGAGGTACGCGGTGGCGGCTGAGCTGACGTTTAGCGAGCTGTTCAAGCAGGCGAAGCGTTCAGCCGTTCACCTAGAGATGAGGGACGGGTACATGCGATCCGACCCGCGATTCGTCTCTTGGCGGCAGGACCCGCAAAGTGTTCCTGCCAAGAGCGACTCAGCCTCCCGCCCCTGGCTCGCCCTGATGCAAGAGATCACCACGCGCGGTGTGGAAGTCCGTCGTGCTCGGATCTTCTCCGAGCCCATGAGTGACTACCTCCGCTTTGAGCACCACCTCACGCCCAGCAACGTGGAGGCTGGCGAGCAGGTGCGCTGGCTGCCACGTCGCAAGGTGTCGGACCTAGCGCTCCCAGGCAATGACTTCTGGCTGTTCGATGACAGCCTGGTCGTGTTCCTGCACTTCACCGGGGATGGCGAGCTGTCACCCGAGGGAGACGAGGAGCGGACGACGGAACCAGCCATCGTGCAGCTCTGCTCAACGTCTTTCGAGGCGGTCTGGGAACGCGCAGTCCCGCACGAGGTTTACAGGCCGGTCTGACCCACGAACAGGGCTGAACTCTCCGTGTCCCCGTCGTCGCCGTCGTCCAGCATCCAGCAGGCCAGGGAAGCGCTTGGGAAGCGCCTCCGCGAGATCCGCAAGGATACCGGTCTGACCGCCCGCGCTGTGGCGGCGGCGGCAGGGTGGCATGAGTCGAAGAGTTCCCGGCTTGAGAACGGTCGAACACCTCCCTCCGATGAGGACATTCGTACCTGGACCCGGATCTGTGACGCCGAGAGCCAAGCCGCGGACCTCATTGCGACCGCCCGTGGCATTGACGGCATGTACGTGGAGTGGCGGCGTCTGGAAAGCGCCGGCCTGAAGCGTGCCCAGGAGTCCGTGCGACCGCTCTTCGAGCGAACCCATTGGTTCCGCTTCTATCAGTCGTGGGTCATCCCAGGGCTGCTCCAGACCCAGGACTACACACGCGCCATCCTCGACACGGTTGCTTCTGTCAGGGACACTCCTGGCGACACTGACGAGGCTGTCGCAGCACGGATGGAGCGCCAACGTGTCCTGTACACGGGAGGACGCCGGTTTGCCTTCCTGATTGAGGAATGGGTTCTTCGCACGGTCATCGGAGATTCCGCCACGATGGTGAGCCAATTGGGTCACCTGATCGGAATGACGGCCACGCCCTCCTTGAGCCTTGGCGTGATCCCCATGGGGGTCGTGCGCGGCAATGCATGGCCGTGCGAGTCCTTCTCTCTGTACGACGAGGAACGGGCCTCCTGTGAGCTTGTGTCTGCCAGCCTCACTGTGAAGCAACCGAGTGAAATCGCCGAGTACGCCAAGACGTTCACCGAACTCGCAGGCATCGCTGTTTACGGGGCGGCAGCCAGGAAGCTTATTACTTCGGCCGTCGACGCGCTCGGGTGACGGCGTGCAAGTTCGTAGAAGTTCATTGAGCTGAGTCTTTCGCTCTCCATACCGTCGGGAAGACAAGCCGTTCACCCCGCGGAGACGCCATGACGAGCCCAATTCGGTACAGCCAAACGCCCGTTGAACTGCCGTTGAATGGCTGGCTAGTGGAGGGCGAACCAGCCCCCGGTTGCAAGGTGTGTGGCGCCTTGGGAATCCAGCGAAGTGAGGCGTTGAAGCGAAACGACAAGGTTGCGGCATGTGTTGCTGCCCGGGAGATCCGAAATCACGGCCGTGGGCACGCGGAGGCGTCATGACCACCCCCGAGCAGGACAGGCCGAGCGTCAAGATCGTTGAGGACTGGTGGGCAGCACTCGGCGGAACCCTGGATCGCCACTCAAACACCGTGTTTGTGCCGCAGCGATCGAAGGTGCCCCCATGCCCGTTTCCATGCTTTAGCTGTCGTGCCAAGGGACGTCAGTGAATGCTCTGCGGCCACGGACACATGATGAGTGAAGAACAGGCCGGCCTGTGGGCCTGCCGCATCTGACCGGCGGCAGTCGGAGCCTGAAGACTCCTGCCCCGGCGGCGGAAACCTGGACAGTCGAGCAGCCGGGGCGGGTGACCAACCGCAAAGGAAGCCCCTTTGCGGCCAATGGGCCATGCCCTCGACCGTACGGCGGCATGGCTCCTCGCGAAAGAGGAGGTTGGTGAATGAGCGTTGTGAGCGTCGATATGTACGAGACGCGCACGCCCGACGCCGAAGGCTGGCGCGGTGTGCCCTTCCGCCACGAGGCGGAGACGGAGGAGGACGGCGGCAAACACGATGGCGGCCCCATGCCTCCGGAGGCTCCGCGTGAACCGTCGCCACAGGGCGGGGACAAGTAACCCACGCTGGTAGAGACGAAAGCGCCCCTGCTCCGGCGCATGGCCGGAGCAGGGGCGCGGTGCATTCAGTGGTACACGAACTTCTACGTATTGACCGACGCCGGCCCGAGGGCGGTCAAGCGCCCGCCCCGGCTCTCGGCCACCCGGCGTACCTCGGCAAGGCTTGCGGTCAATTCAACGGCCAGCAGGTGCAGTTCCCCGGGCGTCCACGCCGTCCGGCAAGCACGCGGCGGGCTTCTTCGATGAGATCGTCGGCCGAGCTGAGCTGCTCATCCTCGATCCGGTCGGCGACGCGGGAGACATATCCGGTCCCGTCGCCTGCCAGGAAGCACGGATTCCCGTCCGGGCTGGTCCACGGCAGTAGCCGGACGAAGACCCTCGCTGTAGCGTTGGGCATGTCGTCAACTCCCTTGTAGTTGAGGGCTAATGGCCACTCGGGAACCGAACCGGCACCTTGAACGGCTTTACCGGCAGACCGGCTGGGCGCTGCGGCAGTTCGTCCAGGCCGTGAACCGCATCGGCACCGAGCGGGGAACCCCGCTCAAGTACCGCGAGCCGTCGGCCCATCAGTGGTGTCAGGGGCAGCACCTCGGGATAGGGCTCTTTTCTGTAGCGGTGACGGTGCCCGATTGGCCGGATGTGGTGGGGCGGATGGAAGCCGTTCAAAGCGGCCGGACCCGGCGCATTGGCATGCCAGAGGTCGACATGGTCATTGCCATGACCGAACGAGTGTCAGAACTCGATGACCAATTCGGCGGGCGCCACGCCCGGCCAAGCAGCCGCGTCCCCGCAATCCGGTCCCCGCATGCGCGCATTCCTCGCCGGACAGTGGTGTCGTGAAGCCCCGTCACCCCTTCGGGCCAGGTGATCAGCGCCTCCCGCACACCCCGGGGCCTTAACCGCAGCCGGCCGAAATTCTTGAAGAAGATAGGTCAGATGACAGATTTAAAGGATCCTGAAGCATCGTAGCTTCGAGTCATCTCCACGCGGAGTCAGACGACCCGGTAAAAGGCAGCGTGCTGCACGCGGCGAGCTTCGCGCGACTTTCTGTGCACGACGCAGGACGGAGGGCGATGCCCCGGGTCCGAGTCAAAGTACCCGTTACCGAAAGGGGAAGTACCGTGGCCTTGGCCCGTCAGCTTCCGTTCCATCCCATCTCGCGCCCCCTGCGGGGCATCGCACGGTTCGCGGTCCCCGTTGTGGCACTCGCGGCCGTTACGGCGCCATCGGCTGCCTACGCCTTCGAAGGCGGCCCCGAAGAGCCGGATCTTGAGAGGGTATCGCCCGTGAGCGACCCTTCCCTGGTGCTCACCGCCTCGGGCCCCGTGGGGAGCCCGGTGTCCTTCGCCCTCCGGCCACTGGCGTACGACAAGGCTACGCAGGGATTCCAGTACAAAAACAACGATGACGGGACCGTGAGTTTCGCTCGCGGAACGTGGCCCGATCTGTCGTGCCTCCAGGATGGGGCGTCCTTGCTCGAAACGGCCTGCGGCTATGAAAGCGAAGGCAACCGTATAACTCCCAACGCCGAGCAGAAGTGGAAGTTCGAGCCGGCATCGGACGGCCTGGCCAATAAACTCCGCAACGTCGGTACGGACAAGTGCTTGACACGTAGTGGCAGTGATGTCCGCACCGAAACGTGCGCAGAGGACGTAAACCAGAATTGGAATCCGCTTGAGGGTCTTCTCCAGGGGATGCCCGAGTCCTGACGGTCGGCCTCTGGCGGGTGCCCGGTTCCTTATGGGGTGGGCGGGGCAGGTGGGAGGGCGGCCATCGCGAGGGTGATGTGCCGGTACCAGGGCCGGGTAGCGACGGACTTGGTAGTGGTCCAGGCCGCATTCACTGTTGGTGATCTGGCACCATTCCTCCCTTGCCACCGCCCGTGGCGGAGGCGTGAAACAACAACCAGTCACGCCACAGGTGGTTGGAGTACTGAACCAGTCACGCCACAGGTGGTGGAGTACGGAGGAGGCACACGAGGGCATCCCGCGTCCGGCCCCGCCTCATCCCTCCAGCACCCCCCGCAGCTGATCGAGCCCCCAGTCCAGGTCCTCCTTGCTGATGACCAGTGGCGGGGCGATCCGGATCGTCGAGCCATGGGTGTCCCTGACCAGCACCCCGCGCGCCATCAGCTGCTCGGAGATCTCCCGCCCCGTGCCGCGTGACGGGTTGATGTCCACACCGGCCCACAGTCCGCGGCCGCGCACCGCGTCCACCGCGCCGCCGCCCACCAGCAGCCCCAGCTCGCTGTGCAGATGTTCGCCCAGCTCGACGGCCTGCTGCTGGAATTCGCCGGTCCGCAGCATCGCGATGACCTCCAGTGCCACCGCGCAGGCGAGCGGGTTCCCGCCGAACGTCGACCCGTGCTCGCCCGGCGCGTACACCCCGAGCACCTCACGGGAGGACACCACCGCCGACACCGGCACCACCCCGCCGCCCAGCGCCTTGCCCAGCACATACATGTCGGGCACCACGCCCTCGTGCTCACAGGCGAAGGTCCGGCCGGTGCGGCCCAGCCCCGACTGGATCTCGTCGGCGATGAACAGCACGTTCCGGCTGCGGGTCAGCTCCTGTACGCCCGCCAGATAGCCCGGCGGCGGCACCAGCACGCCCGCCTCGCCCTGGATCGGCTCCAGAAGGACAGCGACGGTGTTGGCGTCGAGGGCCGCCTCCAGCGCCGCCAGGTCGCCGTACGGGACGATCTCGAAGCCGGGGGTGTACGGGCCGAAGTCGGCGCGTGCCTCGGGGTCGGTGGAGAAGGAGACGATGGTGGTCGTCCGGCCGTGGAAGTTGTTGTCCGCGACGATGATCTTCGCCCGGCCGTCCGGGACGCCCTTGACCTTGTAGCCCCACTTACGGGCCGTCTTCACCGCCGTCTCGACCGCCTCGGCGCCGGTGTTCATCGGCAGCACCAGCTCCATCCCGCACAGCTCGGCCAGCTGTGTGCAGAAGTCGGCGAACCGGTCGTGGTGGAAGGCGCGCGAGGTGAGCGTGACCCGCTCCAGCTGTGCCTTGGCCGCGTCGAGCAGCCGGCGGTTGCCGTGTCCGAAGTTCAGGGCGGAGTACCCGGCGAGCATGTCCAGGTAGCGGCGGCCCGCCACATCCGTCACCCAGGCACCCTCGGCGGTGGCCACGACGACGGGCAGCGGGTGGTAGTTGTGCGCGCTGTGGGCTTCGGCGGCGGCGATGCTGCGTTCCGTGGACGTCACCGGTGACTCCGTTCGGTAGGCCGTGCGGGCGCGGGCACTGCCGCGTCCCTCTCCATTGTTGCGCCCCGCCCGGGCCGTGGGCCTGCGAAGATCCGCCGGACAGGGCCCCGGGGGTGCCTTAGACTCTGCGGTGCGCACTGCGACTGGCGTACGGGGAAGCAACCTCGAGGAAGCGGTGCGCGGCAACCATCACGAGGTGCCGCCCCGCCTGGGCACCCCGGGACCACGACCGGCAACACCGATCGACCGCCCCGGAGGACGCCATGTCACTGCCCCTTTCGCATCCCGCGCTGAGCGCTGCCGACCCCGAACTGGCCGCGCTGGTCGGCGCCGAGGAACAGCTCCAGGCCGACACGCTGCGACTGATCCCCAGCGAGAACTACGTCTCCGCCGCCGTCCTGGAAGCCACCGGCACCGTCCTGCAGAACAAGTACAGCGAGGGGTACGCGGGCCGTCGCTACTACGAAGGCCAGCAGAACATCGACCGCGTCGAGACGCTGGCCGTCGAGCGGGCCAAGGCCGTCTTCGGTGTGGAACACGCCAACGTCCAGCCGTACTCCGGCTCGCCCGCCAACCTCGCCGCCTACCTCGCCTTCGCCGAGCCCGGCGACACCGTGCTGGGGATGGCGCTGCCGATGGGCGGCCACCTCACGCACGGCTGGGGGGTGTCGGCCACCGGCACCTGGTTCCGCGGCGTCCAGTACGGCGTCCGCCCCGACACCGCGCTGATCGACTTCGACGAGGTGCGCGACCTCGCCCGCAAGGAACGCCCGAAGATCATCTTCTGCGGCGGCACCGCCGTCCCCCGCACCATCGACTTCGCCGCCTTCGGCGAGATCGCCCGCGAGGTCGATGCCGTCCTCGTCGCCGACATCGCCCACATTGCCGGTCTGATCGCGGGCGGCGCCCACCCCTCGCCCGTACCGCACGCGGACGTCATCTCGACCACCACCCACAAGACCCTGCGCGGCCCGCGCGGTGCGATGCTGATGTCCCGGGCGAGCCACGCCAAGGCTGTCGACAAGGCCGTCTTCCCCGGTCTGCAGGGCGGTCCGCACAACCACACCACCGCCGCCATCGCGGTCGCGCTGCACGAGGCGGCCGCCCCGTCCTTCCGTGACTACGCGCATGCCGTCGTCGCCAACGCCAAGGCGCTCGCCGAGGCGCTGCTGGCCCGCGGCTACGACCTGGTCTCCGGCGGCACCGACAACCACCTGGTGCTGATCGACCTCACCTCGAAGGACGTCCCGGGCAAGGTCGCCGCGAAGGCGCTGGACCGGGCCGGCATCGTCGTCAACTACAACACCGTCCCCTTCGACCCCCGCAAGCCCTTCGACCCCTCCGGCATCCGCATCGGCACTCCGTCCCTCACCTCCCGCGGGCTGGGTACGGACCGGATGCCGCTGGTCGCCGAGTGGATCGACCGCAGCGTCCAGGCCGCGGCGAAGGGCGACGAGGAGGCGCTGACGGTGATCCGTGGCGAGGTCGCGGAGCTGATGGCCGGCTACCCGGCGCCGGGGCTGCCGACGGCCTGAGGCCCACGGCGTCCCGCCCGGCTCACCGGCTCACCGGCTCACCGGCTGCCGTGATCAGCCGGTGAGCCGGACCGGCAGTACATGGGTGCTGTTGCCGATGAAGCTCGGGTGCGGCGGCA
The DNA here is from genome assembly GCF_040650675.1 of Streptomyces sp. NPDC048637. Lineage (NCBI taxonomy): Bacteria > Bacillati > Actinomycetota > Actinomycetes > Kitasatosporales > Streptomycetaceae > Streptomyces > Streptomyces sp. NPDC048637. The sequence continues at coordinate 69,720 of NZ_JBEZHQ010000010.1, forward strand.
GCTCCGCGTCCGGGACGGCGAGGTCCAGCGCCGGATAGCGGGTGAAGAGCGCCTCCAGGGCGACGGTCGCCTCCAGCCGGGCCAGCGGCGCGCCCAGGCAGTAGTGCGGCCCGTGGCCGAAGGAGAGATGCCGGGTGGCGGGCCGCCGGGTGACGTCGAACCGGTCCGCGTCGGGGCCGTACGCCGCCGGGTCCCGGCCGGCCGCGGAGTAGGAGGCCAGCATCGGTGTGCCACGCGGCACGACCGTGCCGCCCAGCTCCAGGTCCCGGACCGGGTAGCGGAACGGGAAGTGGGCGACCGGACTGTCGTGGCGCAGCGTCTCCTCGACCACGTCGTCCCAGGTCGCCCGCCCGGCCCGCACCAGCGCCAGCTGCTTGCGGTCGGTGCACAGGGCCCGCACCGCGTTGGTGATCAGATGGAGCGTGGTCTCATGCCCGGCGATGATCATCAGCAGCAGAGTGCCGACCAGCTCGCGTGCGCTCAGCCGGTCGCCGTCCTCCTCCTGGGCGGCGATCAGCGCACTGGTCAGATCGTCACCGGGGTCGGCCCGCCGGGACTCGGCGACCTGCCCGAGGACGGCGGTGATCTCACGGTTGGCCGCCTGCACCTCGGCCGCCGTGCCGGTCGTGCCCACGATCAGGTTCGACAGCTCGTGCAGCCGGTCGCGCAACGCGGCCTCCACGCCCAGCAGTTCGCAGATCACGCTCATCGGCAGCGGATAGGCGAAGTGCCGGCGCAGATCCACCGTGCCGTCGGCCGCGGCGGTGCCCGGCAGCCCGTCCAGCAGCCCGGCCGTCAGCTCCACCACCCGGGGCCGCAGGGCCGACACTCGCCGCGCGGTGAACACCTGGGTCACCAGGCCGCGCAGCCGCCGGTGGTCCGCGCCGTCGGCCGTGGTCATCCCGTCGACGGTGGCGAAGGTGGTGAGCGGCCAGCCGGGCGGCACGGTGCCGTCGTGCAGGGCCGCGAAGTGACAGGCATTCTTGGCGACTTCGGGGTGCGCGAGGACCTCACGCAGCACCGCGTGGTGGGTCACGGCGACCGCGGGAACCTCTCCGGGCAGGACGACGGGGACCACCGCCCCGGCCGCCCGCAGCAACGCGTCGGCCGCGGCCCGGCCGGCGCCACCGGGGGCGAGCCGGTGCGGCGCCCCCTCGCCGGCGTGCGCGGGACGGGTGGTGCCGGGCGAGGGTGCGGGACGGGCGGTGCCGGGCGAGGGTGCGGGACGGGTGGTGCCGGGCGAGGGTGCGGGACGGCGGGCGCTGGTCGTCGGGTGTCCGTCGGGGGTCGGCTGTCCGTCGGGTATCGGCTGTCCGTCGGGGGTTATCGGCTGTCCGTCGGTCATCGGCGGTCCTCACAAAGTGGGGGCGGAGATCCGGGGCGGAGATCCGGGGCGGTGCACGGGCCCATGAGCGCGGACCACGGCGCCGCGGCCGTCACGGCACTGCCACGCGGCCACGACAGGGCCACGACAGGGCCACGACAGGGCCATGACTGGGCCTCGGCAGGACCACGACAGGACCACGACAGGGGCACGACAGCACCACGATTCCAGCTTCCGGCCGCCCCGAACAGGCCGCCGCCGCGCCGCCGGGAGCGGCCCGCCGTGCCGCTGCCCGTCCGGGACCGTCCCCGCGTGTGCCACCACACGCCGGTCCCCCCTTGCGGACCTGAGACAATCGGGCCATGGCTCTCCATCGTCCGCGTGTGCTCTCCGGCATTCAGCCCACCGCCGGCTCCTTCCACCTCGGCAATTACCTCGGTGCGGTACGCCAGTGGGTGGCGCTTCAGGAGTCCCACGACGCCTTCTACATGGTGGTCGACCTGCATGCGATCACCGTCCCGCAGGACCCGGCGGAACTGCGCAGCAACACCCGGATCGCGGCCGCCCAGCTGCTGGCCGCCGGTCTCGACCCGGAGCGCTGCACCCTCTTCGTCCAGAGCCATGTGCCCGAGCACGCCCAGCTCGGCTGGGTCATGAACTGCCTCACCGGCTTCGGTGAGGCGTCCCGTATGACCCAGTTCAAGGACAAGGCCGCCAAGCAGGGCGCCGACCGCACGTCCGTCGGCCTGTTCACGTACCCGATCCTGCAGATCGCCGACATCCTGCTCTACCAGGCCCACCAGGTCCCGGTCGGCGAGGACCAGCGCCAGCACATCGAGCTGACCCGCGACCTCGCCGAGCGCTTCAACGGCCGCTATGGCGAGACCTTCACGATGCCGGAGCCGTACATCCTCAAGGAGACGGCGAAGATCTACGACCTCCAGGACCCGTCGGCCAAGATGAGCAAGTCGGCCGCCAGCGCCAAGGGCCTGATCAACCTCCTCGACGAGCCCAAGGTCTCCGCGAAGAAGGTCAAGAGCGCGGTCACGGACACCGACACCGTGATCCGCTACGACGCCGAGAACAAGCCCGGCGTCTCCAACCTCCTCACCATCTACTCCACCCTCACCGGCACCTCGATTCCGGAGCTGGAGCAGAAGTACGAGGGCAAGATGTACGGCGCTCTCAAGACCGACCTGGCCGAGGTGATGGTCGATTTCGTCACACCCTTCCGGGACCGTACGCAGGAATATCTGGACGACCCCGAGACGCTGGACGCGATCCTGGCCAAGGGTGCGGAGAAGGCCCGCGCGGTAGCCGCCGAGACCCTCGCCACCACCTATGACCGGCTCGGATTCCTGCCGGCCAAGCACTGACGCCGTCCCCCCGCGCGGCGGGCCACGGCCGGCCGCGCGGACCCCACCGAGCCAGGGGGCCCCACCCGTGGGCCCCTTGTCCGCTTGCAACAGGTCCGAGGACGCTCCCCGAGAAGGGCGCGTACCCGGCACACTAAGAGGGTGCGCGAGCGCGCCGCACACACGTCAGGAGGGAGAACGCAGTGGGGACCGTAACGCTGGGCGTTTCGATCGCGGTCCCGGAGCCTTATGGCAGCTTCCTCCAGAGGAAGCGCGAGGGCTTCGGGGACCCTGCCGCACCTGGCATCCCCACGCATATCACCCTCCTCCCGCCGACGGAGGTCCGCACCGAGGCGCTGCCCGGCATCGAACGCCACCTCGCCGAGGTCGCCGCCGGCTGCCGCCCCTTCCCGCTCCGCCTGGAAGGCACCGGGACCTTCCGCCCGCTCTCTCCGGTCGTCTACGTCAAGGTCACCGACGGCGTGGCGGGCTGCACCGCCCTCCAGGCCCGGATCCGCGCCGCCTCCGGCCCCTGCGCCCGCGAGCTGCAGTTCCCGTACCACCCGCATGTGACCATCGCCCACGGCATCACCGAAGAGGCCATGGACCGCGCCCAGACCGGGCTCCGGGACTTCACCGCGACCTGGACGATCGGTGGCTTCGCCCTCTACAAGCAGGGCCCGGACGAGGTGTGGCGCCTGGAGCGGGAGTACCCCTTCGGGCCGCAGACGGCCGCCGTCCCCCGCCAGGCCGCCGATCTCTCCCGCCCGCCCGCGCCCTCCTGCTGACGGCCGCTGCCCGCCCCTGCCCTCAAAGCGACAGCCGCCCACCGGACCCCGCCGGGGAGCCGCGCGGCACCGGCCTCCCGGCCTCCCGTCCGCCCGGCCGAACCCGTCCCGGCCCGCGATGGCCTTATGGCACGCATGGCATGCACGGCACGCACGGCACGCACGGCACGCACGGCACGCACGGCACGGCACGTACGGCACGCACGGCACGTATGGCATGCACGGCACGTATGAGCATGCGCATTTCCGGGGTACCCGGACGCTAGTGTTCCGGATCAGCCGGAGCGCCGGCCGCCACATCCTGCCCGGCCCGGCGGTCGACAGGGCACGAGGGGAATGCCATGGACTGGTTGAGCAAACTCCCGGTGATCGGACCGGCCGTCAGCCGGCTGATGACCACACACCTCTGGCGCGCCTACGAACGCATGCTCCGGGTGCACTGGACCAGGCTCGCCGCCGCGATCACCTTCACCAGCTTCGTCGCGCTCTTCCCGCTGCTCACCGTCTCCGCCGCGATCGGCGCCGCGCTGCTCAGCGACGCCCGGCTGCACTCGCTGGAGGGCAAGCTCGCCGAGCAGCTCCCCGGCCTCTCGGACCGGCTCGACATCGCCGGACTCGTCGCCAACGCGACCACCATCGGCCTGGTCGCCGGTGCCGCGCTGCTGCTGACCGGCATCGGCTGGGTCGAATCGCTGCGCGACTGTCTGCGCGCCGTATGGGAGAAGCCCGACGAGGACACCAACTTCTTCCTCGGCAAGCTCCGGGACGGCGCGCTGCTGCTCGGGGTGGGCGGCGTCGCGGTGCTCTCCCTGGCCTGTTCGACCTTCGCGTCCGCCGCGGTGGGCAAGGCGGCGGACGCGATCGGTCTGCCGGAGGGCGGTATCGGCAGCGTCCTGCTCTCCGTCGCCGGTTTCGTCATCGCCGTCCTGGCGGACTTCCTGCTGCTCGCCTACATACTGACCAGGCTCCCCGGCGTCCATCCGCCGCGGCGTGCCGTCGTGATCGCCGGCCTCCTCGGCGCCATCGGCTTCGAACTGCTGAAGCTGCTGCTCAGCAGCTATCTCCAGGGCGTCGCCTCACGGAGCATGTACGGCGCCTTCGGCACCCCGATCGCCCTGCTGCTCTGGATCAACTTCACCGCGAAGCTGCTGGTGTACTGCGCTTCGTGGACGGCCACGGAGGGGGAGCGGCACGGGGAGGGCGAAGAGCTCAAGGGGTCGGCCGCTCCGGAGCGGCCGGAGGGGCCGGACGCGCCGGAGGGGCGAGAAGATCCGGAGGGGCGAGAAGGGCGGGAGAAGCGAGAAGGGCCGCAGCGGCCGGAGGAGCCGGAGCGGCACGCGGGGGGAGAGGGCCGGGAGGGCCCGGAGCGGCCCCGGGCGGCGTAGCCCCTGCCTGCCCGCCGGCCCATCACCCGCCCCTCACCTGCCCATCTCCCTCCCGGCTCCGGTCACTTGCTGCCGGTCACTTGCTGATCACTTGCCGGGTCGGCGCCCCCGCACCAGCTCCGGCAGCGGCCAGCGGCGGTGCACGGCGAACGCCCCCACGGAGAGCAGCGCCACCGCCGCGGCGGTGAGGCCCAGCGCCGTCCAGGCGCCACCCTTGCCGCCGGCGCTGTCCAGCGCGGCCTGGGTGCTCTGGTCCGCGCCCTTGCCCTTGGCGCCCTCGGCGCCGGTGCCGTCGTCCTCGCTCCGGGGGCCGACGAGCCGGCCGACCGGCTCCACCTTGTCGGCCGCCGCGAAGCCCCAGTCGAGCAGCTTGGCGGCCTCCTTGTAGGCCTCGTTGTGCTCCTTCTTCTCCGGGTTCATGACCGTGACCAGGAGCTTGCGGTCGCCGCGCTGGGCGACGCCGGTGAAGGTCGACCCCGCGTTGGTCGTCGAGCCGTTCTTCACCCCCGCGATGCCCGGATACGGCTTCATGTCGTAATCGCCGCTCAGCAGCCGGTTGGTGTTCTGGATGCCGAACGTCGCCCGCTTGCCGTCCTTGCCCTTGTCACCCGGGAACTGCGCGCTTGCCGTCGAGCAGTACTCGCGGAAGTCGGGGTTCTGCAGCCCCGACCGGGCGAACAGGCTCAGGTCGTACGCGCTGGAGACCTGGCCCGGCGCGTCATAGCCGTCCGGGGTCACGACATGCGTGTCGTTGGCGTTGAGCTCCTTCGCGTGCCGCTGCATCTGCGTGACGGTGGCCTCGGTCCCGCCGTTCATCGCCGACAGCGTGTGCACCGCGTCGTTGCCGGACCGCAGGAAGACCCCCAGCCACAGGTCGTGGACCGAATAGCTCAGGTTCTCCTTTATCCCGACGAGGCTGCTGCCGTCACCCATCCCCGCGAGATCGGCGGGCTTGACCGTGTGCTTCTGGTCCTTGGGGAACTTCGGCAGCACCGTGTCGGCGAACAGCATCTTCAGCGTGCTGGCCGGCGCCAGCTGCCAGTGCGAGTTCTTGGCGGCCAGCACCTTGCCGGACTCGGCGTCGGACACGATCCACGAACGGGCCGTCAGCGCGTCCGGGCCCGGCAGCTTCGGGGCACCGGGCTTCAGGGCCACCTGGACGCCGGGCGTCCCCAGCCGGTCACCGCCGATCTGCGACATCTTCGCCGGCGGCTTGGGAGCCTTGGGCTCCTTGGGGTCGGCGTGGGCGGTGCCGGCCAGGAGCGGAGTGGCCAGCAGTCCGGAGGAGGCCAGTGCGGCGACGGTGCGCAGGGGGAAGCCGTGACGCGCCGCACGCCCGGCGTTGCCGGTCGTGGCCGAAGCATTCGGGGCGGTCGGGTCGGAGGAAGCCGTGGAAGCCATGGAAGCCGTGGAAGCCGTGGAAGCACTGAAGGTCGTCGGCACGTCGGTGAAGGTACCCGCCTTTGCCCGGGACGCCGACAGCACCCCACGGAAGAGTGCCCCTGTCGACCGCCGGATGGAGCCGCTGCCCATACTGGGATGTATGAAGCTCTCTCGCCCCGTGTCCTGGTTCCTGCTCGCCTTCGGGGTGTGGAGCTGGTTCATCTGGATCACTTTCGTCAAAAACCTCTGGAAGGACGGGAGCGGCCTCGCCTTCGACGACGCGGGTGACCCGACCGCCTACTTCTGGGTCCATCTGCTGCTCGCGGTGGCTTCCTTTCTCTTGGGGACGGCGATCGGCGTGATCGGGTTCCGTGGCGTACGGGCCTTGCGCCGCGCGGCCGCGGATCACACGCCCGAGCAGCCCGCCGCCCCCTCCTCCGCCGCCTCCTGAACCACGGACACGGGAAGACGCCGTGATCTTCGCCCTGATCGTGGTCCCGGTCCTCGGACTGTTCTTCGGCGTGCACCGCTACCTGTGGTGCCGACTCGTCCGGGACCCCACCACCCCGGGCAGCCGGCTGCGCCGGGCGGGCACCGCCGCCGCCTTCGTCCTCCCCGTGCTCACCCTCGCCACCCTCCTGGCCGGCCGGACGGGCGCCCCCTTCCCCCTCCAGCAGGCACTGGCCTGGCCCGGCTATCTCTGGCTGGCCCTGGTGCTCTACCTCACACTGGCGCTGCTGGCGGGGGAAGCGGTCCGGGCGGTGTGGCTGCGGGCACTGCGCGCCCGCGAGCGCGCGGAAGGGGACGGGCCACCCGTCGGGCAGGGACGCGGGCATGCGGAAGGGGACGGGTCGCCGGCCGGGCAGGGGCGCGGGCATGCGGAAGGGGACGGGGCACCCGCCGGGCACGGACACGGGCGGCGCACGGAACGGGACGGGGCACCCGCCGGACAGGAGTGCGAGCCCGGAGCACAGACACCGCCGCCGACCCCGGCACCGACCCCTGCCCCTTCTCCCACCCCCTCCCCGGACGCACCCCACACCCCGTCCCCGTTCCCTTCCTATTCCTCTTCCTCTTCCCCTTCCCCCACGCTTCTCCCACCCGGCACCCCCGCCCTGCCGCCGCTCGCCACCCCGCCCCGCCGTCTCTTCCTCGCCCGGGCGGTCGCCGCCGGCGCCTCCCTCGCCGCCACGGCCGCCGTCGGATACGGCACGGCCACGACCCTCCGCGGCCCGGTGGTCAAGCGCGTCACGATCCCACTGGCCAAACTGCCGCGCGCCGCCCACGGCTTCCGGATCGCCGTGGTCAGCGATATTCACCTGGGCCCGGTCCTCGGCCGCGCCCACACCCGGCGCGTCGTCGAGACCATCAACCGCACCCACCCCGACCTGGTCGCCATCGTCGGCGACTTGGTCGACGGCAGCGTCACCGATCTCGCCCCGGCCACTGCACCACTGCGCGAACTGCGCGCCCCACACGGCACGTTCTTCGTCACCGGCAACCACGAGTACTACTCCGGCGCCGACCAATGGGTCGACCACGTACGGGAGCTGGGCATCCATCCGCTGGAGAATGCCCGCATCGAACTCCCCGGCTTCGACCTCGCCGGCATCAACGACATCGCGGGCCAGACCGAGCACGCCGGCCCCGACTACGACCAGGCCCTCAGCGACCGGGACCCCGCCCGCGCCGTCGTCCTGATGGCCCACCAGCCGGTCACCATCCACGACTCCGTCCGGTACGGCGTCGACCTCCAGCTCTCCGGGCACACTCACGGCGGCCAGATGTGGCCCTTCACCTACATCGCCGACGCCACGAACCCCACCGTCGCTGGCCTGGAGCGCTACGGCGACACCCAGCTCTATGTCTCCCGAGGCGCGGGCACTTGGGGGCCACCGGTACGGCTGGGCGCCCCGCCGGACGTCACGATCGTCGAACTCGCGTCGCTGCGGGCGTGACTGGACCCCGGAAGAGTTGCGCTACGTAGGTAACAACCCGTCGACAACTGCGATCGCACATTGTGCTAAATCGCACACATTCCGACATTCGATCTTGCGGCGAAGGCCGCCAACTCCCTAGTCTTGGCATTCTTTAAGCTGCTCATACCGCAGGCTTCGTCGGCCTGCGAGGTGGGCCAACGGGGGAGTGAAACCAGTGGGTGAGCAGTTCAAGGTCGACCTCGACGAGCTCGACAGCGTCGTACGCAAGCTCAAGCAGCTTCGCGGCGACATGGACGAACCCAGCCAGAAGGTGAAGTACAGCACGGCCATCCCGAAGTCGGCGTTCGGCTCCAGCTTCGATGAAGCCGAAAAGCTTGCCGCGTCGCACGACAAGATGCAGACGTACATGACCCAGGTGATCACTGCGCTCCACGAACTCATCACGGAGTTCGGAGACAAGACCGAGCGCAGCCGGGGCGCGTATGAGGACCAGGAGCACGAGACCAAGACGTCTATGCGGCAAGGCAGTTGAGTCCACAGTAAAACGAACGCCAGACTGACGATCAGGGGGAGGCCATGCCAGAACTACCCAAGGATTCCGGCAACAAAGAGTACGGGAAGAAGATCGACGAAAAGAACCGAAAGGAGGAGATCGAAGAAAAGTTCAGTTCGTACACGGCCATCAAGAAGTCCGACTCCGACTTTCATAACCACGGACTCGACGCACTCCGGGCGATGGTCAAGAATTCCGACCCGGACGCTATTGAGAGTGCGGGCGATCACTGGCGCAAGTCGGCTGACCGACTTGCAGGTGAAGACGGAAGCGGCGGAATTCGTAAGGCGTTCCTGGACGCTGTCGACCATGCCTCGGCGCACTGGCATGGCACCGCCGCGGATGCATTCCGACGCGAAGCGCAAAAGGTCCTGAAGAAGGTCGACCTGACCTATCGTCATGCGCGGAATGTTGAGGCAGCCCTCATCGGAGGTCGCGGGTCCGGGCCGAAGGGCGGTATTGCGCACAGCTTGCGTGAAGCCAAGAACGCCATGTCGAAGATTGAGGACGCCGGCAGTGTCGAGGGCTTGTTCGACACCAATGGCAAAGATGGCGATGACGCTCAGTTCCACAAGGACATGGCCAACCCGAAGATGGACGCCAAGATGGCGCTCGAGCTCAACCGGGACGGCCTCTCCCTGAGTAAAGAGCGTCAGGTTGAAGCGGTCATCGTCATGGAAGAGCTGGCGAACAATTACCGGGCGCACACACCGAACATTTCCAATGCCATCGGGCCCCCGCCCGGACCTGGCCATGACTGGCCCACCGAGCCCAGGGAGCCTGCGCACCCGGCGCCCGTCAATATGCCGACTCCCGGTGGCCCGCGCGTCAAGCCGTCTCAGCGCTCCCCGCACGGGCCGAGCGGCCCGAGCGCGCCGTTCGACCCGAGTGGTGTGAACATCAAGCCGTCGTCTCCTCCTGTGCGGACGGACCTCGATGGCGTGCAGGGCGGCACCTTGACGCCGGCCAACCCGCATATCCCCGGCGGTGGTTCCACCGGCGGTGGTGGCCACAGCGGCGGTGGGGGCGGCGGTTCGACCGGCATGCCCGGCGGAATGATGCCCGTTATGCCTGGCAGGGGAGGCGGACCCATGGGGCCCGGCGGCGGTGGCCGCAGCGGATCCATGGGTGGCCGAACCGGAGCGGGCCGTACGGGCGTGCCCGGTGGAGCTGGCGCGGGCCGTACAGGTATGCCCGGTGGAGCTGGAGCGGGCCGTACAGGCACGCCTGGCGGAGCTGGCGCGGGCCGTGCGGGTATGCCCGGCGGTGGAATGGGTGGCGGAGCCGGAGGTGGCGCTGCAGGTCGCGGCGGTGCTGCCGGGCGCAGCGGTGCGCAGGCCCGTACCCCTGGTGGCATGGTCGGGAAGCCGGGTGCACCCACGGGTGGCGCCAAGCAGGGCGGCTCCGGGCTGCACCGCAGCCGCGGCGGCGCGAACGCCGGTCAGGGCATGGCAGGCGCCCCTGGAGCCAGGGGGAACGGCAAGGAGAAGGAGCGCACCACCAGTCAGCGCCCCGATTACCTGATCGAGGACGAAGAGACGTGGGCTCCGCAACGTAATGTGGCGCCGCGAGTCATCGAGTAGGGCGGCGAACGCCGACGACGCTGTCGGCGTGAGGGGGTGCTCCGTGCGTCGTCGTCACGGAGCACCTCGTCAGGCGGTCATCATCCGCCCGGAACGGAAGCAATGAGGAGCAAGGCATGAGGGTCACACGAACTCTGCGCGCGACCATCGGTGCTGCGCTGACCGGAGCACTGTTTCTGGCCGCGGGCGGCCCAGCAGTAGCGGACCAAAACCGGGACGCTCAGTGGCCGTTGACCGCTTTCGGCGCCCAGGACATCTGGAAGAAGGGCACCGGCAAGGGTGTCACTGTGGCTGTCATCGAGAAGGCGTTCCGCAAGACCCATCAGGACCTCACGGGCCAGTTTCTCCCGGGCAAGGACTTTCCCAATCCGAGGAATGACGGCGCCCCGAATCTGGAACCGGGTGAAGACCGTCGCGATCACGGTACCGGTATGGCCGGTCTCATCGCCGGGCATGGGCATGGCCCCGGTGGATCTGCAGGTATGAAGGGGCTGTCGCCCGGGGCGAAGATCTTGCCCTTGACGGCGGACAAGACGGTTCCGGATGCAACTCGCTATGCGGTGGATCATGGAGCCGACGTCATCAACATGTCATTCCTGGCCGACCCGAATACGCCGGACATGTGTGAGTCCATCCATTACGCGATGGAAAAGGGCGTCGTGGTGGTGGCGGGCGTCGGCAATGATGGGCAGTCGGAGAAGAATCTGCCGTCCGCCTGCCCCGGTGCGATCGGCGTTGGCGCGGTCGACGAGTACGGGAAGGTCTGGGACATGAGCAACTACAACTCCGCTGTCGACCTTCTTGCGCCCGGCGTGGATGTTCCGGTCCTTGGCGGAAAGAGCGATTCTCACTACGGCACGACCGACGGTACTTCCGTCGCCACCGCCTACGTCTCCGCCACGGTCGCTCTGCTCCGCGAAAGGTACCCCGACCTCACTCCGGGGCAAATCGCCAACCGCCTTGTGAAGACAGCCGGTCTGAGCCCTTCCGTGAAGAAGAAGCACCTCAAACTTCCCGATAACCACTACGGGTATGGCTACGTCATTCCCGAGGCAGCTCTGAACGAGGACATCCCCGCAGGCCCCGCGCAGGGCCCCCTGCCCATGCCGAAGGGCAAGGCGTCCAAGACGCCCGTCACCGCCGGCTTGAAAGATGGACCGAACCCAAACCCGCCCATGGGCATCGGTGAAAGGCTCGCGCTCTTCGGCGGTATCGGTGTCGGTGTGCTGGTCGTCATCGGGGCCGTCATCGCCATCGTGCTGTCCCGTCGCCGCAAGCGCGCCAGCGCCCAGAGCTGGGGCTGAGCTACAACACGCAGCCACAACGAGCCCCGGCCCGCGCCCCCCGAGTCCGCAGAGCAACGCAACGAGCCGCTGTCCGTACACGTACGGGACAGCGGCTCGTTCGGTTCTCCACACCCCGTGCTCGTTGCTGGCCCGGGGGCCGACTTGATGTCCGCGCCGGCCAACGTCTGCCGTTCCAGCCAGTTGTGTGCCCATGTGAGGCGGAAAAAATCGGGCGACATTCCTCCGGGCGCGCTGTTAGTTTCGGGCGCCATGGACCCCGTAGGTGAAAAAGCAATACGTGCCTCCTTCGTCAATTGCTCGAAGGGTGAGGCGAGCAGAATCCATCTGCCTGTGGGGCTGGTCGAACTTCCTTGGGGAGAGCTGGACTTCTTGGGGTGGCGGGACCCGGGGGCGCCGGACCGAAGTTATCTGGTCGCGCCGCGAGGGGACGGGGTCATCGGGGTGACGCTGCGGGTGCCGCAGGGTGTGCGGCGGAGCTTCACCAAGACGACGGTGTGTTCGGTCTGTGTGACCGGGCACCCCGGGTCCGGAGTCAGCCTGCTCGCCGCGCGCCGGGCCGGGGCGCTGGGACGGCAGGGGAACACCGTCGGGACTTATCTGTGCGCCGATCTCGCCTGCTCCCTGTATGTCCGGGGACGTAAGCGGTCCCAGCTCGCCGGGCGGCATGAGGAGACGCTGCCGCTGGAGGAGCGGATCGCCCGTACCGTACAGAACCTGGACGCCTTCCTGGACAAGGTTCTTGAGGGCGCGTGAGCAGCGCGGCGGCAGTGGTGGACGTGGAGCGATAGCGGAATCGGGGGGAGGAGGGGGAGCGGGCGGCCGCTCCCCCTCCTCCCCCTCTGGGCGAATCGCGCCGGACCGGCCGGGGTGAGGTCAGGGCTTCTGGAAGATGACCTCGGGGTTGGCGGTGGACGGGCCGTCCAGCAGGGGCCGGGGTATGCCGCGCAGCTGCTTGTCGAAGAAGGCGCTCACATAGTCACGGGTGATCTCGCCGGAGCGCTTGCCGGAGATCGGGGCCGTGGGGTCGGTGACGCCGAGCTGTGCGCCCAGGACCGGCAGGTCGATAAAGGTGAAGTGGCCGGCGTCGCGCACCGTGAGCCAGCGCTTCCAGCCGTCCAGGCGGCGCCAGTCGCGCAGCCAGCTGGTGTCCTTGTCGCCCGGCGCATGGCCGTTGAGGCCGCCGAGCATCAGGAAAGGCCGCCCGTCGAGCCCGGAGCGCGGGACGGGTGCGAAGAAGGTGCCGTCCATGTTCACCCCCGCGCGGATCCGGTGGTCGGCCGCCATGGCGCTTGCCGCGCTGTTGCCGCCGATGGAGTGTCCGGCGGTGCCGATCCGCTTCGGGTCGATCATTGCCGAGTGCCGCCAGGCCGGGGCGTGGTGCCGGCCGGGAGCCGCCGTCAGGGTGTCGATGACGAAGGAGATATCGGCGGCGCGTCCGGTGGCGACCTTGGCCAGCAGCTTCCGCTGGGCCTTCTCGGGGGCCTTGTTGACCGTGTCACAGGCGACACAGGTGAGGGTACGGCCGCCGGGGAAGGTGGTGCCGAAGGACTCGTGGGCGTGGTCGAGAAGGGCGACGACATAGCCGCGGGAGGCCAGTTCCTCGGCGAGCAGGGAGAGCGTCGCACGGTTGAGGGTGAAGCCCGGAGAGAGCACCACCAGGGGGTGCCTACCGCCGATGGCGCGGGCGCCGGTGCGGGCGTGGGTCCGGGTGGCGGCGAGCTGCTCGGGCGGCAGCTCGTCCGCGCGCTGGATGCCCTCCAGCAGAAGCCGCGCCTCTTCGGTGGTCATGTAGGGAGCGCGGGCGCCGCCGGTGCCGGGGCGGGCCGGGTAGTACATCGACGCCATCAGCTCACGCGGGCCCGCGGACGGCACCCAAGGGTCCCCGCGGTGGGTGTCGGTGAGGGGGAGGGTGTCGCGTCCGATCGCGTACGGCCCGGTGGGGCGGGGGAGTTCGAGGCGCGGATGGGCGGCAGGGGCCGAGGGGGACGCGGTGTGGGCGGCGGGCGGCGCGGGGGCCGCGACGGCGGTGCCCGCGGCAGTGAGGGGCAGGGGGAGCGTGACGGCGAGGAGTAACGCGGCTGCGCCACGGCGAATTCGGTTCATGATCAGAGCGTAAGCAGAGCCCCTCGCTGCCGGTACTGACGAAAGTAATGAGGTGCGGAGAGGGCGCCACCGAAAGTCTCCGAAGCCAACCGGCCGTGCCCGCCACCGAAAGTCTTCGAAGCCCCCGGCCGTGCCCGCCACCGAAAGTCTTCGAAGCCCCCGGCCGTGCCCGCCACCGAAAGTCTTCGAAGCCCCCGGCCGTGCCCGCCCCCGGCCGTGCCCCCCCGGTCGTGCCCGCCCCCGGCCGTGCCCGCCACGACCGCACCTCCCCCGTCACAACCCATGCCGGCCGAGGAAGTCCTGGATCAGGCCCTGCCACTCCTCCCACTCCTCCCACTCCTCCGGGCGCACGCCCATGGCGACGGTGATGCCCAGGGCGGCGGCCCCAGGCTGACGCCGGGTGCGTTCCCCTGCGGCGTCATGGCGCGACAGATGGCTCAACTTGCGGAAAAAGGAGGCAAGTTGGACCGGCGGCGGCGGGCGCCGCCCTCGAAGCCTCTGCGCAGATCACCCGAGCCCGCCGGGCAGAGGACGAGGCACTGGCGGCGCAGGCGCTGCGGTCGCCCCGAGCGGCGCGGGAGAGGGATCCCCGTGGGGCGCGGGAGAGGGATCCCCGTGGGGCACGGGAGAGGGATCCCCGTGGGGCACGGGAGAGGGATCCCCGTGGGGCACGGGAGAGGGATCCCCGTGGGGCACGGGAGGCTACCCGCGGGTTTCGGTTGCGGCAATGCTCTCGCCGGACAGATCCTCGTGGCACGCCGCTCGGGGAGGCGGCGCAGAACCAGGGGGACCACGTGCTGCGAGTGCACTTCACCGCGCAGGATCTGGCGCGTACGAGGGTGGCCGAAGGGGCCGACCCGTTATGGGAGACGGTGCTGAGCCTGCACGCCCTGCGGGAGAGCCGGACCGAACCGGCGCTGGCCGCCTGGCGCCAGCACGCCGTACGGCACGGGCCGGGGCCGCTGCGGTCCTTGCTGCCGCTGGTGCCGCGGTACGGCTACTTCCCGGACTTCCTCACGCCGTTCGCGGGCCTGGACGGGGTCGAGCCCGGCCTGGAGGCCGTGATGAGCACCCCGCGGGAGCGGCTGCGGTCCGAGCTGACGCTGCTGTCCGGGCACCGGGCGCTGCCGGGCTGGGCGCGCGGGCTCGCGGACGGTGAGCCGGCCGCGCTGCGTCATCTCGCGCGCAGTCTGCGGACGTACCACCACCGGGCGGTGGCACCGAGCTGGCCGCGGATCGCCGAACGGGTGGGCGCCGACCGGGCGTTGCGGAGGCATGCGCTGGGGCAGTCCGGGGCGGAGGCGATGCTGCGGACGTTCGGGCCGGTGATGCGCTGGCGGCCGCCGGTGCTGGAGGTCAGCTATCCGGTGGAGCGGGAGCTGTTCCTGGAGGGGCGGGGGCTGGTGTTCGTTCCGTCCTACTTCTGCCGCGACGTACCGGTGGCCCTGGTGGACGAGGCCTTGCCGCCGGTGCTCGTGTACCCGGCGAGGGAGAAGGAGAGCGTGCATGCCGAAGGGCCCCGCCTCCGGGGGTACGGAGGCGGGGCCCTTCGGGAGGTGCCGGCTCTGCTCGGCGGCCGGGTCGGAACCCGGCTCGCCGCCGGTCTCAGAAGCGCCGGGTGATCAGTGCCCGCTTGACTTCCTGGATGGCCTTGGTGACCTCGATACCGCGCGGGCAGGCGTCCGTGCAGTTGAAGGTCGTCCGGCAGCGCCAGACGCCGTCCTTGTCGTTGAGGATTTCGAGCCGCTGCTCGCCGCCCTCGTCACGCGAGTCGAAGATGAAGCGGTGCGCGTTGACGATCGCCGCCGGGCCGAAGTACTGGCCGTCGTTCCAGAACACCGGGCACGAGGACGTGCAGGCGGCGCACAGGATGCACTTGGTGGTGTCGTCGAAGCGCTCGCGGTCCTCGGCGGACTGGCGCCGCTCACGGGTCGGCTCGTTGCCGGTCGTGATGAGGAAGGGCATCACGTCCCGGTACGCCTGGAAGAAGGGCTCCATGTCGACGACAAGGTCCTTCATCACCGTGAGGCCCTTGATGGCCTCGACCGTGATCGGCTTCTCCGGGTTGATGTCCTTGATCAGCGTCTTGCAGGCGAGACGGTTGCGGCCGTTGATGCGCATGGCGTCCGAGCCGCAGATGCCGTGGGCGCAGGAACGGCGGAAGGTCAGCGTCCCGTCGAGCTCCCACTTGATCTTGTGGAGGGCGTCCAGGACGCGCTCCTTCGGGTCGATCTCCAGCTGGAAGTCCTCCCAGCTGGCGTCCTCCGAGACCTCCGGGTTGAACCGGCGGATCCGGAAGGTGACCGTGATCAGATGCGAAGCGCCGTCCTCGGCCGCGTCCAGTGCCGCGGAGTGCTTGTCGAGAGTCGGGGTGCTCATCAGTACTTACGCTCCATCGGCTGGTAGCGGGTCTGCACGACCGGCTTGTAGTCGAGGCGGATCGACTCGGCGCCGTCTGCGCCCACCTCGCGGTACGCCATGGTGTGCCGCATGAAGTTGACGTCGTCGCGGTTGGGGTAGTCCTCGCGGTAGTGACCGCCGCGGGACTCCTTGCGGGCCAGCGCGGACACCGCCATGACCTCGGCCAGGTCGAGGAGGTTGCCCAGCTCGATGGCCTCCAGCAGGTCGGTGTTGAACCGCTTGCCCTTGTCCTGGACGGACACGTTCAGGTAGCGCTCGCGCAGCTCGCCGATCTTCTCGACCGCGGTCTTGATCGTCTGCTCGGTGCGGAACACCATCACATTGGCGTCCATGCACTCCTGCAGCTCCTTGCGGATCTCGGTGACCCGCTCGGTGCCGTTGGAGTCGCGCAGCCGCTCGACCTGGTCGATGACCTGCTGCGCCGGGTCCTCGGGGAGCTCGACGAAGTCGGCGGTGGCCGAGTACTCCGCCGCCGCGATGCCGGCCCGGCGCCCGAAGACGTTGATGTCCAGGAGCGAGTTGGTGCCCAGGCGGTTGGCGCCGTGGACCGAGACGCAGGCGACCTCGCCGGCCGCGTACAGGCCCGGCACGACGGTGGTGTTGTCCGCCAGGACCTCACCCTCGACGTTCGTCGGGATGCCGCCCATGGCGTAGTGCGCGGTCGGCTGGATCGGGATCGGGTCCGTGTAGGGCTCGATGCCGAGGTAGGTCCGCGCGAACTCGGTGATGTCCGGGAGCTTGGCGTCCAGCTGCTCCGGCGGCAGGTGGGTGAGGTCCAGGAAGACGTGGTCGCCCTCGGGACCGCAGCCGCGGCCCTCGCGGATCTCCGTGTAGATGGAGCGCGAGACGACGTCACGCGAGGCGAGGTCCTTCATGACGGGCGCGTACTTCTCCATGAAGCGCTCGCCGTCCTTGTTGCGGAGGATGCCGCCCTCACCACGGGCGCCTTCCGTCAGCAGGATGCCCATGCGCCAGATGCCCGTCGGGTGGAACTGGAAGAACTCCATGTCCTCCAGCGGCAGCCCGCGGCGGTAGGCCGCGGCCTGGCCGTCACCGGTCAGGGTGTGCGCGTTGGAGGTCACCTTGAAGAACTTGCCGGTGCCGCCGGACGCGAAGATGATCGCCTTCGCCTGGAAGACGTGGATCTCGCCGGTGGCCAGCTCGTACGCGACGACGCCCGCGGACTTCTTGACGCCGTCGACGTCCTGGAGCAGCAGGTCGAGCACGTAGAACTCGTTGAAGAACTCCACGCCCTCCTTGACGCAGTTCTGGTACAGCGTCTGGAGGATCATGTGGCCGGTGCGGTCCGAGGCGTAGCAGGACCGGCGGACCGGGGCCTCACCGTGGTTACGGGAGTGACCGCCGAAGCGGCGCTGGTCGATCGTGCCGTCCGGCGTGCGGTTGAACGGCAGGCCCATCTTCTCCAGGTCGAGGACCGAGTCGATGGCCTCCTTCGCCAGGATCTCGGCGGCGTCCTGGTCGACCAGGTAGTCGCCGCCCTTGATCGTGTCGAAGGTGTGCCACTCCCAGTTGTCTTCCTCGACGTTCGCGAGGGCCGCGGCCATACCGCCCTGGGCGGCGCCGGTGTGGGAGCGGGTCGGGTAGAGCTTCGTCAGGACCGCGGTGCGGCTGCGCTTCGTCGACTCGATGGCCGCACGCATGCCCGCGCCGCCGGCGCCGACGATGACGGTGTCGTACTTGTGGATCTTCATGGTTCCAGTCAGCCCCGGCCTTAGGAGATGTTCGGGTCGAAGGTGAAGATCACCAGCGTGCCCAGAAGGACGGTGAACACCGTCGCGGTGTACAGCAGCATCTTCAGCCAGAAGCGGGTGTTGTCCCGCTGCGCGTAGTCGTTGATGACCGTACGCAGGCCGTTGGCGCCGTGCAGCATGGCCAGCCACAGCATCAGCAGGTCCCAGACCTGCCAGAACGGCGAGGCCCAGCGGCCGGCCACGAACGCGAAGCCGATCTTGGAGACGCCGCCGTCGAGGACCAGCTGGATCAGCAGGTGACCCAGGACCAGGACGACCAGCACGATGCCGGACAGCCGCATGAACAGCCAGCCGTACAGCTCGAAGTTCGTGCGGGTCGACTTCGGGGTCTTGCCGGTGCGCTTGCGCGGCGGCTCGATGACCGGAGCCGGGTGGTCCACGTCGTAGAGCGAGACGCTGTCGGGCGCGCCCGCCGCGGTGGCACCTGCGGAGGTGGTTTCAGCAGACATCTCGCGTCAGCTCCCGAACAGCGTGCGCAGGGTGTGCTGCAGCACGGGGTAGAAGGCACCGGCCATCAGTACGGCCCAGATACCGACAACGGTCCACAGCAGCTGCTTCTGGTACTTCGGGCCCTTCGACCAGAAGTCCACGGCGATGACCCGGAGGCCGTTGAGCGCGTGGAAGAGGATGGCGGCCACCAGGCCGTACTCCATCACGTTGACGATCGGCGTCTTGTAGGTCGCAACGACGTCGTCGTACGCCTCAGGGGAGACGCGTACGAGTGCGGTGTCGAGGACGTGAACGAACAGGAAGAAGAAGATGAGGACGCCGGTGACTCGATGAGCCACCCAGGACCACATGCCTTCCCGGCCGCGGTACAGCGTTCCAGCCGGCACGGAAAAACCCTCCGGGAGCGGGGATTGGGGCCAGCCGGCTTCTCTGTCGGTCGGGCCCGGCCGGGTACGGTCCACCGGCCCTGGCCATCGTAGCGACGTGCTGTCGGTTCCTTGCGCCGGGGTCCTTAGGTGTGATCAAACAGGCACCAACGGGCTATCACCCAAGCACCAACCGGAACGTTCCCGGTCACAAGCCGCGATCCCTCACGGGCCGGAGGCCGTCAGCCGGGTCAGCCGCCCGCGGGTCAGCCGGCGCAGTTCGTCCGCGGCGACCGCCCGCTCCTCGTCCGGTTCATTGCCCAGCCGGGTGCGGATCCCGGACAGCACCTGGTCGAGCAGCTCCTCGTCGCGGTAGCCGTCCAGGCAGATCACGAAGACATGGCGGAAGCGCCGCTCGTACTCGGCGTGCGCGGCGCGCAGCGCGGTGTGGGCGGCCAGCGTGCCGGGACCGCGGGCGCCGACGAGCGGCTGGGAGGAGAGCGACTCCTCGGCGAGCGCCCCGTCCAGCTCGGCCGCGGTCAGGTCGTAACAGGCCTCGTCGGCCGCGGCGAACAGGGACTCCGGATCGGGGTACGGGCGGTGCGCGGCGACCCGCTCGGCCCAGCGGCGGCTGCCGCAGCAGCTCAGGAGCACGGCCAGGGCGTCCTCCCGGGGGAGGGCGTTGAAGCGGACGAGCCCGATGCCCTCGGTGCGGGGGTGCGGCAGCGCGGCATCGAGGACCCGCGACGATATGCCGCGCCGCGGGGGCTGCGGAGGGTGCAGCGTCGTCGGCCGGGCGGCCGGGATGTCACCGGACAGCGTGGGCTCCTCGGACGGATGCGAATAGGTCGGTTCGACAGGTGCGGGACGGGCGACTGAAGGAAGCTGGGGGAGAAGCGGACCGAAGCCGGGACGCGTACGAAGCGGCGGCGGGTATGGCGGTGGTGCGTGTGCGACGACACCCCGGGCGGTATCCGGCGGTTCCGGGAGCCCTGTGAAGGGGGTGACGAAGGAAACGCCACGCTAACGACGCTTGGCGACCACTGTCCGACGGATGCGCGAATTTCACCCGGATGGGAGAGCTTTCGCACGTTCCCTGGACGACCGGCTCCGCACACCTGGCAATGCCTTCGCCCCGAAAAGTGAGGATTGCACGATGTCGAACCCGATGCGGCCGCCGCGTGCCCCGCGGCCCTCGGCCTCCCCGCTCCCCGTGACGCGGCCGACGGCGGGCAAGGGCCCGGCGGCCCGGTCCGCGCTGCCGGCCGCGGCGCTCGCCGCTGCCCTGCTGCTCGCCGGCTGCTCCGACGCCGCGGACACCGAGCCGCCCGGGAGCACCAGCGCCAAGGTCAACCCCACGCCCGCCGCCACCCCGACCTGGGCACCGGTGACCGGGCAGCCGCAGGTCATCCCCGCCGTCCGCGACTTCCGCCGGGCCGACGGCCGCGGCTGGCGGCCCACCAACGGGGCCCGGGTGGTGGTCCCGGCCGGAGAGAAGAGCAATGTCGCCGACGAGGCCCAGCGGATGGCCCGCGACCTCGGCGGGCTGACCGTCGTCTACGGCGACGAGACCGTACGGCCGGGCGACATCGAGGTGAAGCTGACCGGCAAGAACGGTGCGGACCAGGCGAACAATGTGCCCGTCCAGGGCGCCGCCGACGAGGCCTACACGCTCACCGCCGACGGCACCCGGCTCACTCTCACGGCCCCCACCGACGCCGGAATTTTCTACGGCACCCGCACCGTCAAGCAGGCGGTGCGCGCCGCCGGCGGGCTTCCCGAGGGCACCATCCAGGACCGGCCGGGCCGTCCGCAGCGCGGAATGTCACTGGACAACGCCCGTAAGCCGTTCACCCAGGACTGGATCGAGGCCCGGATCCGGGAGATCGCCGACCTCAAGCTCAACCAGTTCCAGCTGCACTTCTCCGACGACCAGGGCTTCCGCATCCAGAGCGACACCCACCCCGAGATCGTCTCCGCCGACCATCTCACCAAGGCCCAGATCCGCCAGATCGTCGCGCTCGCGCGCAGTCTGCACATCTCCGTCGTCCCGGAACTCGACTCGCCCGGCCACCTGGGCGCCGTGCTCAAGCACTATCCCGACCTGCTGCTGCACCGCGCATCGGGCAGCGTGGTCCCCGGTGCGATCGATATCTCCAACCCCAAGGCGGCCCCGCTGATCGACTCGCTGCTGAAGGAAATGAGCGAGCTGTTCACCAACCCCAAGGGCGCGCCCGCCTACTGGCACCTGGGCGGAGATGAGTACCAGGCTCTGCTGTCGTCCACCCCGGCGACCACATATCCGCAGCTCACCCGGGCCGCACGGCAGAAGTACGGACCCAACGGCACCATCGAGGACCTGGCGACCGGCTGGCTCAACGACCGGCAGAAGACCGTCGAGGCGAAGGGCAAGAACCGTATCGAGGCCTGGAACGACGGATTCTTCTCCAGTCCGCGGGTGTCCCCCGACAAGAACCGGATGGTCGACTACTGGACCGGCAAGGAGGTCGGGCACCCCGACCCCGCGACGTTCCTGCGCGAGGGCCGCAACGTCATGAACTTCAACGACGAGTACCTCTACTACGTCCTCGGCGAGCCGAACCAGTTCGTCTACCCGACCGGCCAGCGGATCTACGAGAGCTGGACCCCGCTGGTGATCCGCGGGACCCGGCCGGTGGCGGTGCCCGCGAACATGACCGGTCCGGACCGGATCCCCGGGGCGCGCTTCGCGATCTGGTGCGACCGGTCGCAGGCACAGACCGCACCGCAGGTGGCGGCGGGAATCCGGCTGCCGCTGGCGGCGCTGGCGCAGAAGACCTGGGACCCGCGGACGCCCGCCCTGTCCTGGACGGACTTCAAGGCACTGGCCAACCGGGTGTGAGAGCGGGCCCGGTAAGAAACGGGTGAGAGAACGAGGACGGCCGGGGCCGCCACCCCTGTCCCGATCGAGCCGCAAAGGGCCTCTGAACAGGCACTTTGTTGCCCTGGTGCAGGTTCTCGATTACTGCCTGGATCGGCCTTCATCTGAGGGCTTCTGAGTGTTCCTGACCGCTGTTGGTCACGCGTTGGTCATGCGGCCAACCGTCGGTTCGGTCGCTGGGAAGTGGTGAAGGCCGTCGTGCATCTGCCGAGCATCCCGTCGGATCCGTTGGGCTCCGTTGCCTCATGGGCATACCCCAGTACGACGCATTCTGTCGAAGTAGACTTAGACGAATTTCGTCGCAGTCTAGGAGGGTGAGTGAAGAAGAGCCTGCCGATCAAGCCGGACGACGTGGTCGACCGGGACCGGGAGTGGGATCTGCTCGCTGAGTTCCTCACTGATCCGGATCCGGCGATGCGGCTCGGCATTGTGTCGGGGAGGCGGCGGTATGGGAAGTCGTACCTTCTGCAGGCCCTGTCCGAGCAGGTCGGTGGCCTGTACGTCACAGCGGTCCGGGAGGAGGGGCGGCTGCCCGCGATCCAGCGGTTCAGTGACGCGGTCGCTGCCCATGCCGGCCTGCGGCCAGGGAGTCTGCGTCTGACCGACTGGCGTGACGTGCTGTCCAATGCCCTTGATGTGACCGCCCGTTCGTCACACCCGCTTCTGGTGATCGACGAGTTGCCGTACTTGCTCCAGCACTCGCCTGAAATCCCGGGGCTGCTGCAACAGCTCTACGACGAACGTCAGCGGGGCGCCCGGCCTGGTGCCGGGCCGGGTCCGCGGCTGATCCTGTGCGGCTCGGCGATGAGCGTGATGCACGAACTACTTTCGGGGACCAAGCCGCTGCGGGGTCGGGCCGTGGTTGATCTACGGCTGGGCGCCTTCGACTACCGTGAGAGCCGGGCGTTCTGGCAGATCGCCGACCCGCTGACCGCGCTGAAGGTGCACGCGGTCTTGGGCGGCGCCCCCGGCTACCGACCGGTGGCCGCCCGGCCGCATCCGGACGACGGCTTCGACACCTGGCTCACCCGGACGCTGTTGGACCCGGGGCGGGCGGTGTACTCGCGTACGGAGACCGAGTACCTGCTGCGTGAGGACCCGAGGATCACGCAGCACACGCTGTACTACGACATCCTCACCGCTATCGCGCAGGGCGCCAGTACCCCGAGCAAGATCGGTGCCGCCCTGGAACGCCCACGCAACGCCGTCGCTCACCCGCTCGGAGTGCTGGAATCCACCGGATACGTCCGGCGGGAGCAGGACATCCTCCGCGCCAGGCACCCCGTCATCACGCTCGCCGACCCCGTCATCCGCTTCAACCAGCTCATCGCCGTCCCGCAGGCCGCCGCCGTGGAACAGGGATTCGCCGAGCAGGTGTGGCAACAGGCCGCTCCGACCTTCAACTCCAAGATCCTCGGGCCGCACTTCGAGGACCTGGCCCGTGACTTCACCCGTCGTTACGCCCACACCCTTTTGCCCGGTGGACTGCCCGGCCCGGTCGGCACCACCGAGGTCGCCGACCAGGCCGCCCGGACCAAGCACGAGGTCGATGTCATCGCCCTGGCCGCCGGCGAGCGCCCGCAGGCTCCCCGCGCGAGGATCGCGCTGCTGGGCGAGGCCAAGGCGACCGCCGCCCGCCGTGGGACTGGTGACCTGGAGCGCCTGGAACGTATCCGTGCCCTGCTCGCAGATCAGAGGTACGACACCGCTGCCACCACTCTGGTCCTGTACTCACTGCACGGCTTCTACCCCGACCTGGTGGACCTGGCCGACCGCCGAGACGACCTCCTCCTGGTCGATCTGCCCGCCCTCTACGGCGGCTGACACCAAGAGCGGCCTGCCTTCGAACCAGGTGCGCGTCCCCAGGACCGGTTCGGGCAGGCCGTGTAAGAAGTGCGACAGCCTGGCGGCCGACAAGGCTTACAGCAATGGACTCTGCCGCGATTACGTGCGGCAACGGGCATCAGCCACACGATCCCGGAGAAGACCGACAGCCAGGCCGCCCGCCTGCGAAAGGGCTCGCGCGGCGGACGGCCACCTGACTTCGACGGGGACCGCTACAAGAAACGCAACACCGTCGAAGGGGCGATCAATCGCCTGAGACAGTCCCGGGCAGTCGCCACCAGCTACGACAAGCGCGGACAAGTCCTAGTCGTAGTCGCCGTGGAGGGCGGCTTCTGCGACCTCTAGGGGTATGTCCAGGTCGGCGTCCGATGCCTCTATTTCCTCTGAACCGTTGAGTTGAAGTTGGCACCACGGGCATGTCAGAGCCACAGCGACCGCACCCTTGTCCGAGGAGGGCTCCACCGTCACCTGCGCCTCCCTGCCGCAGGCTGGGCAGCCCGCACCACCAGTCACGGAAACGATGTCTCCGTCAGCATCGGGATTTTCCGCTCCGAAGAAGAAGCTGAAGCGGGACGTCTTGGGCCGGAGCCGGAGCTCCTTGGGCAAGGGCAGCCCCTCAAGGCGATCCTCCAGACGGTGTCGAGCCTGACTGATACGGAGTTGGACGTCCTGGAAGACCGCGTCCCTCTGCTCGTCCACTGCGTCCCTGACGGCCTTCGTCCACCGCTCCCAGAAGTCGTCCAGTGGCCTGCTGACATCACTAAGCAGCGTCTCGATCGTCCGGGCGAGCGGAGAAATCATCCCCTTGGCCAGAGTGCTGTCCGGGACGGCATGGACCGCGCCGTTGCGCATCTCGATCAGCAGGTCGAGATCGGTATCGGTCTTGAGCACACCGATCTTCCGGAGCCGCTTGATGGCCTCTGCGGCCCCAACGGTGCGGACCTTCTCCTCGCCCAACTGAACATGTCCGCCGAGATGCATGACCATGTCCGCGCAGCCGTTGCGGATCTCCGCGACGTAGACCGGATTCTTCGCGGCGAGGGCCGCCTTGGCGAGCTTCTCGACCGCGACACCGGCGTGCGGAGGAACTCACGGGCCCCGTCTGGACATGGCGCGATTGTTTGATTGGGCGACTGATCCTGAGTGGCTGGACTCAGTCGTCTGAAAGCGGCTCTCTTCCGCCCCAATGGAAGGTATATGCGGGCGGGTCAGAGTTGTAGTCGCAGCGAACCCCGGTGTCTGGCAACTCAAATTCGTCGTGCAGCCAGCCGTCCATGGCGATCGCGGCGACTTCCGGGCGATAATCCGCAGGGGCATAGGTCAGGCTATGAATCTTGATATACACCCCTTCGGGGTGCCTTGACGAAATCGACCGTCCGGACAGTGATGCGCCAAAGCATAGCCAGGTCAGGTCGGTCCAATAGATGCCTTCATGAGGGAGGATCCAGAAACTTTGATAGATCTGTACCCCGTTGCTGGGTGGAGTCTGCAATCGAAGGCTCTCTGCGGTCAATTTGGCCGCAAGGCCACCCAAAGGCGAGATTTTGCTGCGATATTTGAACACGCGTTCCACGAGATGGCCCGTCAGTCGAATTTCAGGAGATGGAATATGCGCTTACTGAAATAGTTCTCTGGGCCCAGGCCTGTGGGGCCGCGTACGTAATCATAGTCATGTGGATGACCGTCTCCGTAGATCCGGCTATGTCGACCTGCCCATGCCTCGGCGTCGTCCGGTGATTTCTCCCACATTTCAATCTGATCGCGTCTCCGCAACCCCTGGAAGGCGTCGCCTACCAAGGCCGGGCCGACGGTTTCGCCGATGGCCATGCCTGCTGTGGCGGCGGTGACCGAGTCGTGTTGGCCGTACCGCGGCCGATGAGCAGGGTGTAGGGGGCGGGGTTAGCCCGGAGGGTGGGACCGCGGGGAGGGAGAAGTCGTCGATCAGGCGGACGGCGACCTCCACCGGCAGCCGCCACCACGCCCACGATCCGGCAGATCAAGGCCCAGTAGAGGAAGTGCCTGACCCTCGACGATGCGGGCACGGCACGCCTCCTTGGGGACATCCGGACGCCTTGGCGGTAAGCGTGCCTGCAGGCCACTGCACTTCTGCACGTGTGACGCGCCGCTGTGGACGACGTACACGGCCACCGGCACCCGGCGCAGTGAACCACTGGGGATGAAGCGGCACCTCATCCACTGGGGGCTGCTCCATCGAGCTGGGGTGGCTCGTCGTCGAGGTGATCAAGAAGAGCGTCCTGCGGCGCCTGACCAAGGACGGAGACGACAACGCGATCATCTACGTCGACCAAGCGCTCATGACCGTGCTCAAGATCCAGTGCCAGCCAGCGGGCATGGAAGGAGAAGCTCGGCTCGCGGTGGGCCGACCACGACCTCGTCTTCGCGCGAGATGGATACATGCTTCGTCCGAACGGAATAACGCCCGGTGGCCCCAGGATGCCGGCCAGGTCAGTGCGCGGTGGCGCAGCACCAGGCAGAGGCTGGATCTCCCGCAGAAGTTCCGGATCCACGACTGGCGTCACAGCAAGGTCACGAACGATCTAGAAGCAGGTGAGAATCCCGTTGAGGTCTCGGTGAAGGTGAGACACCACTCACCGAGCTATGCCATGGACCAGCACGGCAAGCGCCGAGTCGAAGGAGCCAGTGAGCCGGCGTCCGGGACGGCTGGGCGCACGGGCTGGGGGTGATCACATGAGGCGCCTGGCCGGTTGGTCACGCGTTGGTCACGTTGGTCACGGACTCCGCGCAACGTCCCAGGCCAGAGCGCTGGGAGCGCAAGGACGGCCGGGGCCGCCACCCCCCACAGGAGAGGCCCCGGCCGTCGTTCGCGAAGGGCCGGTGAAGGCCCCCTATCCGATACAGCGCCAGACACCTCGAAAGCGTCACACGGGGTACGGGCAGGGGTACGGCTAGTGGTCTGGACGCGGGCCCGGCGAGGCCCGTAACGTGCGGGTCCGCGCTGGTAGGCGCACTGTTCGCGCCGCTTGCCGCGGCCTGGAAAGCCGTCCTCCCCGGGAGCTCCAGATGGATCCGTGCGCGCACTTCGCCGGTGTACCGGTGGCGTCGTTCGCGCCCGCGCTCCCGGCCCCGCCGGGGCGGGTGGTGCGCCCCTCCCGGGTGTGGAGTGCGGCGGCTCACGCGTTACGGTCTGCAGGAACATCCGGGTTACCGGGGGTTTCCGGCCGACCGTGGCCGGCGGCGGGCGGTAACCGGCACAGCTCCGACGCCGCTGGCGGAGCCGGGCCGGTGACGTGGCCGGGTGAAGCGACAATGCAGCAAGGACCGGGCGGCGGACATTCCGCGTGCGACAGGATGGACCCGTGCGAGGGGACGACATTCAGCCGGACGACCGTCGGCTGACGGCGGCCGTGCAGGCGGCGCAGGACGGCGACGAGGCGGCGTTCCGTACCGTCTATCGCGCCGTACATCCCCGACTTCTGGGGTATGTGCGGACCTTGGTGAGCGAACCGGACGTAGAGGACGTCACCTCCGAAGCCTGGCTCCAGATCACCCGTGACCTCGCCCGCTTCAGCGGCGACGCCGACCGCTTCCGCGGCTGGGCCGCCCGTATCGCCCGCAACCGCGCCCTCGACCACATCCGGATGCGCGGCCGCCGCCCGGCGATCGGCGGCGACGAAAGCGAACTGGCCGACACCCCCGGCGCGTCCGACACTGCCGGCGAGGCACTCGAAGCCCTGGGCACCGGCCACACCATGCGGCTGATAGCCCGGCTGCCGCAGGACCAGGCCGAGGCCGTGGTGCTCCGGGTGGTGGTCGGGCTCGACGCCAAGAGCGCCGCAGAAGTGCTCGGCAAACGGGCCGGCGCGGTGCGCACCGCCGCACACCGCGGACTGCGACGGCTCGCCGAGCTCATCGGCGAGACGCCGGGAGCCGGCCGGGACGGATGCCAGGACAGCAGTCCGGGCAGCGGCCAGGACAGCGGCCACGGCAGCAGTCGGGACGGCAGTCAGGGCAGCGGCCACGGCAGCAGTCGGGACGGCAGTCAGGACAGCGGTCGGGACGGTAGTCAGGGCAGCGGTCGGGACGGTGGCGAAGACGGCGCCGACCAGCAGGAAAGCGCCCCCTCCGGCCGGTCCGCACCGGGCCCGCGCCGAGGTGGTGGAACGGTGAGTGGGGTGCCCGCACAGGGCAGAAGGCGCCGCGACGGCGTGGCGGAATCGTACGTACCAGGTGTGACGGAAACGGCCGCACGAACGCAGAAGGACATGTGATGGCCGACGACCGGTACGACTGGCTCGACAAGGACACCGCGGAGCGATTGCTGCGCGGTGAACAGGTCAGTGCCCGGCACGGTGACGGCGCACACGAACTCGAACAGCTCCTGCAGGCCGCCGCCGCGGTCGGCGCCAAGACGCCCGGTACCGCCGAACTCCCCGGCGAAGAGGCCGCCCTGGCCGCGTTCCGGCAGGCCGCCCGCCGCGGCTCCGGCGCCCGCAACCGCGCCGCCGACGAACCGTTCCCTGGCGTCCGCCCCGCACGCGCCACCGGCCTCGCCGAACGCACCCGCGTCGGCCGCCCCTTCCGGCGCGGCTTCGCCGTGGCGCTCGCCGCCTGCGCCATCGGCGGCGTCGCAGTCGGAGCCGGCACCGGCGTACTGCCCAGCCCTTTCCGGGGCGGCGAACCCGACCCCGCCTCCAGCGTCTCCGCCGCCGAGACCCCCGGGCCGCTCGACACCCGCGAGCCCGGCGCCCAGACCGACGGCACCACGGCGCACACCCCCGACGCCACCCCCGGCGGGAAGTCGGCCGGCCCCACCGGAACCCCCGCACCCGGCAGTCCCCCCGGCGCCACCAGGCACCCCGGCCGTGGCAACCCCGGTGGCGGCACCGGACGCGACGACAGACCCGGCGGCGACGGCACCCCGCCCGGCCACGGCGACAAGAAGGACCTGCTGCTCGCGCTGTGCCAGAGCTATGAGTCCGGCAAACGGGACGGCATGGACCGCGACACCCTGCGGCGCCTCGAACGCAAGGCCGGCGGCCCGGAGAAGGTGCACCTCTTCTGCCGCGCCTACCTGGCGCGCTACCAGGACGGCGGCAGCACGGGCGGCGACGACGGCTTCGGCGGCGGCACCGGCGGCACCGAACAGAGCGGCGGCGGCTCGGGCGGCGACGAGGACGACGACGAACACCCCTCCCAGACACCCGGCACCACCCCCGGCCCCGGCGCGTCCGCCCCGGCCCCCACGCCCTCGGCGACCACCACGGACCCCGGACACGCCACCCCGACCGGAACCGCCGCCCCGTAGGTGTGACGTTTTTTGAGCCGGTGACGCAGTACTGAATGAAGCCGACTGGTCATCGGCTGCGCGAAGAGCCGGGGTTCCCCCCGTACCCACGGCTCAGCGCACACGGCGCGGGCGGGGCACGTTCCCCCGGCCCTGCCCGCGCCCCCTGTCTTTGCGCCCGAGCCGGCGCGCGCTCTCGCGGATGTGGTTGCTCTGGGTGGGGGTTGCTCAATTTTCGCTTCGGTCACAGAGCAAGCGGGGGACGCCGACAGCCGGCACCGCTGCTGACCACCTCACCGAGCTGAAGAAACTATCCGTCAGATGACGGATGTCCCGCCCCTCGCGCGGCCGTAATTTCACGAGTGCGGGGTGCGGACGGGGCCGGCGCCCAAGAAGCGACTGGTAAATCCTTGTGCCGTTCTGCCGCATGGCCTTCATTATTTCGGTTTTTGAGGGGCCCGTCGTGCTGGGGTGCCTTCATCGAACAAGGGGAATAGATGCGCAAGTTCCGCAGGGCATTGTTCAAGGTTACTGCAGCTGTTGGCGTCTCGGGGGTACTCGTTCTGGGCGCCCCGGGCATTTCCTCTGCTGCAGATGGCCCCCTTCCCAGGGCGAATAAGGTTGATCCCGTTGGCCCGCTAACCTCGCCGAAGTCGGACCGGTCCTGTCCCGCGAAGACGACCACCGTCTGGATCGGCCCCGGGAAGTGGCGCATCACTGTGCACTGGACTTTGGAACGCCCGACGTGGGGGGGCGGTTCCAAATTCACATACGACGTAGATGGGGGCCCGAACGGTCGCTTCTACCCGGTGCCAAATCCCTCCGACCCGATTACTTGCCCGGAAGAATGGCACCTCACTGGGGTGACCTTTGAGGAGCTGTAGCGGGTAGGTTGCGCCGAGATCGCCGCCGGTGGTCACCCCGGTTTCTTGAACGGGGATTGTGGAGTGCCCACTGCGGTGAAAGTCGCACGGGGGCGGCTCGGGGAAGCGGGCCGGTCGAAAGACCGGAATCGCGCCCCGTGCCGGCTTCCCCACTAGTGGTGGACGACCGCCTTGGTGCCCCCCTTCACCGTGTCGAACAGGGCGGCGATTTTCCGTCTGTCGCGGACGTTGACGCAGCCGTGGGAGGCGCCGCGGTAGCCGTGGGCGGCGAAATCCGCGAGTTCCCCCGGGCCCTGCCCGCGCCCTTCTCCTTCTTCTTGCGCCTGGGCCCGTCTCGTTGACACCAAGATCGCCTGGCCGTCGAGCCCGCGCACCGTCCGCGGCGCGCTCACCTCTTCACCACCCACCGGAACCGGCACCATGCCCAGCAGCACCACCGTCCTTGAAACCCCGGCGCCCGCCGCCACCTATCGCAACGTCTTGGGCATGCCAGATGTCCTGCGGCTGCTCGTCGGCGCCGTAGTCGGGCACTTACCCGTTGCCATGGCGCCCCTGGCGATCCTCCTGGTGATTCGCACCGAGGGAGGAACAGTCAGCGACGCCGCCATGCTCGCCGCCATGTATGGCGTGAGCACGGCCGTGGCGCAGCCGTTATGGGGGAGGATGCTCGACAGCCGCGGCCACCTCCTGACCCTGGCAGTCACCGCGGGCGGATCCACCATGGCCTTCACCGCTCTCGCCGTGATGCGCCCCGTCGACCACCTCGCGGCCGCGTGCGTCGTCACCGCCGCGGCAGGACTGGCAACACCGCCGCTTGAGGCAGCGTTGCGGACATTGTGGAGTGACGTCACCGCCTCCGACGGCGAACTGCGTGCGGTCCTTGCCCTGGACGCCTCCGCTCAGGAGGTCGTCTTCATCGTCGGCCCCGTCCTGGTCCTCGTCCTGGATGTGGCAGCCGACGCTCGTCTGGCCCTGGCGAGCTGCGCTCTCATCGGGCTGGCCGGCAGCTTCCTCTTCGCCACCACTCCGCCCGTTCGGCGCCGGCGGCACACGGCACCCGTGGTCAGCGCGGTCCGGCCCAGCCCGTTGCGGGCATCCGGCCCCCGCGTGATGGCCGCTGCATTGTTCGGTGCGGGTGCCGCGCTGGGAGCCGTGAACGTTGCCGCTCTCACGTTCTCCGAACTCCACCACAACCAAGCCCTGTCCACCCTCATTCCGGCTGCACTGGCAGTCGGCAGCCTCACCGGCGGACTCCTCTACGGCCGCAGGGCCTGGCCCGGAACGACGGCGAGCCGGCTTCTGTGGACCGCCACCGGCATCTTCCTCTCCCTGCTCCCTCTGCTCGCCGGGCCCGGCCCGATCGGCGCCGTGGCGGCAGCCGCCCTGCCGGGGCTCTTTCTCGCCCCGCTCCTGGTACAGGCATTCGCCGGCCTGGACCATCTCGCACCGCTCGGCACTCTGGGCGAGGCCGCTGCGTGGCTGGTTGCCTCCCTCGGTCTCGGCCAGGCAGCCGGCACCGCACTGGCCGGTTCCGTCGGCGGTCACGGGCCATGGGCTCCGGTCACCACAGCCCTTTCCGGCGCGGCCCTTGCTTGCATCGCACTGGCTTTCGGGCACCGCACCCTCACGTCCTCCATAGAGAATCAGGGGAGCGACCATCCGGTGGGGGCGGCAGCACGAGCCGGCCGCCGCGGCGAGCAAAATGTAGTGCTTAAACGGCCATCAGCGCAGCTCAGCGACGGTGCTGATCTTGCGGGCCCATGAGGCATGCTCCGTCTGACAGCGTTACGGAGCAGTGTCCGAGCACTGGTGAATCCCCTGCCACTTAAGCCGGCGCGCGCTCTCGCGGATGTGGTTGCTCTGGGTGGGGTGGAGCAATTGTTGCTTCGGTCGAAGAACTGGCTCGCTGGGCATCGTTCCGGGCGGGGCTGGTGAGCCGGTAGCGGGTCTTCGGCAAGCGGGGAGCGCGGGCAGCAACATCGTCGCTGACCATCTCACAGCTACTCAACTGGCCTTGGTCCATGTCCCGGAGGAGTGCGGGGCGGGCGCCGCACTCCGGTCTGCGCCGATTTCGGCGGCGGATCAAAGTATCCGTCAGATGGCGGATGTTCCAGCCCTTGCGCGGACGTAATTTCAGGAGTGCCGCGGGTTGTGGATAGGAATGGCACCCAAGAAGCCTCTTGTGAAGGCTTCATGCCTTTCTGTCGCATGGCCTTCATGATTTCGGTCCTTGAGGGGGGCGGCGTGATGGCGCGCCTTCATCGAACAAAGGGAGTGTATGCGTAAGTTCTGCAGGGCATTGTTCAAGGTTACTGCAGCTGTTGGCGTCTCGGGGGTGCTCGTTCTGGGCGCCCCGGGAATTTCCTCCGCTGCAGATGGCCCCGTTTCCAAGGCGAACAAGTGTGAACCCTCGCTGAAGGGGTCCGGGAACGCCATCGAAAAAGGCCCGGTGGCAAAAATCACCTGGCAACGGATCGGCTCAAATCCAGAGGACTGTATCACTTTCACCTACCTGGAATTTGAGGGCAAGATACTGGATCCTGGGGGCAGGAAGTTTGAGGGCAGGCTCGGAGACCTCCCCCCAGGTTATGACCCGGAGAACTGGAACATCATCTCTATAGCGTTCCCGACGCCGAGATAGCCGGAGCTGGGTGGTTCTGGCTCCGGTCGGACGACCGGGGCCAGTTTCCCTTCCCTTTCGGTGCGGAGCGGATGATTCCCACCTGCGCCGCCGATTGCGCGACGGTGGCTGGTGGGGTCGGGTGTGGCGGGCGGAAGCTGTCCAAGCTGCAGTGGAAGTTGCACGGTGGGTGCAGGAAGCGGCTCGGGGAAGCGGGCCGGTCGAAAGACCGGAACCGTGCCCGGGACGACTTCTCCACTGCCTCTTGGAGGTCGCGCCCCAGACGACTCGAAGATGATTTACGGGACGGCTCTTCAGTGGTAGACGACCACCTTGGTGCCCCCCTTCACCGTGTCGAACAGGGCGGCGATCTTTTTCTTGTCGCGGACGTTGACGCAGCCGTGGGAAGCGCCGCGGTAGCCGTGGGCGGCGAAGTCTGCGGAGTAGTGGACGGCCTGGCCGCCGCTGAAGAACATCGCGTAGGGCATGGCCGTGTGGTAGAGCGTCGAGAGGTGGTGGCGGCTCTTGAAGGTGATGCGGAAGGTGCCCTCGCGGGTGGGGGTGTACTGCGAGCCGAAGCGGACATCCATCGCCGAGACGATCCGGCCGTTGACCACCCAGGTGAGCGTGTTACTCCGCTTGCTGATGCAGATCACCCTGCCCCTCATGCAGCGCGGATCGGGGACGCCGACCGGCCGGGTGGTGGGCGGGCGGAGCTCCGCATGCGACGGCCGGCGGGTCTGTGACCGCAGTGCGCGCCAGGTCGCGGGCGGCACGGTGCCCGTACGGGGCAGGCCCTGCCGCTGCTGGAAGGCGCGGACCGCGGTGGCGGTGACCGAGGCGTAATAGCCCGTCGGGGCGCGGTGGAACAGGCCCAGCTGGGCGAGCCGCGCCTGGAGTTCGCGGACCTGCGCACCGCGCGAGCCCGCCGCCATCAGCGGCCTGGGCGCCGGGGACGGATGGTGGGCGGTGCGCGGGGGGCGCGGCCGGGTGGCGTGCCGGGCGGGGGTGGGGGGCTTGTGATGACCGAGCGGCGGGGGAGCGGGAGTGGTGGGGGCGTAGCGGGCGCCCTTGCTGTCCGGGGAACCGGCCCCGGTGACCGTCACCGGGCGGCAGCCCACCGCGAGCGCCGCCACCACCAGCACCGCGGCCACCGCCGGCGCCGTACGTCGTCCCTTGCTCCGCTGCATGCGCAACCCCCGGATCTCGGCGGCCCGACCGGCCATCGGTGACTCTTCCCAGTGCTGCGGGGCGGCGAACCTGCGGGCATGCTGTCAGCAAGGCGTAAACCCGGACGAACCGGTCACCCAATGGGAGGCGTACACCCATGGCGCACGAGTCGGGCAGTGTGCGGCACAACGAGAGCGGTCTGCCCGTCGAGCCCGTGTACGGGCCGGAGGCGCTGGACGGCTGGGACCCGGAGCGCAGGCTCGGTGCGCCCGGCGGCTACCCCTTCACCCGGGGGGTGTATCCGTCGATGTATACGGGGCGGCCCTGGACGATGCGGCAGTACGCCGGCTTCGGCACCGCCCGCGAATCCAACGCCCGCTACCGGCAGCTGATCGCCCACGGCACGACGGGACTGTCGGTCGCCTTCGACCTGCCGACCCAGATGGGGCACGACTCGGACACCCCGATCGCCTCCGGCGAGGTCGGCAAGGTGGGGGTGGCCATCGACTCCGTCGAGGACATGCGGGTGCTGCTCGGTGGCATCCCGCTGGACAGGGTGTCGACGTCGATGACGATCAACGCCCCCGCCGCGCTGCTGCTGCTCCTCTACCAACTGGTGGGGGAGGAGGAAGGGGTGGCGGCCGGTCAGCTGAACGGGACCGTCCAGAACGATGTGCTCAAGGAGTACATCGCGCGGGGCACCTACATCTTCCCGCCGCAGCCGTCGCTGCGGCTGACCGCGGACATCTTCCAGTACTGCCGGTCCGAGATCCCCCGGTGGAACACCATCTCCATCTCCGGCTATCACATGGCCGAGGCGGGTGCCTCGCCCGCGCAGGAGATCGCCTTCACGCTCGCCAACGGCATCGCCTATGTGCGGACCGCCGTTGCCGCCGGGATGGACGTCGACGACTTTGGGCCGCGGCTGTCCTTCTTCTTCGTCTCCCGTACGACGCTGCTCGAAGAGGTCGCCAAGTTCCGTGCCGCGCGCCGGATCTGGGCCCGGGTGATGCGGGAGGAGTTCGGTGCCAAGAACCCCAAGTCGATGATGCTGCGGTTCCACACCCAGACCGCGGGGGTGCAGCTCACCGCCCAGCAGCCGGAGGTGAACCTCGCCCGGGTGACCGTCCAGGGCCTCGCCGCCGTGCTCGGCGGCACCCAGTCGCTGCACACCAACTCCTTCGACGAGGCCATCGCCCTGCCCACGGACAAGTCGGCCCGCCTCGCGCTGCGGACCCAGCAGGTGCTCGCGTACGAGACCGATGTGACCGCCACCGTCGACCCGTTCGCCGGGTCCTACGCCGTCGAGTCGATGACGGACGAGGTGGAGGAGGCGGCCGTGGCGCTGATGCGGCGGGTCGAGGACCTGGGCGGTGCGGTGGCCGCCATCGAGCGGGGCTTCCAGAAGGACGAGATCGAGCGCAACGCCTACCGCATCGCGCAGGAGACGGACGCCGGTGAGCGGGTCGTGGTCGGCGTCAACCGCTTCCAGCTGGACGAGGAGGAGCCCTACGAGCCGCTGCGGGTCGACCCGGCGATCGAGGCCCAGCAGGTCGAACGGCTCGCCACCCTGCGGTCCCGCCGCAATCAGCGCGCGGTCACCACGGCCCTGGGCGACCTGCAGAAGGCCGCCGAGGGCACGGACAACGTCCTCCACCCCATGCGCGAGGCGCTGCGCGCGAGGGCGACGGTGGGCGAGGTGTGTGAGGCGCTGCGGGGGGTGTGGGGGACTTATGTTCCGACGGATGCTTTCTGAGGGTGTGCCGGGCACGACGGGGTGCCAAGTCAGCGCGCACTGCCCTCCAGAGAGACGTGCCAGGGCAGTGGCACGGCTTTGCCCCGGGAACGCGTTGGGCTGGTGACTCGCGCACAGCCCGCCCGGAGGCGGCACGTCAGGGAGCGAGGAGGCGGCTGGTGAAGCCGTCGTGGACGAGCGATGCGTATGCGACCCGCACGTCCTCCGGGACGACCTGCTCGATGGCGAACCCGAGACGGGGATACTCGACCACCCGCTGCAGGTCGCCGACGAGCTGGTGGACGACGAGTTCTTCGTCACCGATCGTCTTCAGATAGTCATCGAACTCCAAGGGAGCCGAGGCGCAGATCACCTCGACCTCGGGCCACACCTTGCGGGCAGTGGCATAGGCGCGTCGCTCCATATAAGGCATGGAGACCAGCAACACAGTCTTCGGCATGATCCCGGCGGCAACCAGGACCTCGCGGGAGAGGGTGATGTTCTGCCCGGTGTTCCTCGCGCCGGGCTCCAGCAGAACCGCGTCCGCCGGCACTCCGAGGGCGATCGCATGCTCGCGGAAGTGCACTGCTTCGCCGCGGGGGAAGCGTTCGGGGGCGGTGGGGTTGGAGCCGCCGGAGAACACCAGAGTGGGGAACAGGCCGGCTCGGTACAGCTCGGCACAGAAAGCCGGGACACCAAGGTCGTGACTGCCCAGGCCGATGGCGGCGTCGGTGGGCCGCACCTCGTGGTGCATCTGGTGGTAGTCCCAGATCAGCTCGGCCTGCTGTCGCTGGCCTTCGGTGATGGCCCGCTCGTTGTCCGTCACTCGCGTCTCTCCCTGGTCACCGCCGGGGGCCGGAGGCCCCCTCGCTCGTCATCCGGATGCCCCCGATGCTGCGGAACTGGTGACTCAGACCGAACTTGGCGGCCGGCTTCGCGGCGTCGTCGAGCACATGCAGCCCATCATCCCGGGTGACGGGATCGGACAGCAGGATGTGACCGTGGGCGGTGTCCAGCCGGACCTGCTGCATGGGTGAGTCGGTCGTTCCGGTGCTACGGGCGATGTCGATGAAGTACAGGGCCTGGGTGATGTCACCAACGCCGCGGTGGGCGAGGGCGAGCTTTTGATGGGCGACGGACCAGTCGTCGGGCTCGGCCAGGTCCTCGAACTCGTGCGTCGCGGCGAGCATGACCCGGGCGGCGTAGTCGTTGTTGCCGCCCTTGCTCAGCGCGGTGCCCACCCACAGCTGGGCTCTGGCCCGGTCGCGGCGGGAGAGCCTGTCGTCGACGGCCAGGGTCTCGTAATGGCGGGCGGCGGTCTCCAGCTTGCCGGACATCTCGGCGACCACGGCGAGGGACAGGTCGAGCTGGGCGATGCGGCGAGGAATGTCGAGCTGGGTGAACAGCGAGCGGGCACCGGCATAGGAGTGCTGGGCCGACAGCGGGCCGAGGACGGCTCCTTGGTCTCGTTGGAGATCACCCAGCTTCTTCGCTGACACCGGCCGGCAGTCCCCCCGGCGCTCCGGAAGCGGCCCCGGCCCGCGTCGCTTCCGGAGTCCCGTGCGGGCGCGCGGTGGGGGTCGGGAGCTTGTGACCGGCGAGCCGGCCTGAGTCACACTGGTGTCATGTCGTCACCCCGCCGCGCGTGCCCCATCTGCACCCGAGAGATCGCCGTTGTCGGCGGCCGCTTCGCCCGCCATGACCCGCCCGGCCGGCGGACGGTGCTGGAGCTGATCTCCTGCCCGGGGTCGCGCAGGATGGCGCCGATGATGGCGCCCGCGGAGAAGCTGTTCGACCCGGAGGAGCCGCCGATTCCCGGGCAGCAGCCGCTGTTCTGACCCGTGGGCCCGGCGGCGCCGGGGTCAACTACGGTGCCAGCACGTCCAGTTCGGCCATCGCGCCGGCCGTGATCTCACGGGTCAGGGACTCCGCCCGCGCCGCGTCGCCGGTGCGGACGGCTTCCGCGACCTGCACATGGAGGGTGACGGCGGCCGGGTCGGGGTCGGTGAACATCACATGGTGCTGGGTGCGGCCGGTCAGGACGGCGGCGACCACATCGCCGAGCCGGGCGAACATCTCATTGCCGGAGGCGGTCAGCACCACCCGGTGGAAGGCCATGTCGTGGACGAGGTAGGCGTCGAGCTGCTGGCCGCGTGAGGTGGCGACCATGCCCATCGCCTCTTCGGTGAGCCGGGCGCACTGCTCGGGGGTGGCGTGCTGGGCGGCCAGGCCCGCGGCGACCGGTTCGATCGCCGAGCGGAGCACGGTCAGCGAGCGCAGCTGCCGGGGGCGGTCCCGGCCGGCCAGCCGCCAGCCGATCACCCGCGGGTCGTAGACGTTCCACTCCTCGGTGGGCCGGACGGTCACCCCCACCCGGCGCCGGGAGGCGACCAGCTGCATGGATTCCAGTACCCGGATCGCCTCGCGGATGACCGTGCGCGAGACGTCGAAGCGCTGCTCCAGCTCGTCCGTTCGCAAGATCGTGCCCGGAGGGTAGTCGCCCGCGGTGATCGCGGGTCCGAGGGACTCCAGCACTCGGGCGTGCAGTCCCTTCCCCTCGTTTTCCATGGGGCAAGCCTACGTTCCCGACCCCTCGGCCAATTAAGTATGACGTTTGCATCACAGGCTCTTGAATACGTCGTACCTAATGGGTTTCAGTGGGGGCCGCACGGGGTCGATGAGGACAGCGAGGTACCACGGGATGAGCACCCCCGACGTGATCGTCGTGATGGGCGTGGCCGGCACCGGCAAGACCACGATCGGCCCGTTGGTGGCCGGCGAACTGGGCGTCCCGTACGCCGAAGGTGACGACTTCCATCCGCCGGCCAACATCGCCAAGATGTCGGCGGGCATCCCGCTGGACGACGACGACCGGGGCCCCTGGCTGGACGCCATAGGAGCCTGGGCGCGTGAACGGGCCGGGCGCGGCGGGGTGGTCAGCAGCTCCGCGCTCAAGCGCGCCTATCGCGACCGGCTGCGTGCCGTCGCCCCCGGCATCGTCCTGCTGCACCTCACCGGCGATCGCGCGCTGATCGAGGAGCGGATGGCCGGGCGCAAGGGCCACTTCATGCCGACCGCGCTGCTGGACTCCCAGTTCGCCACGCTCGAACCGCCCGCGCCCGACGAGGCCGGCGTCACCGTCGAGGTGTCCGGCACCCCGGAGGAGATCGCCGAGCGGGCGGTGGCCGCACTGCGCGCGCGGGACGCGGCGGACGGCCGGGGCGCGTCCTAGAACGCCTCCCCCTCACCCCAACTCCCCCCACAGGTAACGCAGCACCCCCTTCCCCCTCCGTCCAACCAAGGGAATCGCCGTGACACATCTCAGCGTCGAGATGCTCGCAGCGGACGCGGCCGAGCCGATCACCACGGCCGGTCACGCGCAGCTGGGCATCGCCGTCCTGGCCGGCATAGCCGTCATCGTCCTGCTCATCACCAAGTTCAAGCTGCATGCCTTTCTGGCGCTGATCGTCGGCTCGCTGGTGCTCGGCGCGGTGGCCGGCGCACCGCTCGACAAGACCCTCACCAGCTTCTCGGCGGGCCTGGGCACGACGGTCGCGGGCACCGGTGTGCTGATTGCGCTCGGTGCCGTCCTCGGGCGGCTGCTCGCCGACTCCGGCGGTGCGGACCAGATCGTCGACACGATCCTGGCGAAGGCGAGCCGGAAGGCGATGCCCTGGGCGATGGTGCTGATCGCCGGGATCGTCGGGCTGCCGATCTTCTTCGAGGTCGGCATCGTGCTGCTGATCCCGGTGGTGCTGCTGGTCGCCAAGCGCGGCAACTTCTCGCTGATGCGCATCGGCATCCCGGCGCTGGCCGGACTGTCCGTCATGCACGGGCTGATACCCCCGCACCCCGGGCCGCTCGTGGCGATCGACGCGGTCGGCGCGAACCTCGGGGTCACGCTCGCACTCGGGGTGGTCGTCGCCATCCCGACCATGATCATCGCCGGTCCGGTCTTCTCCCGTTACGCGGCCCGCTGGGTCGACATCCAGCCGCCGGAGAATCTGGTGCCCGAGCGCACCTCCGACGACCTGGAGAAGCGGCCCGGCTTCGGGATCACCGTGGCCACCGTGCTGCTGCCGGTGGTGATGATGCTGGCCAAGGCGCTGGTGGACATCGTCGTCGACGACCCCGGGCACCAGGTCCAGAAGGTCTTCGACGTCATCGGCTCGCCGCTGATCGCCCTGCTCACCGCCGTGATCGTCGCGATGTTCACGCTCGGCCGGGCGGCCGGCTTCACCCGGGACCGGATCGCCACCACCGTGGAGAAGTCGCTCGCCCCGATCGCCGGGGTGCTGCTGATCGTCGGCGCGGGCGGCGGCTTCAAGCAGACGCTGGTGGACGCCGGCGTCGGCCAGATGATCCTGGACATCTCCAAGGGCTGGAACATCTCCACACTGCTGCTGGCCTGGCTGATCGCGGTCACCATCCGGCTCGCGACCGGCTCCGCGACCGTCGCCACCATCTCCGCCGCCGGGCTGGTCGCCCCGCTCGCCGCGGAGATGAGCACCCCTCATGCCGCGCTGCTGGTGCTGGCCATCGGCTCCGGGTCGCTGTTCTTCAGCCATGTCAACGACGCCGGGTTCTGGCTGGTCAAGGAGTACTTCGGGATGAACGTCGGCCAGACGCTGAAGACCTGGTCGGTGATGGAGACGCTGATCTCGGTGGTCGGGATCGTCTGCGTGCTGTTGCTGTCGCTGGTCCTTTAGGGCCCGGTCCGTCGGACCGCTGTTCTTTCCGGGCGGGTCACCGCCCCGGGCGCCCCACCCCCCTCAGGCGCCTGTCCCCGGCACGAGGCGGTACGAGCGGAGGTCCGCTGGTGCGGCCTCGTGCGCGTACGGGCGCGTTCCCGGTACGGCTCGCGGCCGGGGGCGTCGCACCGCGGCGTACGAGGACGACCGCCGCGAGGCCGACTGCCAGTCCGGCGGCGGTCTGCGGGCCGAAGGGTTCGCCGAACATGGCGGCGCCCCACAGCGCGGTGACCGGTGCCATCAGGAACATCAGGGTGTTCACCTCGGTGATGCCGGAGCGCCGGAGGATCAGCCAGTACAGCCCGTACCCGCCGAAGGTGGACAGCGCCACCAGCCAGCCGACCGCGGCCCAGAACGAGAGTGAGGCGGGCGGCAGTACGGAGCCGGTGGCGGTGGCGAGGGCGGTGAAGAGGACGGCGCTGGTGGTGCAGTGGACGGTCATCGCCACCGACGGTGCGACCCGGGTGCGCGAGCGGCCTTCCAGGAACGTGGCCGCCACCAGCGAGGCCATGCCGAGGAACGGGACGAGGTACGCCCACCGGCTCACGCCCGCGGCGGCCGTCGCATCGGCCGTGGTGACCAGCGCGACGCCGCCCACGCCCAGACACAGTCCGAGCCACTGCCGGCGGGAGACGTACTGGTGCAGCAACGGCCCGGCGAGCGCCCCGGCCACCAGGGGCTGGGTGCCGTCGATCAGGGCCGTGGTGCCGCTGGAGACCCCGAGCTGGATCGCGTAGTAGACGGTGAAGAGATAGCCGCTCTGTGACAGGGCGCCGACGGCGGCCTGCCGGGCGACCGTCCGTGCCGTCAGGCCCCGCCACGAGGAGCGGGTGGCGGTCGCCGCCACCAGGGCCAGGACGGCGGCGAGCGGCAGGAACCGCCACATCAGGAGCGTGGCCGCGGGCGCGCTGCCGGCGCCGAGCTTGGCGCCGATGAAACCGGAGCTCCAGCAGAGCACAAAGGCGGCCGAGAGCAGGAAGCGCATGCCGTGCATACCGTGCTCCTTCACTAAACCGATCTGTATACCTCTCCTTCCACTATACAGATCGGTATACTTTTGACCATGGCTACTTCGCAGACGCCGCGCCGGATCACCATGACGCCTGCCGCGCGCCGCGCCCTGGCGGCCGCCGAGCGGCTGTTCTACGAGCGCGGCATCCATGCCGTCGGGGTGGATCTGATCGCGGCCGAGGCCGGGGTGACGAAGAAGACCCTCTACGACCGGTTCGGCTCCAAGGAGCAGATCGTCGTGGAGTACCTCGCGGACCGTGACGAACGGTGGCGGGCCTTTCTCGCGCCGTATCTCGACGCCGCACGGCCGTCTCCCGCGGCGGGGGTCCTGGCGGTGTTCGATGCCGCAGGTGCCTGGTCGGCACAGCACAGCGGCAAGGGGTGCAGCATGGTCAACGCCCACGCCGAGATCAGCGACCCGTCCCACCCCGCGTACGCGATCATCACCGCGCAGAAGGCGTGGATGCTCGCGCTGTTCACCGATCTCGTGAGGGCCGCCGCCCCTGACCGGGCCGACCGGCTGGGCCGGGCGCTGATGCTCCTGCATGAAGGGGCCCTGGTCGCCCACGGCCTGGACATCTTCCCCGACCCGATCGGTCAGGCCCGGGACGAGGCGCGGGGGTTGCTCACCGCCGCGGGGGTGCGGCCCTGACCGCAGGCCGGTCCGCCGGGCCGGCCTGCGCGGGTCACCGGGCGACCGCCCGCGCCGTGCCCGCGCCGAGGAACGTCCCGAGGGCCGCGGTCACCTGGGCCGTGGCGTCCTCGGCCGGTGCGGCGAGCGCCAGATAGCCGTCGGGGCGGATGAGGAGGACGGCGGGGTCGCTGCCGTAGGCGTCCCGGACATGGCCGTCGGTGTCGAGCAGATCGGGGGACGGGCCGCCGACGCGGACGAGGCGCAGCAGCGCCGGATCGGCCGGCAGCGCGGTGTCGTCGAGGTCGGTCGACCCGAGGGTGAGCAGGGTGAAGTGCGGGCCCCGGAAGGCGTCGAAGAGCCGGGTGGGCCGGCCGTCGGCCGTGGTGCACGGGGCGTCGGGGGCCCGGTCGCCCGCGGCGGGCACGCCCTCGGTGACGTTCCTGCGCAGCTCCCGCGTCAACGGGCTGTCGGGGTAGCCGATGCCGAGCTGGTGCAGGTCCCGGCCGCGGCGCAGCGAACCGGAGCGGTGCAGCCGGGTGCTGGTGTCGAGGATGTGCGCGGCGATCGGCCGGCGCTCGGTCTCATAGCTGTCGAGCAGGGTGTCGGGGGCGCCGTGCCGCAGTACCTGGCCGAGCTTCCAGCCGAGGTTGTAGGCGTCCTGGACGCTGGTGTTCAGGCCCTGGCCGCCCGCCGGGGAGTGGATGTGCGCGGCGTCGCCGGCCAGGAAGACCCGGCCGGTGCGGAAGGCGTCGGCCAGGCCCGCTTTGGGGCGGTAGAGGGAGGACCACAGGACCTCGCGGATCTGCTCGGCGCCGAGGTGGGTATGGGCCGCGAGCAGGGCGCGGACCCCCTCGGGCGAGGTATCCGCCGCTTCGCCGGCGACGACGAAGGTCTGGAAGTAGTCGGTACCGGCGAGGGGGAGGAGGGTGACGAACCCGTGGCCCTGCAGGTTCCAGCGGTGCCAGTGGTCCCGGTCCAGGCCGTCCACCCGGACATCGGCGAGCACCGCGGCGCCCGCCGGCAGTGACGGGCCGCTCATCCCGATCCCCAGCGCCCGGCGTACGGTGCTGCGCCCGCCGTCGGCGGCGACCAGATAGGCGGCGTGCACGCTGCGCTCCACCCCGTCGGCGCCGCGCAGATGGGCCGTCACCCCGTCGGAGTCCTGGGTGAACGCGGTGAGTTCGGTGCCGAGGAGGACCCTGCCGCCGAGTTCCTGCAGCCGCGCGTGCAGTAGTTCCTGGTTGCGGAACTGCGGCACCATCAGGGCGTTCGAGTGGGGCGTGG
Source organism: Streptomyces sp. NPDC048637 (assembly GCF_040650675.1). NCBI lineage: Bacteria > Bacillati > Actinomycetota > Actinomycetes > Kitasatosporales > Streptomycetaceae > Streptomyces > Streptomyces sp. NPDC048637. Next base: position 112,569 of record NZ_JBEZHQ010000010.1, read on the forward strand.
AGGGTGTGGGGGCGACCCGCTCGATCATCTCGCTGATCTCGGCGATCCGGCCGTTCTCCCAGCGGGCGGTCTTCGGGTAGTGGCCGCCGGCCGCCTGGATGGCCGCCAGCACGCCGAGGTCGTCGTAGACCTCCTGGGTGCGCGGCTGCAGAGCGGTGCCGCGGGCGCCGCGCGAGAGGCGGTCCTGCCGCTCGACGAGCAGCGCGCGCACCCCGCGCCGGGCGAGGTCGATGCCGAGGGCGAGGCCGGTCGGGCCGGCGCCGGCGATCAGTACGTCGACGGTCGTGGGGAGGTCGTCCGGCACGCCGCGGGCGCCCTTAACGTTGTTAAGTTCCATGGCTCCGAGAATGGGTTTAACAGTGTTAAGTTGTCAATATGGTTTCGCGCATCGACCGGAAACAGGTCGTCGACACCGCTCTGCGGCTGCTGAACGAGGTCGGCCTCGACGGGCTCACCCTGCGGCGCATCGCCAAGGAGCTGAACGTCCAGGCACCCGCGCTCTACTGGCATTTCAAGAACAAGCAGGAACTGCTGGACGAGATGGCCACCGAGATGTTCCGGCGGATGGCCGTGTCGCTGCGGGGGGAGGGGGCCGGGCCCGGTCCCTCCTGGCAGGAAACCCTCCTCGGCGCCTGCCGGGTACTGCGCCGCGAGTTGCTCGGCTACCGCGACGGCGGCAAGGTCTTCAGCGGTACCCGGATGACCGACGAGAGCTACGCCGGGCCGCTGGACGGCATGGTCCGCGGCTTCACCGATGCGGGCTTCACCGTGCGCGAAGCGGCCCAGGCGTGGTGGACCGCCTACAACTACACCGTCGGCCTGGTGATCGAGGAGCAGTCGGTCTACCCGGACCCCGGTGAGCCGGAGAGCCGCGACCCGAAGACCCGCGACCCGGCCTACGACCTGGACCGCCGCACGGAGAGGATCGGCGCGCGCTATCCGCTCGCGGACCGGGCCGGCCGGGAGCTGTTCGGCGACCTCGCGCAGTCCTTCGAGGCCGGACTGCGCATCATCGTCGCCGGGATTGAGGCCACGGCCGGCCCGGAGCGGCGCAGCTGAACCGGCGGCCGGTCAGCGACGCGGGTCGATCGACCGCTTCAGAACGGGCGTGAGCGGGCGCTCTATGAAGCGGTGCAGCACCCAGGCGAGCAGCAGCATCAGCCCCACGGTCAGCATCAGCGTGGCGTACGAGGGCAGTCCGGCGCCGCGGTGCAGCGCCCGCACCACGACCCAGCCCAGATGCTCGTGCACGAGGTAGAAGGGGTAGGTCAGCGCGCCGGCCACGGTCAGCCAGCGCCAGTTCGCCCACCGCAGCTTGCCCAGGGCGACCGCCGCGACCAGGGCGAAGCCGAGGGTGACAACGGCGATGATGCCCGCCGTCGAGCGGTAGGAGAAACCGCCGGCCGACGGTGCGTGCCACAGGGCGGCGACCGCGTAATGCTGGCCTATCAGCCAGCTGACCAGCACTATCGCCCAGGCGATCGGATCACGGGCACCGTAGCGGTGCAGCAGGTACAGACCGATGCCGCCGATGAAGAACGGGGCGTGCTCGGGCATCAGGACGGTGTCGAGGAAGGGCTCGTGGGCGGCCTGGGCGAGCGCGGCGGCCAGCGTCCAGCCCGCGCAGAAGAGCACCACCCGGCCGCGGGTGGCGCCCGGCAGGACGACACAGAGCGCGAAGAGCGCGTAGAAACGCATCTCCGCCCAGAGGGTCCAGCACACGCCCAGCACCCGGTCCGCACCCAACGGCAGCTGCAGCATGGTCAGATTGGTCAGTACGTCGCTGGGCGGCAGCGCCTTGTAGGCGACCCAGGGGAGCGCGAAGACCGCGCTGACCAAGAGGACCGCGACCCAGTACGCCGGATAGAGGCGGGAGACCCGCGAGGCGATGAAGGCCCGCAGCGTCCGCCCCCAGCCGCTGAGACAGATGACGAAGCCGCTGATCACAAAGAAGATCTGGACGCCCAGACAGCCATAGGCGAACAGCGGTGCCGCGGTGGGGAATTGCTGGGCCGGCGAACTGCCCCAGGCCTGCGCAATCTCGCCGCTGCGCCCCCCGAAGTGGTACGCGGCGACCATCAGGGCGGCGAGCAGCCGCAGCCCGTCGAGGGCGCGCAGCCGCGACGCACCGGTGCGGCTGCGCCCCCGTATCGCGGGCTGCGGTGTGGTGGTGACGGGATCCGGCGCGGCGGGCGGCGCGGCGGTCGTCAGCTGGGTGGTGGTGGTCATCCGAACGCGGCCCGCTTCTTCAGCCGCCGCTGCACCGCACGCGCCCGGCGCGCCACCCTGCGGACGGTCGCATTGCGCGGAATGAACGACAGCTGCGATGGGATCGCCCCGGGCAGCGCCAGCGCGGTCAGCCGGCGGCGCTTGAAGTAGCGCCGGGTGACCGGGTCGAGATGCGCCGCCAGATAGCGCTCGGCGGCCGGCCGCAGCTCCGGATAGATCTGGTGCTGCATCGCATAGCCGACCGCGGTGACCAGGCCCTCGACGCTCTCGGCGGTGGCATGGGCCCGTGGCCGCTCGCTGCGGTCACCCAGGTCCGGCACCAGCGCGTCCACGATCGTGACCGGCATCCGGTTGCTGTTCTGGTACGGCGCCAGCCGCTCCAGCAGCAGTCCGGTGCCGGTCCGCGCCGTCGGCAGCCCGTAGAAGGTGGCGGCCGTCAGCAGCGCGGTGGAGAAGCAGCCGACGACCAGCGCGGGCCGCATCCGCTGGTAGAGCACCTCGGCCAGCACCGGGCTGTCCAGCACCGTCAGTGCGATGTCCAGCTTCTCGGCCTCCCGCTCCAGCAGCCGCGACCAGCGGGCCGGGGCGGACGGATGCGGTTTGAAGACGATCTCGCGGTGGCCGCGCTCGACGGCGCCGCGCACCATCCGCACATGCAGCTCCTCTTCCTCCTCCGGAGTGAGGATGCCCAGCGCGGAGAGGTACTGGCCGAGCAGCAGCGCGCCGCCCTCCGGGACCGCCACCTCGCCGCTGGTGTCGGAGAGTTCGGACAGTACCTTGGTGAAGGCGTCGGTCGGCACGGTGTGCGGCGCGACGTCGAACTCGGTGAGCAGCAGCGGCGTCAGGCCCGGCACCAGGTCCAGATGCAGCAGCCGGTTGATCCGGGTGCCGATCAGCGGATCGAGCTTGTTGCGGGTGGGGCCGTAGCTCATCAGACCGTCGGCGTAGACATCGATCGGCGCGTCGGGGAACAGCTGCGTGAGTGCCAGCGCCGGGTTGACCTGGATGGACTCCACGACCAGCTCGACGCGGTCGTCGCCCAGGCCCCACAGCAGCCGCAGATGCCGCTCCCACAGCGGGACGTCGTCCGAGCGCGGCGACCAGCCGCCGGGGTGGAACGGGCTGATCGTCTCGTTCCACGACAGCACCCGGTCGAAGCGGCCGCGCAGCCGCTCGAAGCCGGGCATGGTGTCCAGCGACGCGGTGGTCTCCGGGGTCGTCGCGTTGTTGCTGAGCAGCAGCAGCCGGCGCCCGGCCGGGGCGAAGCAGTCGGCGTCCAGCGCCGCGGCGAGCGTCGCCGCGCCGTAGAGCGTGGACGCCATGAAGATCTGGGTACGCGGTCGGGTGGACATCAGGCGGCGACCTCCGCGGGGACGGGGCGACGGCGCAGTCGCCGCAGCCGGGACGCGCGCTGCACATCCATCGAATCCAGGGCTTCCTTCAGTACGTCCTGCGGCATGCGTTTCATGGCCGCGGCGCTCATCGCTCGCAATTTACGGGCGACCTGCGGTTCGAAACGTTCGATCGAACCGAGATGGTGGGAAATGATCGCGCAATAAGTGCGCACCGCCTTCGGCAGCAGAAGATCGGCATCGCGGTCCTGCGCCGTTTCCTCGATCACCTGATCGAAAGCGCGAATGAAGTCCAATTGCCGCACATCGCCGATCTGCGTCAGGGAAGATGCCACACCGCGCCGGTAGAAAACGCCGAGCATTCCGACCACCGCCATGGACTGTGCCTCGCGGTGCAGCCGCCAGATCCACGGCCGGTCCTCAGCGGTGCGCAGGCCGTCCTTGAAATGCAGTACCCCGTCGTCCAGCAGCCGGCGGTGGTACATCCCGGCCCAGGCGAAGGCGTAGTCGACGGAGGTGGAGCGGTCGGCGGGCAGGATCACCTCGCGCGGGTCCATCACCACCCCGCGCCGGCCGTGCGGGACCCGGTGGACGCTGCGCGCGCGGGCGGTGCACTGGACATGGTCGGTACGGACGAAGTCACACCCCAACTCCGCAATCGTGGCGAGGAGTTCGGGGTAGTAGCCGGGAGCCAGCCAGTCGTCACCGTCCAGGAAGGTGACGTACTCGCCGCGAGCCTCGTCCAGACCGGTGTTGCGGGCGGTGGCCAGGCCGCCGTTCTGTGCGTGCCGCAGCAGTCTGGCGCCCGGCAGCTCGCGCTCGGCGCGCGCGAGAATCTCCGGGGTCTCGTCGCGCGAACAGTCGTCGACGAGCAGGAATTCAAAGTCCTCGCGGGCATTGGCCGCCAGGCTTTTCAGGGTGTCGGGCGCGTATGTCTGCACGTTGTAGAACGGCACGATGACGGAGAGCTTAACCACCCCGGTGACGTTAGGCGCGCAGACGGCATTCGTCTTTACCGGGTGCAGGCCTCAAGGTGAACGAAGAATGGCGGGATGGTTAACCAGGCCGACTATCGGGCCGGTTCGCCATTCGTCGACCCGCTGTTAACCCTTTGTTGCGGCCCAGTTGGCCCGTCCAACGAAATGGCTTCCTAGCGTCTTGGACGTGCCATCACGTACCAACTCTTCGCCGCGGGTCGCCGTACTCGCCGACTCGGATACCCGGTGGAAATGGGGCGCTTTGACAGCGTACCGAATCCAACCGGACATCCGGCTCGACGGCTACCTTCTCCGCGGCCGCGCCACTCCCACGGTCCGCCAGCTCGACGAGGTCGGCGCCCGTGCGGACTCGCTGCGCGAAATCAGGGGCGTCGACTTCCTGGCGCGGATGCAGGAAGGCGTCCGGTCCCCCGACCGTACGCGCTACGACGTCATCGTGCTGGCCTGTGTCGGCGGAGCGGTGCAGGCGATGCTGCACGGCCTCGCCCGCGCCTGGCGCGGCGCCGACACCCGCCCCGTCGTCGTCACCGGCTATGTCGGGGTCGTCTACGAGAAGCTCGCCGACGGGCTGCTGCTGCGGCACGGCGCGGATGTCGTCCTCGCCAACTCCCGGCACGACGCGGACCGGTTCCGCGAGGTGTACCGCGGGGTCGGCGCCGACGACGGCAGCGTCGTCGAATGCGCCCTGCCGTTCCTCGGCGGCGCGCGCTACACCGGCCCGAACAGCCCCTACACCGTGGTGTTCGCCGCCCAGCCCTCCGTCCCGGAGAGCCGCGCCGACCGCACCTACCTGCTGCGCAGAGCGGTCGAGCACGCCCGCCGGCACCCGGACCGGGAGGTGCTGATCAAGCTCCGCAGCAAGCCGGGCGAGCACACCACCCACATCGAGGAACTGCCCTACCAGAAGCTCGCCGCCAAGGCCCCCGGCGGACTCCCCGCCAACTGCCGCCTGGTGTACGGCAACATGGGCGAGGTCCTGGACCGCACCGACCTGATGGTGACGGTCAGCTCGACCGCCGCCCTGGAGTCGCTGCACCGCGGCATCCCCACCGCCGTCCTCACCGACCTCGGCGTCCGCGAGGTCCTCGGCAACCACCACTTCCTCGGCTCCGGCTGCCTCGCCTCCTGGGACGAGCTGGACGCCGGACACCGCCCGGAGCCCGACGCCGACTGGCTCGCCCGCCAGGGCGTCGCCGCCGACGGGAACTACGAGCAGGCCTTCGACGCGGCCCGCGCCCGGGTCACCGCGCTGCGCACCGCCGACCGGCTGCCGCCGCTCACCCCGTACTACACAGCCCGCACCGCCCCCGGCTACCTCCCCGGCATCCTCGCCCGGCACGGCCTGGACCCGCACGGCGAGCCGATCGCCGGCCACGCCGACGCCCCCGAGGAGACCGGCGGACTGCGCCGGGTCGCCCGCGAGACAGTCCGCGAGGCCGCCCGCGGCGCCTATCGCCACGGCGTCCAGCGCGTCGCCCCCGCCATCCGCCGCTGGGGGCAGCTGTGACCACCCAGGCCAGCTCCCGGAAGGAGCCCGACATGCCGACCGACCCGCAGAGCAGCCCGCCGACCGTGGTGGCCGTCATCCCCGCCCGCGGCGGATCCAAGGGCGTGCCCGCCAAGAACCTCGCCGCCGTCGGGGGAGTGCCCCTGGTGGCCCGCGCGGTCCGGGAATGCCGCGCCGCCCGTCTGGTCACCGATGTCGTGGTGTCCACCGACGACGCCGGGATCGCGGCCGCGGCCCGCGGCGCCGGCGCGGTCGTCATACGGCGCCCCGGCGACATCGCGGGTGACACCGCCACCAGCGAGGCCGCCGTCCTGCACGCCATGGACGCCTACGAGGCCGAGCAGGGCGCCCGGGTCGACGCGGTGCTGCTGGTCCAGTGCACCAGCCCGTTCATCGTCCGCGAGGACATCGACGGGGTCGCCGCCGCGGTCGTCGAGGGCGGCGCCGACAGCGCGCTGACCGTGGCACCGTTCCACGGCTTCGTCTGGCGAGCCGACGACGGCACCGCCGACGACGCGGTCATGGGCGCGGGCGACGCCGGCCGCCGGGCCGCCGCCACGCTCCCCGCGCAGTCCACCGCCACCGCCCCGGCCACCGTCACCACCGCCGGCGGTTACGGCGTCAACCACGACAAGTCCTTCCGGCCGCGCCGCCAGGACCGCCCCCAGGACCTGCTGGAGACCGGCGCCGCCTACGCCATGGACGCGGCCGGCTTCCGCACCAGCGGCCACCGCTTCTTCGGGCGCACCGAGCTCGTCCGCACCGACCCGGCCCGGGTGCTGGAGATCGACGATCCGCACGACCTGGCCCGCGCCCGCGCGCTGGCACCGCTGCTGGACGCCGCGCGCCCCGGGTCCCTCCCGGCCCTCGACGACATCGACGCCGTCGTCCTCGACTTCGACGGCACCCAGACGGACGACCGGGTGCTGATCGACGCCGACGGACGGGAGATCGTCGCGGTCCACCGCGGCGACGGCCTCGGCATCGCCGCCCTGCGCAGGGCGGAGCTGAAGCTGCTGATCCTGTCCTCGGAGACCAACCCGGTCGTCGCCGCACGGGCCCGCAAGCTGCAGGTGCCCGTCCTGCACGGCATCGACCGCAAGGACCTCGCCCTCAAGCAGTGGTGCGAGGAAGCGGGCATCGCGCCCGAGCGCGTGCTCTACGTCGGCAACGACGTCAACGACCTCCCGTGCTTCGACCTCGTCGGCTGGCCCGTGGCGGTCGCCGGGGCGCACGACGTGGTGCGCGGCGCGGCCCGCGCCGTCACCGCGACGCCCGGAGGCAGCGGCGCGATCCGAGAGATCGCCGGCTGGCTCCTGGGCCCGTCCCTGTAACCCACCCAGACCCCACCCCCGCACACCCCCTGATCAACGCGAAGGAACCCTCCCCATGAGCAACAACTCCCGCCTCCGCACCCTCGGCTCCCGCGAGGCCGGCCCCGGCCGCCCCGTCTACGTCACCGGCGAGATCGGCATCAACCACAACGGCGACCTGGAGAACGCGTTCGCGCTGATCGACGCCGCCGCCGACGCCGGCTGTGACGCGGTGAAGTTCCAGAAGCGGACCCCGGAGATCTGCACCCCGCGCGACCAGTGGGACATCGAGCGCGACACCCCCTGGGGCCGGATGACCTACATCGACTACCGCCACCGTGTGGAGTTCGACGAGGACGGCTACCGCGCCATCGACGAGTACTGCAAGAAGCGCGGCATCGCCTGGTTCGCCTCCCCGTGGGACGTCGAGTCCGTCGCCTTCCTGGAGAAGTTCGACGTGCCCTGCTACAAGGTCGCCTCCGCCTCGCTCACCGACGACGACCTGCTGCGCGCCATGCGCGCCACCGGCCGCACCGTCATCCTCTCGACGGGCATGTCCACCCCCAAGCAGATCCGGCACGCCGTCGAGGTCCTGGGCAGCGAGAACATCCTGCTCTGCCACGCCACGAGCACCTACCCGGCCAAGGCCGAGGAGCTCAACCTCCGCATGATCAACACCCTGCAGGACGAGTACCCGAACGTCCCGATCGGATACAGCGGCCACGAGACCGGTCTGCAGACCACCCTCGCCGCGGTCGCCCTCGGCGCCACCTTCGTCGAGCGCCACATCACCCTCGACCGTGCCATGTGGGGCTCCGACCAGGCCGCCTCCGTCGAGCCCGGTGGCCTGACCCGCCTGGTCCGCGACATCCGCACCATCGAGGAGTCCCTCGGTGACGGCGTCAAGAAGGTCTACGAGAGCGAGCTCGGCCCGATGAAGAAGCTGCGCCGTGTCACCGGCGTGGTGGCCGAGGCCGAGGCCGCCGAGCCGGCCGCCGTCTGACAGCCCGGCCGACGAACCGACGGGAGCCACGGTGAGCTCACCTGAAGGGACCCGCGCCGTGCCCGGTACGCCCGGCGACGAGGTTCCGCCCCCGGAGACGACGGGTTCTCCCGCCCGTCGTCTCCGGGGGGTGCCCCGGCAGCGCAAGCGGACCGCACGCTCCGGTGAGCCGCGTGCGGCATCCCGGGACAGCGGCACCCTCGCATTCGTCGAGAGCCCGGTGCAGCTGCTGAACGTCCTGGAATGGGCGCACACGGCACAGGCCGCCGAGCTCACCGTCGTCGTGCTCTCCCCGCACGACCCGATGACCCGCGGCCAGCTGCGGCGGATGGCCGAACTCGCCCGCGACGAAGGCCATACGGTGCGCTGGGAGGAGGCCCGCGGTGGTCCGACCGCGCCGATGCGCACCATCGGCGGCCTCACGCCGCTGCTGCGCCGCGCCCGCCGCGTCGTCATCGGCGACCCGTTCTCCCGCTACGTCCAGCTGCTGCTCTCCCTCACCAGGGCGCGCGATCTGGTCGTGGTCGACGACGGCACCGCCACCATGGAGTTCATCTCCCAACTCGCCCGCGGGGAACGGCTGGTGCGCTGGCACCGCAACGGCAGCGGACGCGGCGCGCGGGACCTGGTCTTCGCGCCCTTCTCGGCCACCGCCCGGCGCCGGCTCACCCCGGCCCCCGAGGGCGGCCGGCGCACCGTCGGCCTGTTCAGCTCGATGCCCGTCGAGGCACCGCCGGGCGTCGAGGTCACCACCAACGAGTTCGCCTGGACCCGCGGCCGCTTCGGCCCGCCCCGGCTCACCCGCGCCGCCGACATCGTCGGCACCTCGCTGGTGGAGACCGGCGTCGTGGACGCCGACCGCTATCTGGCGGCGGTGGGCACCCTGGCCCGTACGCACAGCGCCACCCGCTACTTCGCGCACCGCAAGGAGAGCACCGAAAAGCTGCGCCGCCTCGTGGCCGAGACCGGCCTGGAGGTCGTACGGCCCGATCTGCCGCTCGAACTGATCGCCCGCCGCGGCCCCGTCGGACGGCTGATCGTCAGCTTCCCCTCCACCGTGGTGCACACCCTGCCGCTGGCGCTGCTCGGTACGGAGGTCAAGGTCGCGGTCTGTGACATCGATCCGGAGTGGCTGACGGCCAACGCCTCACCACGGGCCCAGGGTTTCCTCGACGGGGTCACGGGCACCGCCCGCGACGTGCAGCGACTGCCGTTCACCCAGCGGATGGCCACCGGATGAAGGAGCGCGGGAAGCCCTACTGCATACCCGTCGCATAAACCGTCCATGCGCCGAGCGGCCTAGATTTTCTTCCCCTAACGGGCTGAACTTTTGTTGATCGAAGGACAGTTGCCCCATCGGGACCCGTAACCTTCCACAGGTGAACCACGTGATGTCCCGAGAGGTCAGCGCCGCCCGTACCCCCGCCGGGGATCAGCTCCCCGGTGCCCTTCCCGAGGCGCTCCGCGCCGAACTGAGCGCCTTCCGGCGCGACTTGCACCGGCATCCCGAACTCGGCAACCAGGAGTTCCGGACCACCGCGGCGATCAAGGAACGGCTGGAGCGGGCCGGTCTGCGGCCCCGGGTACTGGCCACCGGCACCGGCCTGATCTGTGACATCGGTACGCGGGACGCCACGGCCGACGGGCGGGACACCAAGGCGGACCGGCGGGCCGTCGCGGCCGCCCCCGACCGCCCCCTGCTGGCGCTGCGGGCGGACATCGACGCCCTGCCCATCCCGGACACCAAGACCGCCGACTACGCCTCGACGGTCGCCGGCCGCGCGCACGCCTGCGGCCACGACGTGCACACCGCCGTCGTCCTCGGCGCCGGTCTGGTCCTGGCCGAGCTGGCCCGCGCCGGCGCCCTGCCGCGCCCCGTACGCCTGCTCTTCCAGCCTGCCGAGGAGATCCTGCCCGGCGGCGCCTCCGACGCGATCGAGTCCGGCGCCCTGGAGGGCGTCGGCCGGATCCTCGCCGTCCACTGCGACCCGCGCGTCGACGCCGGCCGGATCGGGCTCCGTACGGGAGCGATCACCTCGGCCTGCGACCGGCTGGAGGTCGAGCTGGACGGCCCCGGCGGCCACACCGCCCGCCCGCACCTGACCACCGACATGGTCACCGCCGCGTCCCGGGTCGCCCTGGACGTACCGGCACTGCTCGCCCGCCGGGTCGACGCCCGCGCCGGTCTGGCCGTCACCTGGGGGCGCCTGGCGTCCGGACACGCCTGCAACGTCATCCCGCAGCACGCCGAACTCTCCGGCACCGTCCGCTGCCTCGATCTCGACGCCTGGCGGCAGGCCCCCGACCTGGTCCATGCCGCGATCGACGAGGTCGCCGCCCTCCACGGCGCCAAGTCGCAGATCACCTACGTCCGCGGGGTGCCGCCGGTGGTCAACGAGCCGCTCACCGTCCAGCTGCTGCACTCCGCGATGGCCGCCCGCCGCGGCGAGGGCGCCATCGAGGACACCGAGCAGTCCCTCGGCGGCGAGGACTTCTCCTGGTACCTCGAACACGTCCCCGGCGCCATGGCCCGCCTGGGCGTCCACCCACCCGCCGACCCCACGCACCGGGACCTGCACCGCGGCGACTTCGACGTGGACGAGCAGGCGATCAAGGTAGGCGTGGAACTCTTCACGGCGGCGGCGCTTCTGGAGGGAGATCTCTAGGAGCGCTGTTCCCAGCCGTCCAGCAAAACCTCCGGCCCGCCGGCGAGGAAGCGGTGCAGGGCGCTGGCGGTGGTGCCGACTGATCCCCACAGCCTCCTCGGCCGCCCTCCTCGCCGTGCTCAAGATCCACCGCATATAACAGACCACCGACCGCAAAGCACGCATATCGCCCCGTTCCGGCTGCTTGCCGGGACGGGCTTCGCATATCGCCCGCCCGTGTTACGTCCAGGTGCCCTACGCCTCGAATCGATAACGTCCACGCAGTGGAGGGTTTTGCGCCAGGTCTACGCGCGTTAATCTCCCGACAAGCCAGCGCCAATGGGGGCGCTTAGAGCGAAGGGAAGGCCCCGTGCGTCGGGTCATCAGGATTGCCGCCGCGGCCACCGCCACCGCGGGCCTCGCGCTCACCGCCACTGCGTGCGGTCAGAGCTTTGCCGAGGCCAATCGCGCCAAACACGCGGGGGTCGGGCTGGCCTTCGACATCGGCGGCCGGGACGACCACTCGTTCAACGAAGCGGCCGCCCGTGGTGTGGAGAACGCGACCAAGAAGCTGGGCGTCGACGTCAAGATGCTCACCGCCAAGAACGGCGAGACCGAGGCGGACCGCGAGCAGCGGCTCACCTCCTTCGCCGAGGCCGGCTACAACCCGGTCATCGGCGTCGGCTTCGCCTACAGCCAGTCCGTGCAGAACGTGGCCAAGGACTTCCCCGGCACCACCTTCGGTGTCGTGGACGCCGTGCCGGAGGGCAAGAACGTCGATGCGATGGTCTTCGCCGAGCACGAGGGCTCGTATCTGGCCGGCGTCGCGGCTGCGCTGAAGAGCAAGAACCACAAGGTGGGCTTCATCGGTGGCGTGAACAACGCGCTGATCCAGAAGTTCCAGGCCGGCTTCGAACAGGGTGCCCGCGACACCGACCCGAAGGCCAAGATCACCTCGCAGTACCTGTACCCCAACAACGACAAGGGGTTCAACGACCCAGCCGCCGCCAAGGCCAAGGCCGGCGGCATGCTCGACAGCGGTGTCGATGTGATCTACACGGCGGCCGGGCAGTCGGGCGCGGGGACCATCGAGGCGGTCAGCAAGGTCAAGGGCGCCTGGGCGATCGGCGTGGACTCGGACCAGTACCAGCAGCCGGGCCTGGCCCGCTACAAGGACCGGATCCTCACCTCGGTCGTGAAGAACGTCGATGTGGCCGTGTTCGACCTGATCAAGAGCGTCGAGGACGGTAAGCCGCTGACCGGCATCCACGCCTACGACCTCAAGCACAGCGGTGTGTCGCTCGCCACCTCGGGCGGGTTCATCAAGGACATCCAGTCGCAGATCGATGCGGCCCGGAAGAAGATCATCGAGGGCAAGGTGAAGGTCAAGGAGACGCCGTAGCCCGGGACCACCGCCATCCCGGGGCGCCGCAGCGCCGGACCCCGGGGCGAGCCCACGTCCCCCTTGAGACCTTCCGGTCCCTGACTTTCCGTCCTTTCCGCTCCTTCATCCCCGAGGGGAGTGCGCCATCAACGCAGCATCCACGAGCAGCGGTCCCGCCGTCCCGGACGCCCCCGCTGTAGAACTCCGCGGAATCACCAAAAGGTTCCCCGGCGTCGTGGCCAACCACGACATCCATCTCACCGTGCGCCGCGGCACCGTCCACGCCCTGTGCGGCGAGAACGGTGCCGGTAAGTCCACCCTGATGAAGATCCTCTACGGCATGCAGAAGCCGGACGAGGGCACCATCGCGCTGGGCGGCGAGCAGGTCACCCTGCACACCCCGGCCGACGCCATCGCCCGCGGCATCGGCATGGTGCACCAGCACTTCATGCTCGCCGACAACCTCACCGTCCTGGAGAACACCGTTCTCGGCGCGGAGAAGCTGCACGGCATCGGCGCCGGCGCCCGCGCGAAGATAAAAGAAATCTCGGACGCGTACGGACTGCACATACGGCCCGACGTCCTGGTCGAGGACCTCGGTGTCGCCGACCGCCAGCGGGTGGAGATCCTCAAGGTCCTCTACCGCGGCGCCCGCACCCTCATCCTCGACGAGCCGACCGCCGTCCTGGTCCCGCAGGAGGTCGACGCGCTCTTCGACAACCTGCGCGAGCTCAAGTCCGAGGGCCTGACCGTCATCTTCATCTCGCACAAGCTGGGCGAGGTGCTCTCGGTCGCCGACGACATCACCGTCATACGGCGCGGCACCACCGTGGCCTCGGTCGAACCGTCCGGGACCACGCCCAAGCAGCTGGCCGAGCTGATGGTCGGCAGCGAACTGCCGTCCCCCGAGACCCGCGAGTCGACGGTCACGGACGAGGAGATGCTCCGCGTCAGCGAGGTGCATCTGTCCGCGACCGACTCCGACGGAGTGGTCCGCACCGTCCTGGACGGCATCTCCTTCACCATCCACAAGGGCGAGGTCCTGGGCGTCGCCGGTGTCGAGGGCAACGGCCAGGCCGAGCTGGTCGAGGCCGTCATGGGCACCCGCCGTCCCGACCGCGGCACCCTCACCCTGGACGGCAAGGACTTGTCCGGGGCCTCCACCCGCGCCCGGCGCGAGGGCGGCATCGGCTACATCCCCGAGGACCGCCACCGCCACGGTCTGCTGCTGGAAGCCCCGCTGTGGGAGAACCGCATCCTCGGCCATGTCACCGAACGCCCCAACAGCAAGGGCAAGCTCCTCGACATCCCCGGCGCCCGCAAGGACACCGAGCGCATCGTCGAGGAGTACGACGTGCGCACCCCAGGCATCGACGTCACCGCGTCCTCGCTCTCCGGCGGCAACCAGCAGAAGCTGATCGTCGGCCGCGAGATGAGCCACCACCCCAAGCTGCTGATCGCCGCCCACCCCACGCGCGGGGTCGACGTCGGTGCGCAGGCGCAGATCTGGGAACAGATCCGCGAGGCGCGCCGCGAGGGCCTGGCGGTGCTGCTGATCTCTGCCGACCTGGACGAGCTGATCGGGCTGTCCGACACCCTGCGGGTGATGTACCGGGGCCGGCTGGTCGCGGACGCGGACCCCGCCGTCATCACCCCGGAGGAGTTGGGCTCCGCCATGACCGGTGCCGCCAGAGGCCACCTCAGTGCGTCGGAAGACGGTGCGCCGGAAGACGGCGCGCCCGAAGACGGTGTGTCGCACGACGCCGGTGAGCAGGAGGGGGACGAGCAGTGAGCACCTCCACCAAGAACCCCACCGTGGACGCCATCGCCAAGAGCGCCACCCGGGACAAGGTGATCCTGGCGATCGCCGCACCCGTCCTGGCCATCGTCGCCGCGATAGTGATCTCGTCCCTGGTCTTCCTGGCGTCGGGGGAGAACCCCTTCCGCGCCTACGGGATCATGGCCGATTACGGTCACTACAGCGACAGCCAGGTCTGGATCATCAACAAGGCGGTGCCGTACTACCTTTCGGCGCTGGCGGTCGCCATCGGCTTCCGCATGAACCTCTTCAACATCGGCGTCGACGGCCAGTACCGCCTCGCGGCGTTCGCGGCCGCGGCGGTCGGCGGCGCCATCGCGCTGCCCGGCGCGCTCCAGATCATCCTGCTCATCGTCATCGCGATGCTGGTGGGTGCCATCTGGTCGGGCATCGCGGGTCTGCTGAAGACCACCCGCGGCGTCAGCGAGGTGATCACCACGATCATGCTCAACGCGATCGCCGCCTCGATCATCGGCTACTTCCTGCAGGACGGCCGCCTCGCCATCAAGGACGGCAACCTCCTGCACACCAAGTTCCTCCCGGAATCCAGCCACTTCTTCTCCTTCCCGACCCACCCCAAGCCGGTCTACGGCTTCGTGGTGATCGCGATCCTGGCCGGCGCGCTGTACTGGTTCGGGATCAACCGCACCCGCTTCGGCTTCGACCTGCGCGCCGTGGGCGCCTCCGAGCCGGCCGCCGAGGCCAGCGGCGTCAGCGTCAAGCGCATGGTCCTGTGCAGCATGCTGCTGTCGGGCGCCGCGGCCGGTCTGGTCGGTATGCCCACCCTGCTCGGTGAGTCCTTCCAGTACGGCACGGACTTCCCGGCCGGTATCGGCTTCACCGGTATCGCCATCGCACTGCTCGGCCGCAACCACCCCATCGGCATGGCCTTCGGCGCCCTGCTGTGGGCGTTCCTCGACCGCACCGGCTCCCGGCTGGAGTTCGAGGGGTACGCCCAGGAAATCGTCGGCGTCATCCAGGGCGTCATCGTCCTGTGCGTGGTCATCGCCTACGAGATCGTGCGCCGTTACGGGCTGAGCCTGCAGCAGCGCAAGGTCGGCGAGGAGCTGGCCGCCCTGTCACGCACGAACAACGCCGACAAGTCTGACAAGAGCGACAAGCCGGAGGTGTCGGCGTGAGTACGGACCTCAAGACCGCGACGAAGCTCGCGGTCCCCGGGAAGGGGGGCCGGCGCAAGCTGACCTACCCCTGGATCCTGCTGATCATCGCCATCGGCCTGGTCGCCGTCGCCGTCCTCCGGGCCATCACCGGCACCGCGGACCTCACCTCCACCGGACAGTTCGGCGCCGCGCTGAGCGCCGCCGTGCCGATCGGCCTGGCGGGACTGGGCGGACTGTGGTCCGAGCGGGCCGGCGTGGTCAACATCGGCCTCGAAGGCATGATGATGCTCGGCTCGTTCGCGGCCGGCTGGGTCGGCTGGCAGCACGGCCCCTGGGCGGCGGCCGCGGCCGGCATCATCGGCGGCGCGCTCGGCGGACTGATCCACGCCATCGCCACCGTGACCTTCGGCGTCGACCACATCGTCTCCGGTGTCGCGGTCAACATCCTGGCCCTGGGCGCCACCCAGTACCTCGCCACGCTGTGGTTCGGCCAGGAGGGCAGCGCGGCCATGCTGGCCGGCGGCAACGACAAGCAGTCGCCGCCGATGCCCGACATGCCGACGTTCACCGTCCCCGGCCTGTCGGACGCGCTGAACACCCTGGAGGGCCACCACTGGTTCCTGGTCTCCGACGTCGCCGGCATCCTCGGCGCGGCGGTCACCAATGTCTCCTGGCTGACCCTGCTCACCATCGGCCTGTTCATCGGCACCTTCTACGTACTCTGGCGCTCCTCGTTCGGACTGCGGCTGCGCTCCTGCGGCGAGGCCCCCATCTCGGCCGAGTCCCTGGGCGTCAACGTCTACTCCTACAAGTACGCGGCGGTGCTGGTCTCCGGAGCCCTGGCCGGCCTCGGCGGTGCCTTCCTCTCCATCGGGGTGCACTTCTACCAGGACGGCCAGACGGGCGGGCGCGGCTACATCGGTCTCGCCACGATGATCTTCGGCAACTGGCGGCCGGGCGGCGTCGCGATGGGCGCGGGCCTGTTCGGCTTCATGGACGCCATGCAGCTGCGCAGCGGCGGCCCGACCGTCCATGCGCTGCTCCTGGGCCTGGCGGCGCTGCTCGCGGTGCTCGCCCTGTTCCGTCTGCGTGCCGCCAAGCGCACCCAGGCCGTGGTCGCCGGCATAGCCGCCGCCGTCCTGGTCATCTGGTACGCCCTGGCCGACACCGTTCCGCTCGAACTGGTCGAGGCGAGCCCCTACATCGCCACCCTGCTGGTGCTTGCCCTCTTCTCCCAGCGGCTGCGGCCGCCGAAGGCGAACGGCAAGCCCTACCGCCGAGGACAAGGCACATGACACCACCGGTGCCGGTCGACTGGACCGCACTGCGCGCGCAGGCCCGGGACGCCATGTCCCGGGCCTACGCCCCGTATTCCGGCTACCCCGTAGGCGCCGCCGCCCTTGTGGACGACGGCCGCACCATCACCGGCTGCAACGTGGAGAACGCCTCGTACGGCCTCTCCCTCTGCGCCGAATGCGGCCTGATCTCGGCCCTGTTCGCAGGCCGGTCCGACAGCGGCGGCCCCGCCCCCCGGCTGACCGCCTTCACCTGCGTGGACGGGGCGGGCGACCTGCTCGTCCCCTGCGGCCGCTGCCGCCAACTGCTGTACGAGCACGGGGGGCCCGAGCTGCTGGTCGACACGGCGGCCGGCGTCCGCCCCCTGTCGGAGTTGCTGCCGGACGCTTTCGGGCCGGGGCATTTGAGGGGGTGACGGGGGCGGTGGGCCGCTGCCCCCCTCGGGCGATCACTGTGGCCGTCAGCGTGTCATCGGCAGGCGGGCGCACCGCGGTTGCGCCATGACGGCCTCCGACAGCCCGGACCGACTCGCCGGGTCTGCCGGCGCCGCCCCGGCCCCTCGTGACTCCGGCGCGTCGACCGCCGCCAGGAGAACGCCGGCCGGTTCCGGGACGAAAAGTCTGTGGTCGTACGCCTTCAGGCTCGTGGCCGATGTCCGCGAAGTTCGTGGCGGAGAAAGTTTCTGAACCACGGTTCCCGCAACAGAAAATTCAATGCACCGCAGTCTTTCGGGGAATTCGTGGACACGTCGTTGCGTCGCTTCGTTGAATTGCCGCACAGCCGATTTGAGAATCGGCGCCGAGCATATTCACGACAGTGCGATCGGCTATTGGCCGACGCTGGACAGAAAGCACGCCAATGACGAGACCGAGTACGGATATGACACGAGGTGGGCGCACGGGCAGACGCTTGGCGCTCGCCGCCACGCTGCTCGCCGGCGCCTCGGTGACCGGCGATACCACCAGCCCGGCCGCTTGGTTCAAGCGGCTGAAGGCCGCGTAGGAGAGGCGCGTCATGACCACTGTGAAAAAGCCGGAAGGCCGCACCTCCCTCTACCGGGCACTGATCACTTTCGTTGCGATGATCTCCGTCGCGGGTGTCACTCTCGTGGGGGCCGGGAGTCCCGCACAGGCGCTGAGGAACAGTGACGGCAAGGTCGAGATACACCAGAAGGACCTGGACGCCAGCAGAAAGCCGCCGGGCGTCGTCTATCGCGGGGAACCGATTGTCCAGGGATCCACCCGCGATCCGAACGAGGTGTTCCGCGACGGATTCACCTCCAGGGGGACGAACTACGACCTGCCACGTCACCTGCACGGGGGCAGCCAGCACCAGGACTCCGGCTACATCAGCACCAGCGCCAACCCCGACCCGGCACAGACGTTCGCCCTGCAGCCGACGGGCAACATCCGCACCAACGAGGACGGGACGAGAACCGAGGTCTACGAGGGCTGGGTCTATGACATCCGCGGGCAGGGCAACATGATCTACCTTCCGGACCAGATCACCCCGGGCTCCCCCCTCGGTCACTTCCGCAGCCAGGAGGAATGGGCCGCGATCCGGCACATCAACGCCGAGGACATCATCCAGGCGACCCGCTACCGGCAGGAGGTCACGACCGACGCCACCGGGCAGCGGCGCCGCGGCGCGATCGAGCAGCGCGGCCGCCTGGTGAACCCGAACGCCAACGCGAACGGGAACGGTTACGACCCGGACGGCGACAAGGACGCCAAGTGGAACGCCCAGGTGGAGGTCGGCCTGACCGCTCCCCATTCTCCCCGCAACCTGTGCGCGGGCGCGTCCAGCGGAGACAAGAACAGCACGCACGAAGAACTGAAGAAGCGTTCGATCGATTGCAAGGACCTGGAGCCGAAGTAGGGACGAAGCGAACGCGTTGAACCCGGTGAGGGGTTCCGAGCCCCATGGCTCGGAACCCCTCACTCATGTCCGGACGCCGCGACCGGACACCGCGCACCGCCCCCTGGGACCGCCCCCAGGGAGTGGTCGCCCGGAGCCCCTGGCCACCCCGGCATCTATGCGTGTAGAACGTACCTACCCGTTCGAAAGGAACCGTCCATGGACGTCATCTCCGTCATCCGTACCAAGCGCGACCGCGGCGAGCTGACCCCCGCTCAGATCGACTGGGTCATCGACGCCTACACCCGCGGCGAGGTCGCCCACGAGCAGATGTCGTCCCTGGCGATGGCCATCTTCCTCAACGGCATGAACCGTACGGAGATCGCCCGCTGGACGGCCGCGATGATCAACTCCGGTGAGCGCATGGACTTCTCGTCCCTGCCCCGCCCCACTGCCGACAAGCACTCCACCGGTGGCGTCGGCGACAAGATCACCCTCCCGCTCGCCCCGCTCGTCGCCGCCTGTGGCGCGGCCGTCCCGCAGCTCTCCGGCCGCGGCCTGGGTCACACCGGCGGCACCCTCGACAAGCTCGAAGCGATCCCCGGCTGGCGCGCGGCCCTCTCCAACGCCGAGATGCTGGACGTCCTGCGTGACGTCGGCTCGGTCATCTGCGCCGCCGGCGACGGCCTCGCCCCCGCCGACAAGAAGCTCTACGCGCTCCGCGATGTCACCGGCACCGTCGAGTCCACCCCCCTCATCGCCTCCTCCATCATGTCCAAGAAGATCGCCGAGGGCACCGGCTCCCTCGTCCTGGACGTCAAGGTCGGCTCCGGCGCCTTCATGAAGGACCTCGACAACGCCCGCGAACTGGCCTCCACGATGGTCGAGTTGGGCACCGACCACGGGGTGAAGACGGTCGCCCTGCTCACCGACATGGCCACCCCGCTCGGCCGGACCGCCGGCAACGCCCTCGAAGTCCGCGAATCCGTCGAGGTGCTGGCCGGCGGCGGCCCCCAGGACGTCATCGACCTCACCCTCGCCCTGGCCCGCGAAATGCTCGACGCGGCCGGCCTCAAGGACGCCGACCCGGCCAAGGCGCTGGCCGACGGCTCCGCCATGGACCACTGGCGCCGGATGATCGCGGCCCAGGGCGGCGACCCCGACGCGGCCCTCCCCGTGGCCCGCGAACAGCATGTCGTCACCGCCGCCTCCTCCGGCACCCTCACCACCCTCGACGCCTACGCTGTCGGCCTCGCCGCCTGGCGCCTGGGCGCCGGCCGCGCCCGCAAGGAGGACCCGGTCCAGGCGGGCGCGGGTGTCGAACTCCACGCCAAGCCCGGCGACCCCGTCACCGCAGGCCAGCCCCTGCTGACCCTGCACACCGACACCCCGGAGAAGTTCGCCTACGGCCTGGAGGCGCTGGACGGCGGTGTCCTCGTCGGTCCAGAGGACGCGGCGTTCGCCGCCACTCCGGTGGTGCTGGAACGTATCTCCTGACCTGCGGTTTTCCCGTATGGGTGAACGGGATCGGTGGACCAGCACCGGTCCCGTTCGGCATGCTGGGGTCGGTGACGTACCGATAGAGGGAGCACACCATGGCAGCGGTCATCGCTGAGCGCCCCCACCCTGCCGATGATTCCGGCTGGGAAGAGGCACTGAGGGTCTGGGAGCGGACGAACGCTCCGGAGGGCTGCAAGGTGGAGATCATCGAGGGGATCGTCACCGTGGCACCACCGCCGGAGAGCGACCACAACGACACCGCGGACGAGCTGCAGCGCTTGCTGTACACCGTCATCCCGCGGGACTGGGGGATCTACCAGACCCAGGGGCTGACCGTCCCCGGCAGGCACGGGTTGTTCGTTCCCGATCTGGCCGTCATCCCCAAGAAACTGCTGCCGCGCCCGCGTGAGCGCCGGACAGCTGATGTGGCTCAGCTCATCGTTGAGATCACCTCTCGTTCCAACGCGAATCATGACCGCATCGAGAAGTTGAACGGCTACGCCGCAGCCGGTGTCCCCCTGTACCTGCTGTTGGATCCCTGGCACTCCGGAAAGCCGACCGCAACGCTGTACGGGGAGCCGGCGGGCGGTTTGTTCCGTGTGCTCGAGACCGTGAAGTACGGGGATGAGATGCATCTCCCTGCGCCGTTCGAGGTCACCCTCGACACGGCACTCTTCCCCGTCGGCTGAGGGAGCTGACGACGAAGGGCCCGCCCCACCAGGACAGGTGGCAGGACGGGCCCTTCGGACTGCGGGGTGGCGTTACGCGGCCTTCTCCAGGTGGAGGAGGCGGCGTTCGGCCACGGCCTTGCGGGTGGCGTAGAGGGTGATCGAGGCGGCGCCGAGCATCGCGGCGAGGCCGAGGAGGACGGTGCCCTCCCAGCCGACGGCGTGGAAGGCGGCGGCGCCGAGCGCGCCGCCCAGGCTGCTGCCGACGTAGTACGCGCACTGGTACAGCGCCGACGCCTGGGCGCGCGCCGTCTTGGCGGTGCGGCTGACCGAGGAGGAGGCCACCGCGTGGCCCGCGAAGAAGCCGGCGGTGATCAGGATCAGGCCCGCCAGCACCGCGCCCACCGAAGCGGAGAGCGTCAGCAGCAGACCCGTGGAGGTGGTGCCGACGGCCAGGTACAGGGCGCCGCGGCGGCCGGTCCGGGCGACCAGCTTGCCGGCCGCGGCCGAGGAGACCGTGCCGACCAGGTAGATCACGAAGATCGAACCGACGATGCCCTGCGGGAGGTTGAACGGTTCGGAGACCAGGCGGTAGCCGATGACCGTGTAGACCGCGCCGAAGACCGTCATGAACAGCCCGCCGATGGCGTAGAGGCGGCGCAGCAGCGGGTCGGCCAGGTGGCCGCCGAGCGTACGGGCCAGCGCCCGCGGGCCCACCGAACGGGGCGCGAAATGCCGGGCCTTGGGCACCAGCAGCCGGAAGGCCACCGCGCACACCACGGCCAGCACACCCACCGCGGCGAGGGCCGCCCGCCAGCCCCAGGCCTGGGCGACCCAGCCGGTCACGATCCGGCCGGACATCCCGCCGATGCTGTTGCCCGCCACGAACAGTCCGATGGCCGCCACCAGCGCCTTGGCGCGTACCTCCTCGGCCAGGAAGGCCATCGCCGAGGCCGGCAGCCCGGCCAGTGCGACGCCCTGGATGCCGCGCAGCGCGATCAGCGCACCGAGCGACGGGGCGAACGGCACCAGCATCGCGAGCAGCGCGGCCACCGCGAGGGACCACATCATCAGTGTGCGCCGGCCGAAGCGCTCGGAGACCGCGCTCAGCGGGATCACACCGAGGGCCAGGCCGAAGGTCGCCGCGGACACGGTCCAGCTCGCCTGGTCCGGGCTCACCCCGAGGTCCACGGAGATCGCGGGCAGCAGGGCCTGCGTGGAGTAGAGGAGGGCGAAAGTGGCCACTCCGGCGGCGAAGAGGGCGAAGCTCATCCGGCGATAGCCGGGGCCGCCCGGCCGCAGCTTGCCCGCTTCGGGGTCGGGCGCGGCGGCGGAGGTGTCAGTGGACGACGGGGGAGAGGCGGCCGCACGGTCGGTGACGGACGCCCCGGTATCAGCGGGAGGCATGTTTCGAAGGTAGGCGCACGCGTTTCATGCGTCCAATGCATGGAAACGGCATAATCGATGCTGTGGCACATGATCGCAGGTCGCAAGGGCCGCTGTTGCAAGGTCGCAACAGAATAGACACCGCCGGTTCGGGCCGGGCCGGCGTGGACACGGGGGAGGTGGCCGAACTCGGCGCCGACTCCTGGGCGGTGGTTCTCGCCCCGCGGCTCGCCCAGTTCACCGCCGTCGCCCGGCACGAACACGTCACCCGCGCCGCGCAGGAGCTCGGGATGCCGCAGCCGACGCTCAGCCGGGCCATCGTCCGCCTGGAGGAGGACCTCGGCGTCGCCCTCTTCGCCCGGCACGGCCGCACCCTCTCCCTGACCCCGGCGGGCCGCGCCTTTCTCGCCTCCACCGAGCGGGCGCTGACGGATCTGGAGCGGGCGACGGAGTCCGTACGGGCCGATGTCGATCCCGCGGCCGGGAAGGTGGCGTTCGGCTTTCTGCACACCCTCGGTTCGGAGACCGTGCCCGGCCTGATCCGCACCTTCCGCGCCGACCATCCGCGCGTCCGCTTCCAGCTCGTCCAGAACTACGGTGAGGCCATGATCGAGCGGCTGCGCGCCGGCGACCTCGATCTGTGTCTGACCTCGCCGGTGCCCGACTATCCGGACCTGGTCGCCCGCCGGCTCGACGAGCAGAAGCTGCGCCTGGTCGTCCCGGACGACCATCCGCTGGCCGCCCGTAAGCGGATCCGGCTCGCGGAGGCCGCCGGCGAGCTGTTCGTGACCCTCGAACCGGGCTACGGGCTGCGCCGGATCACCGACGCGCTGTGCGCGGAGGCGGGCTTCACCCCGCGGGTCGCGTTCGAGGGGGAGGAGGCCGAGACGCTGCGCGGGCTGGTCGCGGCCGGGCTGGGCGTGGCCCTGCTCCCCCCGCCGGCCGTCCCCCGCCCCGGCGTGGCCGAGCTGACCGTGACGGCGCCGCGGGCGGTCCGCGAGATCGGCGTCGCCTGGCTGGACGGCCATCCGGACACCCCGCCGGTGGCCGCCTTCAAGAAGTTCCTGCTGAGCCGGCGGGGGCGGCTGCTGCCCAGGTGACGGCTGTGCCGGCCGGGCTGCGGCGTTCAGTGCCGCAGCGACGTCCCGAAGCCCGCCGCCAGCGGCATCCGCAGGCCCAGCGGCGGGGGCGCGGCCAGCGCGTCCTTCACCGGTCTGGCGAAGTCCCGGGCGAACAGCGAGCCGAGCATGAAGTCGGCGGCCAGGGCCAGGACTTCGGTACGGTGCTGATGCAGCGAATGGCCGTCGGAGTGCACCTCGAAGCGGCAGATGTCCCGGTTGACCTTCTTGGCGCGCTCGGCGTAGCGGTAGGAGAGATCGGGGTCGGTGCGCTCGTCGTTGGTGCCGTGGATGAGCAGGACCTGCCGGCCGATGAGCTGTTTCACCGGATCGGGCTGCGCACTGTCCTGGTGCGGGTCGGGCAGCCAAGGGGCGATCGCCAGTACGGAGTTGACGGCGGGATGACCCGCGGCATGCAGGGCGGCGCGGGCGCCCATGCCCGTACCCACGAGGCAGACCGGGACATCGCCGTAGCGGCGGATCACCTCCTCCAGGGCCCAGTCCGCGTCCCGCGCCGGATGGGCCGCGGCCCCGTTCCAGCCGCTGCAGCGGTAGCGCACGACATGAGCCGTCAGGCCCTCAGCGCGTCCCGCCTTCGCCAGCCGGACCGCCAGCGGGCGCACCGCCAGCGCCGCCACCGGCGACGGGCGCCGCACCCCGGTCGGTCCGCCACCGGGCAGTAAAAGCGCGACCCCGCTGACCTCCCGGCCGGTGCCTCGCCCGCCGCCCCTCCACCGGAGCGCTTCGCGCGCCGCTTCCTTGCCGGCCGTTCCCAGCGGTTTTCCCAGCCGGGCCTCACGCACCGGCAGTGCTTGCTGAGCCATGTCCAGAACGATGGCAGACGGAGGCGTGCGCGCCACCCCGTGGACGGGTCACTGTTACGTATCGTTCGGTGTGATCTACGCGCGTAGGCGCTAGAGTGCCGAGATGACGAGCGAGACCACCACCCAGCCGACCAGTGAACAGATCCGCCGCGCCCCCAAGGTGCTGCTCCACGATCACCTCGACGGCGGCCTGCGCCCGGCCACCGTCGTCGAGCTGGCCCGTGAGAACGGCTATGAGGGACTGCCCGAGACCGACCCGGAAAAGCTCGGGATCTGGTTCCGTGAGGCCTGTGACTCCGGTTCGCTTGAGCGCTACCTGGAGACGTTCGCCCACACCTGCGCCGTCATGCAGACCCGCGACGCACTGGCCCGGGTGGCCGCCGAATGCGCCGAGGACCTGGCCGCCGACGGTGTGGTCTACGCCGAGGTCAGGTACGCGCCCGAGCAGCACCTGGAGCAGGGCCTGACCCTCGAAGAGGTCGTCGAGGCGGTCAACGAGGGCTTCCGCGAGGGCGAGCGCCGGGCCCGCGAGAACGGTCACCGCATCCGCGTCGGCGCGCTGCTCACCGCGATGCGGCACGCCGCCCGCGCCCTGGAGATCGCCGAACTCGCCAACCGCTACCGGGACACCGGCGTCGTCGGCTTCGACATCGCGGGCGCCGAAGCCGGCTACCCGCCCACCCGTCACCTCGACGCGTTCGAGTACCTCAAGCGGGAGAACAACCACTTCACCATCCACGCCGGTGAGGCCTTCGGCCTGCCGTCGATCTGGCAGGCCCTCCAGTGGTGCGGCGCCGACCGCCTCGGCCACGGGGTCCGGATCATCGACGACATCGAGGTCGCCGACGACGGCTCGGTCAAGCTCGGCCGGCTCGCCTCGTACGTCCGGGACAAGCGCATCCCGCTGGAGATGTGCCCGACCTCCAACCTCCAGACCGGCGCCGCCCCCTCGTACGCCGAGCACCCCATCGGCCTGCTGCGCCGGCTGCAGTTCCGGCTCACGGTCAACACCGACAACCGGCTGATGAGCCACACGAGCATGTCCGAGGAATTCGAGCACCTGGTCAAGACATTCCGATACACGCTCGATGACATGCAGTGGTTTACAGTCAATGCGATGAAATCAGCGTTCATTCCTTTCGATGAACGTCTGGCCATGATCAATGACGTCATCAAGCCCGGTTACGCGGAACTGCGGGCCGAATGGCTGTTCCGTCCGGCGGTCACAACCTCCCCTGTGAGCAGTGCTTCTGACCCTGCGTAAGGGGTAGCGCGAGCCTATAGCGCAACGGCCGGTGGAATGTCCACCGGCCGTTTTTTCTTTCGTCGTGGCTGTTTGCGGCGCCGGTTGCCGCCTCAGTAGGTTGATTTGCCGGTCAAGCCCCCATCATGAGGACGTAATTCGATGAAGCAGGGAACCATCAAGACTCTCGGTACCGTCGCGCTCGGTGCCGCTTTCGCCGTCACCGCCGCGGGCGTCGCCAGCGCGGCCCCGTCGCTCGACACCACCGGGGTGCTGAAGAGCCTGCCGGTGAAGGACGCCACCAAGACCGTCTCCGGCCTCACCAAGGCCAAGCCGGCCGGCAACGACGTCAAGACCAAGCTCAACTCCCAGGGCAACAAGCTGCTGGGCGGCCTGCCGACCAACGCCGTCGCCAAGACCCTTCCCCTGGGTGGCTGATCCCGCCACACGGCCCGTCCTCCAGGGGACGCGTCAACGGCCCGTCCTTTAGGGACGCGTCATGCGCCGTGCCCCGGCCGAACGCTTTCGTGCGTACGGCCGGGGCATCGTCATGTGCGGTCGGGAACCCGGGCGGCGCGGTGCCGGTTCGGCAGTCGCGCCGGGTGGTCGGGCGGGCTGCCGGGCGGGCCGGTCACCAGGCGGTGGCGCCGGTGGCGGCCTTCTCCTCCGAGGGGAGGAATATCCACAGCGCCAGGTAGACCAGGAACTGCGGGCCGGGCAGCAGACACGACACCACGAAGAGCACGCGCATCGTCGCCGGCGTCGTACCGAAGCGACGGGCCAGACCCGCGCACACTCCGGCGATCATTCGGTTGTTGCGGGGGCGGACCAGTGCGGCGGCCATGATGGCGGCTCCTTTGCGACTCGGTGGGGCGTTTGCCCCGATGTCTCAAAGGTAGGTCCGGCTGCCGGAAAGGGCATCAGCCTGCGGGGTCAGTTCGACCCTGGGGATTCTCGGGGTTACCTCCCCGAGATCCCCGTAGCGGCGGCGCAGCCGGCGCCGGGCCCCGGGGACGACCGCCAGATGTGCCAGGGCCACCCCGAGAGAGCCGAGCAGCACCGAGTCGATGTCCGGGACCCGGCCGGGCACCCCTGACTGCAGCAGCTCGATGGCCAGCGCGATCATTGCCCCGGCGAACGCGGTACGGGTCAGGGACACCAGTGGTGAAACGTTCAGCCGGCCCGCCGAGAGGGGCAGCAGCACCCCCAGCGGCGCCAGCAGCAGCACCGAGCCGCCCAGATGCTGTATGGCCTCCCACGAAGGCCCGGTCGCCAGCTCGGCCTGGATCGTCGCCAGCGGTTCGAGATTCGTGGCGGACACCCAGGGCACCGTGCGAGGGCGCAATGTCAGCCAGCCGACGATCAGCAGATGCGCCACAAGGAGGAGAAGTCCGGTGACGCGCATACGGGGGACGGCAGTGGTGCCGGGGCCATGACGCTGCACATTGGCCAGGACGCGACCTGCGGGGGCTGCGGTTCCGCCCAATTGCGCCCGTCTTGGCCCACCGGTCCACGGCCTGTCCTTAAGGGCCTGACGCGCCGGACAGGCCCACGGAGATCGGGGAGACAGCCCCTAACCCTCATCCGACAGCGGGTCGCCCCAGCCGGAGTTCTCCGCAATGTCCGGGTTGGTCAGTACATCCGCCGAGCAGTCGTAGCGGTGCGCCGTATCGTCGCCCGGTCCGCCCAGCACCGCCGCATGGGTCCGGCCCAGTGCCGGGCTGGTGCCGTAGGTGCATACCAGCTGGGCCAGTGCGAACGACGGCAGATCGTCCGGCCGGATGCTCAGTCGCAGCGCATCCGAGGGGTCGCCCGCGCGCGGCGCCGTGACCTTCAGGTCCTGGGGCAGCGCGCTGCTGAAGCCGGCCCGCTCCTCGTCGGACGACGGCTGCCGCTGCAGCTCTTTGAGCAGCGCACGGGCGGTCGGCAGCCGCGGATCGGTGGTCGCCGTGCCCTTGGGCAGCGACACCGTCCGCTCCACCTGGGCCAGCGCCGAGCCGCACACCAGATAGACGGTGGCCTGGGCCCTTCCGGGCGGGTTGGCCGCCGGCTCGCTCGCCGGGGCCTTGCAGCTCACCCGCGAGGGCGCACCGCCCGCATCGACCGGTACCGAGGTGCCCCGGATCCCGCAGCCCACGGCGGCGAGCGCAAGCGCCGCCACGGCGGCGGTGCGCCGCCCCGTCCGCCTGATCGGCGTCATCGCCCGTCCTCCGTGCCCTCGTCGGCCGCGCGGGCCGGGCCGCCGTCCCTCTGTGCGCCGTCCGTCAGCGGCGCGGCGTCCATCGGCAGCCGCAGGGTGAAGACCGCGCCGCCTTCGGGGAGATTGGCCGCGGTGATCTCCCCGCCGTGGATATGTGCGTTCTCCAGCGCGATCGACAGGCCCAGACCGCTGCCCTCCGACCGCGGCCGGGAGGCGCTCGCCTTGTAGAAGCGGTCGAAGACATGCGGAAGTACTTCTTCCGGGATGCCGGGGCCGTGATCCCGTACGCGGATCACCAGCGTGCCGCCCAAGGGCCGCCCGGCGTCCGCCGCCTGCTCGGACCGCTCCGGCCCCACGTCCTCCGTACCGGCTTCCGGTCCCTCGGACGTGTCGGGCGCGGCCGGGCCGCCGGAGACGGCGGTGCTGCCCGTCCGGCCGCCCGCACCGTCACCGGCCGCCTCCTCGGTGTGCACCGAGACCCGCACCGGTGAGCCGCCGTGCTTGAGGGCGTTGCCGATCAGATTCGCCAGGATCACATCGAGCCGCCGCGGGTCCAGGCGGGCCACGATGCCGCGGTCCGCGTCCAGCTCGACCGCGTCCAGCCAGGCCCGTGCGTCGATACAGGCGGTCACCTGGTCCGCGACATCGACCTCGTCCAGCACCAGCCGGGCCGTTCCCGCGTCGAAGCGGGTGACCTCCATCAGGTTCTCCACGAGGTCGTTCAGCCGCCGGGTCTCGCTGACCACCAGCTGCACCGCCGGTGCGATCATCGGGTCGAGCGAGTCCGCCTCCTCCTCCAGCACCTCGGAGACCGCGGTGATCGCGGTCAGCGGCGTCCGCAGCTCGTGCGACATGTCGGCGACAAACCGCCGGGACGCCGCCTCGCGCCCGCTCAGCTCCTCGACCCGCTGCTCCAGACGCTCCGCCGTACGGTTGAACGTCCGGGACAGATCGGCCAGTTCGTCCGTGCCGGTCACCCGCAGCCGGGTGTCCAGACGCCCCTCGCCCAGCTGCCGCGCCGCATACCCCAGCCGCTGTACGGGCCGCAGCACGGTCGTCGCCGCGGCCTGCGCCAGCAGCGCCGAGCCGACCAGCGCGAGCGCGGTCGCGATCCCCAGCGACCAGGCCAGCGAGTTGAGGTCCTGCCGCTCGGTGTCCAGCGACTTCATCATGTAACCGGTGGGCCCGCCGCCGATCACCTTCGCCCCGGCGACGAGGTAGGGGGCGTCCCCGACCTCCTTGCGCTGCCAGTACAGATGGTGCAGATAGCGGTTGGACTCGTCGACCGGGCGCACCTCGTCGACCGCGGTACGCAGCGACTGGGGCACGCTGTTCAGCGTCAGCAGATTCTTGTTGGTGGTGGCCGCGCAGTCCTTGCCCTCGCGGTCGACCCCTATCAACAGCACCGCGTAGTTCTGCGGCCCGGCCGCCATCTGGCGCGCCGCGTCCTGGAGTTCGGCACATCGCGGGTGCAGCGGCAGCGACCGCGTACTGTCCTCCAGCGACTTACGGAAGTCCTTGAGGACGGCGTTCTGGGTGCGCTCCAGGACGGTGTTGCGGTTGAGCCAGTATGCGATGCCCGACGCCGAGACCGCGGCCGTCAGCGCCACCAGCGCGAAGACCACCACCAGCCGCAGCCGCAGACTGGTCCAGCGCAGCAGCCCCGATGCCCGGCGCAGCCCGCGCAGCACCCGCTGCACCCCTTGGCCGGCCGCGGGCCCGGCCGTGCTCCCGGCTCCGCCGCCCGCGCTGTCGTCCGTAGCACCGCCGCTCGCGGAACGTTCCCTCACTGCGGCGAATCCAGCCGGTAGCCGACGCCGCGGACCGTACGGATCAGGGTCGGCGAGGACGGCACGTCCTCCACCTTCGCCCGCAGCCGCTGCACACACGCGTCCACCAGGCGCGAGTCGCCGAGGTAGTCGTGTTCCCACACCAGCCGCAGCAGCTGCTGGCGGGACAGCGCCTGACCGGGCCGGCGGCTCAGCTCCAGCAGCAAGCGCAGTTCGGTCGGTGTCAGTTGCAGATCCTCGCCGTTCTTGGTGACCGTCATCGCCGACCGGTCGATCACCAGCGAGCCGAACGTCGCCGAATCACTGGACTCCCGCTCGCCCCGGCGCAGCACGGCCCGGATCCGGGCGTCCAGCACCCGCCCCTGGACCGGTTTGACGACATAGTCGTCGGCGCCGGACTCCAGTCCCACCACGACGTCGATGTCGTCGTTACGCGCGGTGAGCAGGATGATGGGCAGCTGGTCCGTACGCCTGATCCGCCGGCACACCTCGAAACCGTCGATGCCCGGCAGCATCACATCCAGCACGATCAGGTCCGGGCGCTGCTCACGCAGCAGCTTCAGGCCGTCCTCGCCCGTCGCCGCGGTCACCACACGGTGACCCTGGCGGGACAGCGAGAGTTCGAGGGCCGTGCGGATGGCGTCGTCGTCCTCGATCAGCAACAGGAAAGGCACGTCAGCCATTCTGGCCCATGGGACGCCGGGACATCGACCAGTGGCGCTCTCGTACACAAGGCCCACGCACGGAGGGCCCCGCGACGCGCCGCACCGGGCCCTGTGACAGGCCTGTGACAGTCGACGGACAACGCGATGAAACTGGCTTGGCAGTCTTTTGGGCACCGGGAGAGATCAACAACCCGGGACACACCGAACGAGCTGGCTCTACGACGGGGGGCGCGAGATGAACACACTGCACGGCACCACTTCCAGCGCAGTTATCACGCGACTCCACGACGTCGTCCGGACCGGCGAGAAGTCCGGTGCCGGGCGAGGATGCACCACGCGCAGCGCCGGGCGTCAGCGGCCGCCCTTCATGGTGGCCATCGACGCAAAGACGGTGGAACTCAACCCGGGGCACGGGGGCAATGCCGCCCACGGGGGAGAAAACGGGGGAAACACCGGGGGAGCGGAGTACAGGGAGGCCACGGGGGAACGGCGTTCCCCGGCGGAGACGGCGGAGGCCGAAGCGGCCTTCACCGCCTACGTCCAGGAGCGCCGGGCCTCCCTGTACGCCACCGCCTACCACCTGACCGGCGACCGCTACGAGGCCGAGGACCTGCTGCAGAGCGCGCTGTTCTCGACCTTCCGGGCGTGGGACCGGATCAGTGACAAGGCGGCGCTCGGCGGCTATCTGCGGCGGACCATGACCAACCTGCACATCAGTGCCTGGCGCCGGCGCAAGCTCAACGAGTACCCGACCGAGGAGCTGCCGGAGACGGCCGGCGACGTGGACGCGATGCGCGGCACCGAGCTGCGCGCCGTGCTGTGGCAGGCGCTGGTCCGGCTGCCCGAGACGCAGCGCACGATGCTGGTGCTGCGCTACTACGAGGGCCGCACGGACCCGGAGATCGCGGACATTCTCAACATCAGTGTCGGCACGGTGAAGTCGAGCATCTGGCGCGCCCTGCGCCGGCTGCGTGAGGACGAGGTCCTCAGCTTCGGCCGTGACGAGGAGGAGTCCTTCGGCGAGCTGGTGGCCTGAGGACCTGGGGGAGCCCGAGGGGGATCAGGGGGAACGCCCGAGAGGGGAACGGGGATACGGGGGAACCGGCCGAAGCGGAGTGATCCACAGAGGCCGGACGTATCGGGGGATACGGGGGAAGCACGGGGGAGAAGAGCGCGGGTTCGGACGGCCGGGGGGTCTGTCCGAGCCCGCTTCTTCGTCTGTGCGCCGGTGCCGCTGCGGGGCCGCGCGTCAGGAACGTACGGCCGCGCCCACCGAGTCCGGTGCTCCGGCGGCCGATATCCGGGCCAGCGCCTCCGGCTTGGCGCAGGCGTGCGCGCCCAGCGCGGTGTGCCGGGCGACGACCGACCGCTCATCGCGCAGCAGCCGCAGCCCGCGGCGTACGAGATACGGGGCGGACTTGCGGCCCTCGCGCAGATCCCGGGTCAGCCGCCGGCGGAAGGTGGTGGTGGGACGGCCGCGCAGACACAGCGCGTCGGCCAGCAGCCCCGCGGCCCGGCAGTCCGCGATGATCTCGGCCGCGAAGATGCCCTCTGCGATGAAGAGCGGGGCGCCGCCGAGGCCGAGCGTGGTCGCGCCGACCCGGGCGCTGGCCGAAATGTCGTACACCGGGACGTCGGCACGCCCCGTACGGCACAGTGCGTCGATGGCCGTGAGGGCGGCGCCGGCGTCCCAGGACAGCGGCGCGTCCCAGTCGGCGCCGCCGCCGTCGGGCAGTTGGGGCAGCGTCGGGTCCGTCCCCTCCTTGTAGAAGTCGTCGAGGTTGAGGACGGGGAGGCCGCTGCGGGTGGCCAGGGATGTCTTGCCGGAGCCCGACGGGCCGGTCAGCAGAACGACCTGAGCGGTGGGCGGCCGGGTGGCGGTGTGGGAGGTCACGGGCACCCATTGTCGCGGATTGGGCCGTGTGGGGTACCCCTGGCGCGCGAGGTGGATCGACTCCCGCACGTCAACTACGCTACGCAGTCAATCGATTACCCGAATGCTCTGGCTCGCACAGCACTTCGACCCCCTTCGATCCACAGGCAGGTGGCACATGCCCTCCCATGCGCGTCCCAAGCCCAGCCGTTTTCCGCGCACCGTGCTGCGGGCGGGACTGGTGATCTCCGCGGCCGGTGCCGCGCTCGCGGCGGGCGGTGCGGCGACGGCGAGCGCGGCCCCGGCCGCCTCGGACGTCGCCACCGACACCGGTGCCGCGGCCTCGGGACTGACCGGCGCACTGCTGCACTCCGCGGCCGGCGGCCTCGGCCCGGTCAAGAACCTCCAGCTGGACCCGCTGGCCAACACCTCCGTCGACCCGCTCGCCAACGCCGTGAGCACCCAGATCGCCGACTTCAAGCCGGTGGGCACCACGCTGCTGACCGGCACCCTCTCGAAAGGTGCCGCGCTCAAGGACCTGCCGCTGGTGGGGACGCTGACGAGGGTGCTGCCGGGCTGAGGCCGGCCCGGCGGGCGCTGCCCGGGCGGCCTCAGCCGCCCGGACCGGTGGCGCCCGCCGCCGTGCCGGTCCGCACTCAGCGCCCGTGGAACGCCGCGACCATCGCCTCCATGTCCTCCTGGAACGAACAGCTCAGCGCCAGCCACGAGCTGTCGTTCCCTGCCCGGCAGGGAACGACAGTGCGGGGCCCCGCCATGAAGGAGAGGCCCCGCACTGTCGTTCCGCGACGCCGTCAGGACGTCGGTGCGGTCCTAGACACCCATCGGATGCCAGACCGTCTTCGTCTCCAGGAACGTCAGCAGACGGCCGGTGCCGGGGTCGGCGGTCCAGTTGGGTGCCGACGGGCGGAGCACCCGCTTGAGGTTGTCGGCCGCGGCCGTCTCCAGGTCCTTCGCCAACGCGTCGTCGGCGCCGGCGAGATCGATGGCGTTGACGTCCTGGTGGGCGGCGAGGGGAGCGGCGAGCTCCGCCGTGCGGCCCGAGAGGATGTTGACCACGCCGCCGGGAAGGTCGGACGTGGCGAGCACCTCGGCCAGGGAGAGGGCGGGCAGCGGGGTGTTCTCCGCCGCCGCCACGACCACCGTGTTGCCGGTGACGATCGCCGGGGCGAGCACCGAGACCAGGCCGAGGAACGACGAGTCCTGGGGGGCCAGGACCGCGACCACGCCGGTCGGCTCGGGGGCGGAGAGGTTGAAGTACGGCCCGGCCACAGGGTTGGCGCTGCCGGCGATCTGGGCGGCCTTGTCGGACCAGCCCGCGTACCAGACCCAGCGGTCGATCGCCGCGTCCACCTGGGCCGTGGCCTTCGCCTTCGACAGCCCCTCGGCGGCGGCGACCTCGGCGACGAACTGGTCGCGGCGGCCCTCCAGCATCTCGGCAATGCGGTAGAGGATCTGGCCGCGGTTGTAGGCCGTGGCGCCGGACCAGCCGCCAAAGGCCTTACGGGCGGCGACCACCGCGTCCCGGGCGTCCTTGCGGGAGGCCAGCGGCGCGTTGGCGAGCCATGTGCCCTTGGAGTCGGTCACCTCGTACACCCGCCCGCTCTCGGACCGGGGGAACTTGCCCCCGACGTACAGCTTGTAGGTCTTGAAGACGGAGAGTCGGCCAGTCAGCTCAGACATTGAGGTACGCCTCCAGACCGTGCCGGCCGCCCTCGCGGCCGTAGCCCGACTCCTGGTAGCCGCCGAAGGGCGAGGCCGGGTCGAACTTGTTGAACGTGTTGGACCAGATGACGCCCGCGCGGAGCTTGTTCGCCATCCACAGCATCCGCGAGCCCTTCTCCGTCCAGATACCGGCGGAGAGGCCGTAGGGGGTGTTGTTGGCCTTCTCCACGGCCTCCGCGGGGGTGCGGAAGGTCAGCACGGACAGCACCGGGCCGAAGATCTCCTCGCGGGCGATGCGGTGCGCCTGGGTGACGCCGGTGAACAGCGTCGGGGCGAACCAGTAGCCGGCGGTGGGGAGTTCGCAGGACGGCGACCAGCGCTCGGCGCCCTCGGCCTCGCCCGCGTCGGCCAGCGCGGTGATCCGGGCCAGCTGCTCGGCGGAGTTGATGGCGCCGATGTCGGTGTTCTTGTCGAGCGGGTCGCCCACGCGCAGGGTCTGCATCCGGCGCTTGAGCGCGTCCAGCAGCTCGTCCTGGACGGACTCCTGGACCAGCAGGCGGGAGCCCGCGCAGCAGACGTGGCCCTGGTTGAAGAAGATGCCGTTGACGATGCCCTCGACGGCCTGGTCGATCGGCGCGTCGTCGAAGACGATGTTCGCCGCCTTGCCGCCGAGCTCCAGAGTGACCTTCTTGTCCGTGCCGGCGACCGTACGGGCGATGGCCTTGCCGACCTCGGTGGAGCCGGTGAAGGCGACCTTGTTGACGTCGGGGTGCGCGACCAGCGCCGCGCCCGTGGCGCCCTCGCCCGTCAGGATGTTGACGACGCCCTTGGGCAGGCCAGCCTGGCGGCAGATGTCCGCGAAGAACAGGGCGGACAGCGGGGTCGTCTCGGCGGGCTTGAGGACGACCGTGTTGCCGGTCGCCAGCGCCGGGGCGATCTTCCACGCCAGCATGAGGAGGGGGAAGTTCCAGGGGATGACCTGGCCGGCGACGCCCAGGGGGCGGGGGTTCGCGCCGTACCCGGCGTGGTCGAGCTTGTCGGCCCAGCCCGCGTAGTAGAAGAAGTGTGCGGCGACCAGCGGCAGATCGGCGTCCCGGGACTCGCGGATCGGCTTGCCGTTGTCCAGCGACTCCAGCACGGCCAGCTCGCGCGAGCGCTCCTGGAGGAGCCGGGCGATCCGGAAGAGGTACTTGGCGCGCTCGGCGCCGGGCAGCGCGGACCACTTCTCGAAGGCCTTACGGGCGGCCTTCACGGCACGGTCGACATCGTCGGCGCTCGCCTGGGCGACCTCGGAGAGGACCTCCTCGGTCGACGGGGAGACGGTCTTGAAGACCTTCCCGTCGGAGGCCGGGGCGAACTCGCCGTCGATGAACAGGCCGTAGGACGGCGCGATGTCGACGACCGCGCGGGACTCGGGTGCGGGTGCGTAATCGAAGGTCATGGGAGCCTCAGTCCACCGTGACGTAGTCGGGGCCGGAGTAGCGGCCGGTGCTGAGCTTCTGGCGCTGCATCAGCAGGTCGTTCAGGAGGCTGGAGGCGCCGAAGCGGAACCAGTCGGCGGTCAGCCAGGGCTCGCCGAGCGTCTCGTTGACCATGACCAGGTACTTGATCGCGTCCTTGGTCGTACGGATACCGCCGGCCGGCTTCACCCCGACCTGGACGCCGGTCGTGGCGTGGAAGTCGCGGACCGCCTCCAGCATCAGGAGGGTGACCGGCGGGGTGGCGTTGACGGCGACCTTGCCGGTCGAGGTCTTGATGAAGTCGGCGCCCGCGAGCATCGCCAGCCAGGAGACCCGGCGGACGTTGTCGTACGTCTGGAGCTCACCGGTCTCGAAGATGACCTTGAGGTGGGCGGCGCTGCCATCGGGACGGGCACACGCCTCCTTGACGGCCTTGATCTCCTCGAAGACGTCCATGTAGCGGCCGGAGAGGAAGGCACCCCGGTCGATCACCATGTCGATCTCGTCGGCGCCGGCCGCGACCGCGTCACGGGTGTCCGCCAGCTTGACCGGCAGCGCGGCGCGGCCCGCGGGGAAGGCGGTGGCGACGGACGCGACATGGATACCGGAGTCGCCGAGCGCCTCCTTGGCCGTCGCGACCATGTCCGGGTAGACGCAGATCGCCGCGACCTTGGGGCTGGTGCGGTCGGTGGGGTCCGGGTGGATGCCCTTGGCGCACAGCGCCCGGACCTTGCCCGGGGTGTCCGCGCCTTCGAGGGTCGTCAGGTCGATCATCGAGATGGCGAGGTCGATGGCGTACGCCTTCGCCGTCGTCTTGATCGAGCGGGTGCCGAGGGTGGCGGCGCGGGCCTCGAGGCCGACCGCGTCGACGCCGGGGAGGCCGTGGAGGAAGCGGCGCAGCGCACCGTCGTCGGCGGTCACGTCCGCCATTGACGCCAGACGCCCCGCGGCTTCCTTGCCGTATGCGGGAACAGTGATGGGCATGGTCACGAGGGGAGCATATCTACGCGCGTAGCGCCATGTCATCCCCCTCGGCCGTCCGAATCCGGCCGGGCGGCGGGGCCGATTTCGGCAACGTGCCCGGTGGCGGGCGCCGGGACGAGGCCGCAGCCGGGGCCCGGACGCGCCCGCACCCCGCCCCCGAATGATGCCGTAACGCAATGTCCGGCATCCGGACGGTCAGGCAGAATCGGCGTCATGACGAGCCCCCAGGACCGGACCACCCCGCCTCAACAGCAGTACGCGGACCGCAGCTACCGCTCGCCCGCGGCCCTCGTCGGCGGCGCACTGCTCCTCCTGCTCGGACTCTGGCTCGGCGGCGACGCACTGCTGCGGGGCGTCGCGCACACCAAGCTCACGGCGCTGTTCGCGCTGCTCCTCGGGGCGCCGCTGGTGATCGCCTACACCCTGCGGCCGCTGGTCAGGGCGGGCGAGGACCGGCTGACGGTGCGTAACCCGTTCCGTACGATCACCCTGCCGTGGGGCGCGGTGGAGGACCTGCGGGCGGCGTTCTCCACCGAGGTGTTCACCAGCGGCGGCAAGTACCAGCTGTGGGCCATCCCGGTCTCGCTGCGGCAGCGCAAGAAGGTCAGCCGTCAGGCGGCGCGGGGCGCCGCGCCCCGGTCCCGTTTCGGGCTGAACGCCGACGCCGGCCCGGTGCCGCGCGCCATGGCCGACCAGGCCCTCGACGAGCTGCGCGAGCTCAAGGAGCGCGCCGCCCACCGCGAGAGCGCCCAGGGCGAGCCGGTGGTGCGCTGGTCGTACCCGATCATCGCGCCGGCCGTGGTGGGCGCGGTGGGGCTGGCCGTGATGGTGGCGCTGTAGCTGGCTCTTGGGGCTGGGGGGAGTGCTCCCCAGGGCTTTTCCCGGCAGTCTTCTTGGTGGGGCTGCTTCGGTGGGCCGTCCTCTTGGTGGGGGCTGTTTCCCGGCTGTCCCCTTGGTGGGGCTGCTTCGGCCGGCCGTCCTCTACTAGGTGGGGCTGTTCCCCGGCCTTCCTCTTGGCGGGGGCTGCTTCCCGGCCGTCGCCTTGGTGTTGCTGTTTCCCCGCCGCCCCCGTGGTGTTGCTGTTTCCCCGCCGCCCACCCCCCTTCGGGGGGGGTGGGCGGGTAGGGGAGGGGAGGTTAGGCCGGGCGGGAAAGGCGCGGCCCGAAGAGGCAGGAACGACAGGAACGGCAGAAAAGGCCGGACAGGCAGGACAGGCAGGACAGGCAGGAACGGCAGAACGGCAAGGACCGGCCCATCCAGGCGCCCCCGTCAGATCCCGGCCGCCTCCGACAGATCCCGCTTGATCGACGCCAGCGCCGTGGCGGCCTTCGTACGGGCCTCGGGCAGGGCCTCGGCCGCGGCCACCGGGACCACGACCTCCAGGTAGCACTTGAGCTTGGGCTCGGTGCCGCTGGGGCGGACCACCACACGGGCGGCCTCGATCCCGGCGTCCGGCGCACCGGACAGGTAGTAGCGCAGCCCGTCGGTCGGCGGCAGCGTCTCCGTGCCCTGGTTCAGATCGTCGGCCCGGGTCACGCTCAGGCCCGCCAGCACGGTCGGCGGCTGCTCGCGGAGCCGGCGCATGGCGTCGGCGATCAGCGACAGGTCCTCGACGCGGACCGAGAGCTGGTCGGTGGCGTGCAGCCCGAATTCCAGGGCGAGATCGTCGAGCAGATCCGTGAGGGTGCGCCCGGACTGCTTGAGTTCCGCGGCCAGCTCGGTGATCAGCAGGGCCGCGGTGATGCCGTCCTTGTCGCGGACGCCCGCCGGATCGACGCAGTAGCCCAGCGCCTCCTCGAAGGCGTACCGCAGACCGTCCACCCGGGCCAGCCACTTGAAGCCGGTCAGTGTCTCCTCGTACCGGAGCGAGGCGGCGGCCGCGATACGGGACATCAGCTGGGAGGAGACGATGGTGGTCGCGAACGTGCCGGCGGCCCGCTTGCGCACCAGGTGGGCGGCGAGCAGCGCGCCGACCTCGTCGCCGCGCAGCATCCGCCAGCCGTCCGGAGTGCCGGGGGCGGGGACGGCGACGGCGCAGCGGTCCGCGTCGGGGTCGTTGGCGATCACGATGTCGACGCCGGAAGCGCCCAGGTCGCGGGCGGTGGCGAACGCGAGGTCCATCGCGCCCGGCTCCTCCGGGTTGGGGAAGGCGACCGTCGGGAAGTCGGGGTCCGGCTCGGCCTGTTCCGCCACGACCGTCGGCGCCGGGAACCCGGCCCGCGCGAAGGCGGCGACGAGGGTGTCCCGGCCGACGCCGTGCAGGGGCGTGTAGACGACCTTGGTGTCCCGGGGGGAGCCGGGGGTCAGCACCGCGTCCGTACGCGCCAGATAGGCGTCCAGGACCGTCTCGTCGAGGGTTTCCCAGCCGCTCTCCGGTCGCGGTACGTCGGCCAGCGAGCGGACCGCGGCGATCTCGGCGGCGATCTCGCCGTCCGCGGGCGGCACGATCTGGGAGCCGTCGCCCAGGTAGACCTTGTAGCCGTTGTCGCGCGGCGGGTTGTGGCTGGCGGTGACCTCGACGCCGGCCACCGCGCCCAGGTGCCGTATGGCGAAGGCCAGGACCGGGGTGGGCAGCGGGCGCGGCAGCACCGCGGCGCGCAGGCCCGCGCCGACCATCACGGCCGCCGTGTCGCGGGCGAAGTCGGCGCTCTTGTGGCGGGCGTCGTAGCCGATGACGACGAGGCCCGAGCCGTCGCCCTGTGCCTTCAGGTACGCGGCGAGGCCGGCCGCGGCCCGGATAACCACGGAGCGGTTCATCCGCATCGGGCCCGCGCCCAGTTCACCGCGCAGCCCGGCCGTGCCGAACTGGAGGGTGCCGGCGAACCGGGCGGCCAGCTCGGCCACGATGTCGGCGTCGGCGGCGGCTTCGATGAGCTTGGACAGCTCGTCCCGGGTCTCCGGGTTGGGGTCCTCGGCCAGCCATGACTGGGCCCGGTTGATCAGCTCCGCGGGATCGGTAGCCACGTGATGCTCCTGACGGTGGATGCGGGTGGGGGGGGCGCGCTGACGACAGCTGAGGAGGGAGGGCCCTCTCGGCTCGTCACGCATACCCAGTACGCGCGTACGGGGAGCCGCAGAACCGGCCAATGCCACTGGATGGCAGCGCGCGGGGGAGGCCGCGCCGCGCGGTGGGGTGGACCGGCGGGCAGGCGGCGGGACCGGTGCGGCGGTGACGGCGGCGGGGCGGCCCGGCGGGTGTGGTGCACCCGCCGTGGCCGTCGGCCGTCGTCGTCCGGGCGCGGCGCCGTGGCGCCGCGGTGCCTCAGAGCTTGCCGAGCACCTGGGCGAGCAGGCTGCCCATCCGGGTCGCGGAGTCGCGGCCGGCCTGCAGTACCTCTTCGTGGTTGAGCGGCTCGCCCGTCATGCCGGCGGCGAGGTTCGTCACCAGCGACAGACCGAGGACCTCGGCGCCGGCCTCGCGCGCCGCGATGGCCTCCAGGACCGTGGACATCCCGACCAGGTCGGCGCCCAGGGTCCGGATCATCTTGATCTCGGCCGGGGTCTCGTAGTGCGGGCCGGGGAACTGGGCGTAGACGCCCTCCTCCAGGCTCGCGTCGACCTCCTTGCACAGCGCGCGCAGCCGCGGCGAGTACAGATCCGTCAGGTCGACGAAGTTCGCGCCGACG
The DNA here is from genome assembly GCF_040650675.1 of Streptomyces sp. NPDC048637. Taxonomy (NCBI): domain Bacteria; kingdom Bacillati; phylum Actinomycetota; class Actinomycetes; order Kitasatosporales; family Streptomycetaceae; genus Streptomyces; species Streptomyces sp. NPDC048637. The sequence continues at coordinate 152,113 of NZ_JBEZHQ010000010.1, forward strand.
ATCGGGGAGGTGGCGGTCAGGTTGAGGTGGTCGCTGATGAGGACCGGCTGGCCGGGGCGCATGCCCTCGCGCAGACCGCCGCACCCGTTGGTGAGCACGACGGTCTTGCAGCCGGCCGCGACGGCGGTGCGGACACCGTGCGCGACCGCGGCGACCCCGCGGCCTTCGTAGTAGTGGGTACGGCCCAGGAAGACCAGCGCCCGCTTCGCGCCGACCTGGTACGAGCGGATCGTGCCGCCGTGTCCGGCGACGGCCGGCGCCGGGAAGCCGGGCAGCTCGGTGACGGGGAATTCGTGCTCGGGCGCGCCCAGGGCCTCGGCGGCCGGCGCCCAGCCGGAGCCCATCACCAGGGCGACGTCATGGGTCTCGGCGCCGGTCAGCTCGCGCAGACGGGCGGCGGCGTCGGCGGCGGCACCCTGCGGGTCGCGCGCGATGTCCGGAGTAACTGATGCGTTCACGCGGACGAGGGTAGCCGGTATTCCCCTACGCGCGTAGATGTCGCTGCTCACGGTCCGGGGACCGGACGGTTGTGGCATCTGCCAAAAGCATGTGCCCGGGCGCGTCGCGGCACCCGTACGGCGGCGCGCCCGCTGCGGCCGGCCCGTGCCGCCCGTCAGCAGGGCCGCTTGCGCAGCTCCATCACATAGTCGTGCGGTGCGCCCGCCGACTCCGCGGCATCCGCGATCTCGCCCAGATAGCGGGCCGACGGCAGACCGCCCTCGTAGCCGTTGAGGACATAGATCCAAGCCGCCTCGTCGCCGTCGAGGGTGTGCACCCGCACCCGCATCCGGCGGTAGATGTCCATGCCGACGCCCTCCCAGCGGTCCATGGACTCCTCGTCCATGGACGCGATGTCGTAGAGCGCGACGAAGAGCTGGGAGCCCGGCGATTCGACGACCGTCGCCAGCGCGCCTTCCCAGCCCATCTGCTCGCCGCCGAAGGTGAGCCGCCAGCCGTTGAGCCAGCCGGTGCCGCGCAGCGGCGAGTGCGGTGCGCGGCGGGACATCAGCCGCGCGTCGAGGTTGCCGGCGTACGCGGCGTAGAGCGACATGGTTCCGAGGGTACGGGAGGTTGCCCGCCGGGCCCGTGGTACCGGAGGTTCGGACGGGAGGCCCGGTCGAGCGCGCTCCGGTGCCTGTCAGGGGCGGAGTACGCCCCCGGGCGAGAGCGACGTACGGGCGTGCGGGACAATGGAGTACGTGACTCGGATCGTGATCATCGGTGGTGGACCCGGCGGCTACGAAGCGGCCCTGGTGGCGGCTTCTCTCGGCGCGGAGGTGACCGTCGTCGACTGCGACGGTCTGGGCGGGGCGTCGGTGCTGACCGACTGCGTGCCGTCGAAGACTCTTATCGCCACGGCCGAGGTGATGACGACCTTCGACTCCTCGTACGAAGAGCTCGGCATCATCGTCGAGGACGACACGCCGCACGTGGACCGGCCCGCCCGGGTCGTCGGCGTCGACCTCGGCAAGGTCAACCGACGGGTCAAGCGCCTCGCGCTCGCCCAGTCGCATGACATCACCGCGTCCGTGACCCGCGCCGGCGGCCGGGTCATGCGCGGTCGCGGGCGGCTGGAGCCCGGCCAGGCGCCGGACGGCTCCCGCAAGGTCACGGTCACCGCCGCCGACGGCACCTCGGAGGGGCTGATCGCGGACGCGGTGCTGATCGCCACCGGCGCGCACCCCCGCGAGATCCCGGACGCGCTCCCCGACGGCGAGCGGATCCTGAACTGGACGCAGGTCTACGACCTCGACGAGCTGCCCGAAGAGCTGATCGTGGTCGGTTCCGGTGTCACCGGCGCCGAGTTCGCCGGTGCCTACCAGGCGCTCGGCTCCCGCGTCACCCTCGTCTCCTCCCGCGACCGCGTGCTGCCGGGTGAGGACCCGGACGCCGCCGCCGTCCTGGAGGACGTCTTCCGCCGCCGCGGCATGAACGTCATGTCGCGCTCCCGGGCCCAGTCCGCCAAACGGGTCGGCGACCGCGTCGAGGTCACCCTGGCCGACGGCCGCACGATCTCCGGTACGCACTGCCTGATGGCGGTCGGCTCGATCCCCAACACCGAGGGCATCGGCCTGGAAGCAGCCGGGGTCAAGCTCAAGGACTCCGGCCACATCTGGACCGACAAGGTCTCCCGCACCTCTGCCCAGGGCGTGTACGCGGCCGGCGACTGCACCGGCATCTTCGCGCTGGCGTCCGTCGCCGCCATGCAGGGCCGGATCGCGATGTACCACTTCCTCGGTGACGCGGTCACCCCGCTGAACCTCAAGACGGTCTCGGCGAACGTCTTCACCGACCCGGAGATCGCCACTGTCGGTTACTCCCAGGCCGATGTCGACAGCGGCCGGATCGACGCCCTGGCCGTGAAGCTCCCGCTGCTGCGCAATCCGCGCGCCAAGATGCAGGGCATCCGCGACGGCTTCGTGAAGCTGTTCTGCCGCCCCGGCACCGGCATCGTCGTCGGCGGTGTGGTCGTCTCCCCGCGCGCCAGTGAGCTGATCCACCCCATCTCGATCGCGATCGACAACAATCTGACCGTCGAGCAGATCGCCAATGCCTTCACGGTCTACCCGTCGCTGTCCGGCTCGATCGCCGAGGTTGCCCGCCAGCTGCACACGCGCAAGGCCGCCAGCGAGTAACGGGTGTGCGGCAACCGGCGGACGGCCGCGGTCGATTCTTTGTGCCACCGGTGAGCACTTGGGATGAAACGTGCCTGCAGCGGGCAGGTACCGGCCCGCTGTCGCAGGGTGGCTGTCGTACGGGCCGGCGGGGCGCCTGACCAGGCGCCAAGCCGGTCGTCCCGCCCGGCAGTTCGACATCCGCACGACATATGCACACCGCATACCACGTCACGCTCCGCGGTGTGAACAACTTCCGTTAATTGGTGCAACCTGCTGAAAACAGACGGTCGTTGGCGTTACTGTCAGTTTCGTGTTCGCTGCAGAACGTCGCCAATTGATCCTTGAAATGGTGCGCGCCAATGGAGCCGTATCGCTCCGGGAGCTCGCCCGCGTCGTCCAGACCTCCGAAGTAACCGTACGGCGGGACGTGCGGGCGCTGGAGGCAGAAGGACTGCTCGACCGCCGGCACGGCGGTGCGGTCCTGCCGGGAGGCTTTACCCGCGAATCAGGATTCCCACAGAAGTCCCATCTAGCGACCGCGGAGAAGACGGCCATCGCCGATCTCGCGGCCGGCTTCGTCGAAGAGGGCGAGGCCATCGTCGTCGGCGCGGGAACGACCACGCAGGAGCTGGCCCGCCGGCTCGCCCGGGTCCCCGGTCTGACCGTCGTCACCAACTCCCTTCTTGTCGCCCAGGCGTTGGCCCATGCCAACCGCGTCGAGGTCGTGATGACCGGCGGCACCCTGCGCGGCTCCAACTATGCGCTGGTCGGCAGCGGTGCCGAGCAGTCCCTCCAGGGCCTGCGGGTGTCCCGCGCCTTCCTGTCGGGCAGTGGTCTGACCGCCGAGCGCGGTCTGTCCACCTCCAACATGCTCTCCGCCAGCGTCGACCGGGCGCTGGTGCAGGCGGCGGGGGAGGTGGTGGTGCTCGCCGACCACACCAAGCTCGGCTCCGACACGATGTTCCAGACCGTGCCGACGGACGTGATCACGAGGCTGGTCACGGACGAGCCACCGGGCCATGACGACCGCGCCGCCACAGAGCTGCAGGCGCTGGCCGATCAGGGCGTCCAGATCGCCGTCGCCAACGGCTCGGGCGTGACCCACGGGCCGGGGCAGCCGGGGAGGGACGGTGGCCCGGGGGACCGCAGAGGTCCCCGGCGGGACGTCCCGCTCCCGGGCCAGCGGCGCAGCCATGCGCCGGGCGGCGGGGCCGGTGGGCCACAGCTCCGCTCGGCCCCGTCCCTGAGCGAGGCCTCCGGCGGCCGGGTCGCCGATCTGGCGCCACGGCGGCGCTGAGGGCAGAAGTCGGGGGCGCGCCACAGGGGCGCGCCGGCCCGGCACAGGGGAGGCCCTACCGGCTCTCCGCTTTCAGCCCGCGCAGTGTGAGCGTCAGCAGCCGGTCGGCGAGCTGGGGGTCGTCCGGGGATTCCTCGGCGGCCAGCGCGATGCCGTTGGTCAGCTGCATCAGATCGCTGATGCTCACATCCGGGCGTACGGCCCCGGCCCGCTGGGCACGGGTCAGCAGTGCACCGCCGGCCTCCCGCATCGGCACGCAGCACCGCGCCATCCCCGAGCTGTCGTCCGCCGATGCCGTCATCAGCGCCCGCGACAGCCCGCGGTAGGTGGTGGCGTGGGTGATGATCGCGCGCAGCCACTCGACCAGCGCGGCGCACGGCTGCGGTGCGTCGGCCAGCTCCCTGGCGTGCGTCTGCAGGGCGTCCACCTCCCCCTGGAAGACCGCGCCCATCAGGGCGGTCCGGTTGGGGAAGTGCCGGTAGAGGGTGCCGATGCCGACGCCGGCGCGGCGCGCGATGTCCTCCAGTGAGGTGTCCGTGCCGTGTTCGGTGAAGGCCGTACGGGCCTCGGTCAGCAGCCGCTCGTAATTGCGGCGGGCATCGGCCCGCATGGGGCGCACGTCCGGCGTCCGCGCCGGTGCGGTCGCCGCCGGGCCCGTCGTCTGCGGCTGCCCTGCCGTCTCGGTCGCCATCGCCGTCCTCCCTCGACCCGGCCGGTTGCGGCCCGGTGGCTCCAGGATGCCATTGCGTAATCGGCGGCTGCCCCGGTGCCGTCGGCAGGGCTTATCGGAGGAAACCTCCGAATGTCCGGGAGCGGTCCCGCCGCGCCCGCCCGGTGGCCGTCCGGCAGACCCGCGATGAAGTCCCGGCATCCCCCGGTGGTCGCCCGGCCGAACACCTCGGCGGACCCGCAACGCCGCGCCGCCACGCGCCATCAAACCAGGCGCAATGAGGTCTTCCGGGGTCTTCGGGAGGCGCGGGAGGACGCCGTGACGGACCGCCGGGGAAGCGGGCGCGGCGCGGGACATCTGGGGAAAACGTCATGGGACTGACCAGTCGATCGCTGTTGTACGCCGTGGCCGCGGTCGCCGTGGTCTGTGTGGGCCTCACGCTCTGGCTGTGGCCACGGTTCGCCGGGCGCGGGCCGCGGGCACTGCTGGGGCGGCTCGGCTCGATCGTCGCGACCCAGCTGACCATCGTGGCGGCGCTCGGCCTGGTGGTGAACACCAACTTCCAGTTCTACGCCTCGTGGCACGAGCTGCTCGGGCTGTACGACGACGCACCGGCCGCCGTCGGCAAATGGGGCGACCAGGGTGCGGCGGGGCCCGTCGGCGACCCGTCGAAGGGCCTCGTACAGACCTCGGGGCCGGAGGGCCTGGAGAAGGTGCACGGTCTGCCGAAGGGGGCGCCGGAGCAGACGGGCAGGGTCGAGACCGTACGGATCGTCGGCAAGCGGACCCGGGCCGTGAACCCGGCGTACGTCTATCTGCCGCCGCAGTACTTCCAGCCCCAGTACGCCCGCCAGCGGTTCCCCGTCATCGTCGCGCTCAGCGGCTACCCCGGCGGCACCTTCCTGCTCGGCCAGCATCTGCGGCTGCCGCAGACCGCCGGCCGGCTGATCCGGGCCGGCCAGATGCAGCCGACCGTCATCGTGATGCTGCGCCCCACCATCGCCCCGCCCCGCGACACCCAGTGCGTCGATGTGCCGGGCGGCCCGCAGGCCGAGACGTTCTTCGCCCGCGATGTGCCGGACGCGCTCAAGTCGCACTACCGCGTCGGCCACGACCCCGGCGGCTGGGGCCTCCTGGGCTACTCCTCGGGCGGCAGCTGCGCCCTCCAGCTCACCATGCGGCACGACCGTACGTACACCGCGGCGGCCGCCCTCTCGCCCGACTACAAGGTCCGCAACGACGCCACGACCGGCAACCTCTTCGGTGAGGGCCGCGACCGGGTGCGCCGCCGCCAGGAACTCGACCTGATGTGGCGTCTGCAGCATCTGCCCGCACCCCGGGTGAACGTCCTGGTGGGCACCAGCAAGACCGGCGAGAAGAACTATCCGGCGGCCAAGGCCTTCCTCGCCGCCGTCAAACCACCGATGAAGGCGGACTCCATCGTCCTCGACCACGGCAGCCACAACTTCGCCACCTGGCGACGCGAGCTGCCCGCCGCGCTCCAGTGGATGAACAGGACGCTGACCTTTCCGGAGGACGTGGTGGGGAACTCGTAGCGGCGCGGAACGGACGAGGGGCTCCCGGCGGCAGTGCCGGGAGCCCCTCGTCCGTCTGGCGGGATGCCGCCGCGTCAGTCCTTGATCTCGCAGATCACCGCGCCGGACGTGAGGGCGGCGCCGACCTCGGCGGTCAGGCCCTTGACGGTGCCGGAGCGGTGGGCGTTGAGCGGCTGCTCCATCTTCATGGCCTCCAGGACGACGACCAGCTCGCCCTCGGTGACCTGCTGGCCCTCCTCGACGGCGACCTTGACGATGGTGCCCTGCATCGGGGAGGCGAGCGCGTCGCCGGAGGCGGCGCCGCCGGACTTCTTGGCGGCCTTGCGCTTCGGCTTGGCGCCGCCGGCGACCGCGGCCCGGGCCAGCGGCATGCCCAGCGAGGACGGCAGCGAGACCTCCAGGCGCTTGCCGCCGACCTCGACGACGACCGTCTCACGGCTGTCGGTCTCGGCCTCGTCCGCGCCGGGTGCGGCGAACGGGGGGATCTCGTTGACGAACTCGGTCTCGATCCAGCGGGTGTGGACCGTGAACGGGTCGGCGGAGCCGGTGAGTTCGGGGGCGAAAGCCGGGTCCTGGACGACCGTGCGGTGGAAGGGGATGGCGGTGGCCATGCCCTCGACGGTGAACTCCGCGAGCGCGCGGGCGGCACGCTGCAGGGCCTGCTGACGGGTGGCGCCGGTGACGATCAGCTTGGCCAGCAGGGAGTCCCAGGCCGGGCCGATGACCGAACCGGACTCCACGCCCGCGTCCAGGCGGACACCGGGGCCGGACGGGGCGTCGAACCGGGTGACCGTGCCGGGGGCCGGGAGGAAGTTGCGGCCCGGGTCCTCACCGTTGATCCGGAACTCGAAGGAGTGGCCGCGGACCGCCGGGTCGTCGTAGCCGAGCTTCTCGCCGTCGGCGATCCGGAACATCTCACGGACCAGGTCGAGGCCGGTGACCTCCTCGGTGACCGGGTGCTCGACCTGCAGACGGGTGTTGACCTCCAGGAAGGAGATCGTGCCGTCCTGCCCGACGAGGAATTCGCAGGTGCCGGCGCCCTCGTAGCCGGCCTCCTTGAGGATGGCCTTGGACGCGCGGTACAGCTCCGCGTTCTGCTCCTCCGTCAGGAACGGGGCGGGAGCCTCCTCCACCAGCTTCTGGTGGCGGCGCTGCAGGGAGCAGTCACGGGTCGAGACCACGACCACATTGCCGTGCTTGTCGGCCAGGCACTGGGTCTCGACATGCCGCGGACGGTCCAGGTAACGCTCGACGAAGCACTCGCCACGGCCGAACGCGGCGACCGCCTCGCGCACCGCGGAGTCATACAGCTCCGGAACCTCTTCGAGCGTACGGGCCACCTTCAGACCGCGGCCGCCGCCACCGAAGGCCGCCTTGATCGCGATGGGCAGGCCGTGCTCCTTGGCGAAGGCCACGACCTCCTCCGAGCCGGAGACCGGGTCGGGCGTGCCGGCGACCAGCGGCGCACCGGCACGCTGGGCGATGTGCCGCGCGGCGACCTTGTCGCCGAGGTCACGGATGGCCTGCGGGGGCGGGCCGATCCACGTCAGCCCGGCATCCAGGACGGCCTGCGCGAACTCGGCGTTCTCCGACAGGAAGCCGTACCCGGGGTGGATGGCGTCCGCGCCCGAATCGGCGGCGGCAGCCAGGACCTTGGCGATGTCCAGGTAACTGGTGGCAGGAGTGTCACCGCCCAAGGCGTACGCCTCGTCTGCCGCGCGTACGTGCAGTGCGTCCCGGTCGGGGTCGGCGTAGACGGCTACGCTGCCGATCCCCGCGTCCCGGCATGCACGGGCAACGCGAACAGCGATTTCGCCACGGTTGGCGATGAGCACCTTGCGCACGATGGGTCCTTCCTTGGCGCTTCGCCGCATCTATTGGATGCCGCGATTTTAGGGACTGGCGACACCGCGTGCCGACCCGTTCCCTGGGGTGAGCTTGCCCACACGGAGTGTGCTCGGGGCGCCAGTGAGGAACCTAAGTCCCCTGGTATCCCAGGGTAGGCCCGGATTCCTGGGCTCCGGCCCGCGTCCTGGTGTGGCCTAGGTCTCGAACTTTGGACGTCCAGCGAATCGTCAATTCTTTGTGGAGTCCCTACGAATGGGCGAAGGAAACTTTGCGGTCCGCTCCGTCCGTCGGCGCGCCGACGGTCTCGTGCCCGCAGTCGTCCACACCCACCCGTGCACCACCCTTGCCCAGCTTTTACCTTCCGCTTTTACCTTCCGCCAAGGTCTTCCCGAGCAGGGGGGACCCCCATGTAGCGTGCGCGATGTCCTGTACCCCGCGGTAACAGGGGCACCAGCGGCATCAGGCGTCCACAAGGGCGCATCGGGCTCGGCAACGGCGGAAGTGGGTGGACGGGGTGAGGGTGGCACGACGGCCGGTGGCCTTGGCCGCGGCGGTGGTACTGATCCTGGAGGCGTTCGGGATCGTGCTGCTCAACTGGATTCTGAGCATCGTCGTGGACCGGCAGCAGATGTCCCTGGCCGGTCTGCAGCCCCGCGCGATGTCCACCGGCTCCTGGATCGGCGGCATTGTCTTCGGCCTCTACCTGCTCTTCTGCGCTGTCGTTCTGCTCCGCTGCGCCCTGCGCGACCGCGCCCCCGGCGGCTTCACCCGTATCGCCCTCATCAGCTGCGCGGTGGTACACGGCCTCCTGGGCGCCTTCGCCGTCGGTCTGGTCGGCTGGGTCGCCTTCCTCGCGATGATGGTCGTGCTGGGGCTGCTGGTGCTGACGCTGATGGCGTACGGCGAAGGCCTGACCGGAGACGCGCAAGGAAACGCGGAAAACCCCCCGAACGGCGCACCGCCGGTGGCCCCCACGTCCGCCTGACGCCCTTCCCGCTTCCCGCTCCCCGCTTCCCGCTCCCCGCTTCCCGCTCCCCGCTTCCCGCTCCCCGCCCGGCGGCCGGGTCCGCCCCTCCCCGACCAGGCCCGAACTCCCCGTACCCCAGGGCGTATCGACTCCCCCGGGGCCGTGTGACACGCCCGGGTAGGCTCTTCGCGCGATGTCATAGGACGGGGGGATGATGCGCATGTCTGCATCGGTTACGGGTGCGGAGGGCCGGGCGCGAAGGAGCGCGATAGGTCCCTACGCGGTTTTGAGGGGGCTGGATGACGAAGCGTCCGGCATACCCGTACCGGAACGGCGGTTCATCGGACGGAGCGCGGACGGCGACCGTACGGTCCTGATCGGGGTGCCGTTGCCGGGCGCCGACCCCGGGCGGTTCCTGGCCGAGGGGGAGACCTCGCGCTATCTGCTCGGACCCTGGTCCTCGCCGGCCGGCGAGGTCGCCGCAGCCGGTGACGCTCCCTGGCACGCCCGCCCGTACGTGCCCGCGCTCCCGCTGCCCGCCGCGCTCACCGTGCACGGCGGCCCGCTGCCCGAGCGCACCGTACGGGCCCTCGGCGCGGCCCTCGCCGAAACCCTGGCCATCGGGCACGGGCAGGGCCTGGCCCATGCCGGTGTGTCGCCCGCGGCCGTGCTGCTGGCGGCCGACGGGCCCCGGCTGACGTGCTTCGGGGCGGTACGGGCCGCCGCCGAGGACGGCACCCCGCGCTCCGGGCTGCCGGGCCTGGAGTCGGGCAGCCTGCCGCCGGAACAGGCGAACGGCGGGCGACCGCATCCGACGGGCGACATCTACGCACTCGGCGCGACGCTCGCCTATGCCGCGACCGGGTACACCGTGCCGGAGCGGGAAGAGCTCCCGGCCGCCCTGCGGACCGTCGTCACGGCCTGTCTGTCCCGGGACCCGGCGGCCCGCCCGCGCCCCGCCGAACTGCTCGATGTGCTCAGCCCGCTCGCCGGGCCGCCCGCGCCGGGAGCCGGGAGCGCCGCCGGACCGCCGCCCCCCGCCACGGCGCCCGACGCCGCCGGAGACCCGGTCGGCCGCGCCGCCGCCCTGCTCGGTCCCGGCTGGCTGCCCGGCCGGATCATCGCGGCCCTCGCCCGCCAGTCGGCCGAGCTGCTCGCCGTCACCCTCCCGGTTCCGCCCGCCCCACAGGACTGACACCCCCATGCCCTTCCCTCTCGCCCATGACGACCCGCCCGGCCTGGGCACCTACCGCCTCATCGCCCGGCTGGGCAGCGGCGGTATGGGCACCGTCTATCTGGCCCGCTCCCCGGGCGGCCGGACCCTGGCGCTCAAGACGATGCACGCCCGGATCGCCACCACCACCGAATTCCGTACCCGGTTCCGGCTGGAGGCGGATGCCGCCCGGGTCATCGGCGGCCGCTACGGCGCACAGGTCGTCGAGGCCGATCCGCTCGCCGAGACCCCCTGGATGGCCACCGAGTACGTGCTCGGCCCGCCCCTCGACGACGCGGCGGAACTCGCCGGGCCGCTGCCCGAGGTGTCGGTACGCGCCCTGGGGGCGGCGCTGTGCGCGGCGCTCGGCCAGCTCCATCGGTCGGATGTCGTGCACCGTGACCTCAAGCCGTCGAACATCATGGTCACGGCGCACGGCCCGAAGGTCATCGACTTCGGTATCGCCCGCGCCCTCGGCGACGACCGGCTGACGCACACCGGTGCCGCGGTCGGCACCCCCGCGTTCATGTCGCCGGAGCAGGCCACCGGGCAGGAGCACACCCCGGCCGGAGATGTCTTCGCGCTCGCCGGGGTCCTGGTCTTCGCCGCCACCGGCCGCGGCCCGTTCGGCGACGGCCGGCCCGCCGACCTCCTCTACCGCGTGCGCTACAGCGAGCCCGACCTCACCGGCACCCCCGCGGCCCTCGTCCCGGTCCTGTCCCGCGCTCTGGCCAAGGACCCCGCCGAGCGCCCGACCACCGCCGAACTGGCCGCCCAACTCCATGACGGCAGTGGTGAGTTCGCCGAGCTGCTGCCGGATGCGGTGCTCGCCGAGATCGGGCGGCGGGCGAGCGAGGTCTGGCAGGTCGTGCCGCAGCGGCTGCCCGCACCGTCGGACCAGCCGGCGACCGTGCCGTCCGCCGGCGTCCCCGCCGCCCGCGGCCTGTCCCGCCGGGGGCTGCTGAGGGCGGGCGCGGGCTCGGTACTCGGCGTCGCGGGGGCCGGGGCGGGCGTGTGGGCCTGGCTGGGACGGGACGAGCCGGACCCGGGTTCCGGCACCGGGCCGGGGTACACCAAGCCGAAGCCGGGGCCGAGCGTCAGCGCGCTGAAGAAGAAAAAGCTGGACTCGGTGTGGCAGAAGCAGGTCGGCGGCCCCGACAGCTCCCAGAACCCCGAAGTGCCCCTGTCGGTCGGCGACCAGGTCGTCATGGTGGCCCATGCCGAGGCGCGCGGTATGGACGCGAAGTCCGGTGAGTCCCGGTGGACGTTCTCGCTGTATGTGGATTCCGCCTGGCAGGTCGCCTCGGACGGCGCCCGCGTCTACCGGATCGCGAGGGGCGAGGAACACGATGCGGACGGCAGGCTGAAGTCCGTTGAGGACTTCCTTGCCCGTGTCGACCTCGCCACGGGCAAGGCCGGCAAGCAGCTCGCCCCGGTGTCGGACGACCAATTCAACGGCCTCATCAGCCGGTTGCTGGCCGTCGCCGGCGACACGGCCTACCTGGCGATCTCACACGGGAAGATCAAGCGGTACGAACGCCTGCTGCCCTGGTCCGTGATAGCCGTGAACCTCAGCACGGGAAGCCGGAGGTGGACGGACCCGCTGCCGTTCCATTCCGCCAAGAGCGACGAGAACCACTTCCTGTCCGCCAAGGTCGTCGGCAACCTCCTGGTGCTCCTGCAGATGATGAACGACGGCAAGGTCCGGATCGTCGCACGCGACACCCGTACCGGGAAGGTGGTCTGGGACAAGCCGTGGAAGGGCGCCGACCAGCGGTTCGTACGGGACCCGCTCGCGGCCGATGACAAGCACCTCTACCTGGGGTACGGCCTGTTGCGGGCGCTGCGGCTGAGCGACGGAGGACCGGCGTGGGACACGGCCGCCACCCGGCCCGGGAAGACGTACGGACCGCCGATCCTGAAGGACGGTGGGCTGTACGCGGTGGAGAAGGGCCTCGGCCTGGTCGCGTTCGGCACCGGCAGCGGGAAGCCGCGGTGGGCGGAGAAGAGCGCGGAGGGCCCGCGGGCGGACCACGTCGTACGCCCGGTGATCGGCTCCGAGTACGCCTATACGTACAGCAAGACCGACAAGACCCTCCGGGCCGTCGGCCTCACCTCGCACACCACCGAGCAGCAGTACAAGACCAGCGGGAACAGGTTCAGCGCCCATGAGAAGAGCCGGTTGGTCATCGCGTCCGGCCCCCACTTCCTCGCCGGCTTCCCCCTCCGCTGAACTCGCCGGAACACGTCACCACACGTCAGAACACGTCAGCACTCCCTGAACTCGCCTGAACTCGCCTGAAGGACACCGCCCATGAAACCGCTCGGCACCGGCGACCCGCTGCGCCTCGGCCCGTACCGCCTGCTCGGCGTGCTCGGGGAGGGCGGTATGGGCAAGGTCTACGTCGGCCAGGACACCGGAGGCACCGTCGCCGCGGTCAAGGTCCTGCGGCCCGAGCTCACCGGCGAGGCGAACCTCGCCCGCCGCTTCGTCCGCGAGGCGCAGGCGGCGACGGCCGTGACGAGCAAGGGCGTGGCCCGCGTGCTGGGCACGGACACGGAGGGCGGCCGCCCGTGGATCGCCACCGAGTTCCTGGCCGGCCCGACCCTCGACGAGGCCGTCGAGGCATACGGCCCCTTCGACGAACCCGCCGTACGCGCCCTCGCCGCGTCGATCGCGCACACCCTCGCGGACATCCACGCCACCGGCCTGATCCACCGCGACCTCAAGCCCCCGAACATCGTCCTGACATCGAGCGGTCCGCGTGTCATCGACTTCGGTATCGCCCGCCCCGAGCACGGGCTGACCCTGACCACCACCGGACAGGTCCCGGTCACCCCCGGCTACGGCGCGCCCGAACAGGTCCTGGGCCGCCGGGTCGCGTCCCCCGCCGACGTCTTCTCGCTGGGCGCCGTCCTCGTCCACGCGGCCAGCGGCCGACGGGCCTTCGACGGCGGTCACATCGCCGCGCTCCAGTACAAGGTGGTCCACGACGAGCCCGACCTGACCGGCGTCCCGGAAGCGCTGCGCCCGCTCATCGCCCCCCTCCTGGCCAAAGACCCGGCCGTCCGTCCCACCCCCGCTCAGATCACCGCTGCCTTCGCACCGCCGCGCGGCGCCGAACGGGCCTGGCGGCGCGGCCCGGTGAGCCAGGCGATCAAGGAGCGGGAGAGCGGAATCCATGAGCTGACCACTGCGGTCAACGGGGCGACGGGCCCAGGGCAGGTCTCCCGCCGCCGGCTGCTCACCGGCCTGGCCGCGGGCGGAGTGGTCCTCGCCGCGGGCGGCGGAGCGGCGGCCGCCTGGTGGCCGCAATCGCCCAGGAAAAAGGTCGATCTCTTCTCCTTCCCGCCCGCCGTCAAGACGCCCAAGGCGCATGCGCTGAACCTGGACGACGGCGACATGATCGTCGGCGGGTCGCCGAAGGAACTGTGGGCCCTGCACCTCCTCGCCGGCAACACCCCGGCGCCACTGCCCGTACGGGACGTCATAGTCTTCGGCCCCACCGGTGGCGGGATCGCCGCCCACAACGTCGTGGACGGCAAACGCCGTTGGGCCGCCCCCGGCATCAAGGCCAGCGGCCGCTATGTGTCCCTCTCGGACCGTCTGATCGCGGCCGTCGACGCCGACGGGACGCTGCGCACCTTTGTCCCGTCCACGGGGGAGCCGCGGTGGACCGCCGAAGCCGGCGCCGAGGCCGTGCTGGCCGCCGACGACACGGCCGTCTACGTGCTGACCAAGGACGACCGGCTGCGCGCCGTCAGCCGTTCCGATGCCACGATCCGCTGGACCGTGCCCCTCGACAAGCCCTTCCGCAAGGCCAACCTGCCCGGTGTCATTGCCCATGGCCGCTTGGTTCTGGGCACCTACCAGGGCAATGTCCTCGCCGTGCACACCGCGAACGGCCGCCGGGCGTGGGACCTGCGCGGCCAGTCCGACACGATCATCCGCCCGGCCTGCCACGGCAGCACCGTCTACCTCCACGGCAAGTCGATGACGGCCCGCAGGATCACCGACGGCAAGGAGCTCTGGACGGTCCGCAGGCGCGCCCTGGCACCCTCCTTGGACACGCCGCCCTACGCCGAATGGGGTCCGGTGACCGCCACGGCGGACGCCTTGTACGCCGCGCACCAGGGCTATCTCGGCGTCGATACCTCAGGACCGGACAAGTGGCGTCCCGGCGACGGCAGTTACGAGTTCATGCTCCACGGCAGTTCCAACCTCTACAGCCCCGTGGTCCGTCAGGGGAACGGGCTGTGGATGATCGCGGGCGACGAGTCGGGCGGGGTCGACGCGGTGGACCCGGAGGACGGCGATCTGGTCTGGTCGTACAAGGTGGGTAAGGGCGACCGCCAGAGCCTGGTGGCCGACGGCAACCGCGTCTTCGCCATGAGCGACGACTCGCTCTACGCCCTGCCGGTGTTCTGACCTCCGCCGTCCGGGGGCGTCGCCGCCCTCCCCGCCCCGGCCGCTACTTCACCGGCGCATGCTCCCGCAGCACCTCCACGAACGCCCGCATCCACTCGGGGTGGTCGTTCCAGGCGCGGGCCGAGACGACCTTGCCGTCGACCACTGCCGCGCCGTCGACGTAGATGCCGCCGCCCATCTCCACGTCCGGTGCGCAGGCCGGGTAGGCGGAGGTGCGGCGGCCCTTGAGGACACCCAGCGGGGCCAGCGAGATGGCCGCGTGGCAGATGTGGGCGACGGGCTTGTCGGCGTCGAAGAAGTGGGTGACGACGCGTCGGTAGTCGGCGTCGTTGCGGAGGTATTCGGGTGCCCGGCCGCCGGGGAGCACCAGGGCCGCGTAGTCGGCCGGATCGACCTCGGACAGCGCGAGGTCGGACGGCCAGGAGTGGCCCTCGCGCTCCACGTAGGTGTCGAAGTTGTCGACGAAGTCATGGACGACGAACTGGAGTTTCTTTCGCGAGAGGGCCGCGATCCGGGGCTCGTACCCCTCTTCCAGCAGCCGCTGGTAGGGGTAGAAGAACTCCAGGTCCTCGGTGGCGTCACCGGCGATCAGCAGGATCTTCGGCATGGTGCGGACTCCTCACGATGGTGTCGATCAGGGCGATCGAGTCGTTTCGGATCAATCGGTTCCCCACTCGGTGACCTCGAATGCGTCGCCCACCGCGAGCTTTCCGGTCTCCAGCACCGAGAACTTCGACCCGAACGCCACCCCGCCCTCGGGCACCCGCCGGTACGAGGCGAGCGTGCGCAGCGGCTCGGGCCCCGCCTTGCCGCCTGTCCGCTGGTCGACGAGGGTGACCGCGCAGCGGATGGCGAGCTTGGCGAAGCCCAGCACACCGCCGCCGACGGTGACGCGTCGCGCCCGGTCCTCGGTCGCCGGTGCGTCCCACCCGTCCACCACGAGATTGGGCCGGAAACGGTCCATCGGGACCGGTGGGCGGCCGGCGGCGGCGATCCGGCGGTTGAGGTCGTCGAGGGTGGCCAGGGAGAGGACGTGCAGCGGGCTGCTGTCGGCGAAGCCGGAGGTGCCGGGGGTCAGCCCGTCCGTCACCCGGTCGTGCTCCGGCGGTACGCGCACCAGCCGGCTCTCCGCGCCCAGGACTTCGGACAGCCAGCCGGCCGCCCCGTCCCCCTGGTCGACCGCGCGGTACGGCGCTCCGAACATCCCGACCTCGGACCGGGCCGCCGAGCCGGTGCCGAAGTCGATGTCCAGACGGAGGGGGGCGCTGCCCGGCGCGTGCAGGGTGAGGCGCGCCCCGTCGGCGCTGACCTCCGGCCGGACCACCGCCAGCCGGGGATCCTTGCGCTGGCTCCGGAAGACGCCTCCGGGGCCGACGACCAGGAAAGTGCGGTCGTGGCGGAGGCCGGCCGGGGTGAGTTCCGCCTCGGCCGCCGGGACGCCGGCGCAGCCCTTGACGGGGTAGCTGATCAGTTCGACAACTGTGGGCATGGGGGCAGCGTAGAGGCCGGACGTGCGCCCTTTCCGGCCTTTACCGCCGGTGGCTGCATCCCGCCGCGGGCCGCCCGGCGCCGGGGGCGACGCTCAGGTCCACAGCTCGGTGATCGCCACGTCCAGGTCGGCGAGCAGCCGGCGCAGCAGCGGCAGGGAGAGGCCGATGACATTGCCGGGGTCGCCGTCGATGCCGTCGATGAAGGGGGCGGAGCGGCCGTCGAGGGTGAAGGCACCCGCGACGAAGAGCGGTTCGCCGCTCTCGACGTAGGCGGCGATCTCCGCGTCGGACGGTTCGCCGAAGCGGACCGTGGTCGAGGCGGTGGCGGCCACCCGGCGGCCGGTCGCGGTGTCGATGACGCAGTGGCCGGTCTGCAGGACGCCGGAGCGGCCGCGCATGGACTTCCAGCGGGCGGTGGCGTCCTCGGCGTCGGCGGGCTTGCCGAGCGCCCGCCCGTCCAGCTCCAGGACCGAGTCACAGCCGACGATCAGGGCACCGGCGGCCCCCGGGCGGGCGGCGACCGCGTCGGCCTTCGCCTCGGCCAGCACCCGGGCCAGCTCACCGGGCGTGGCAGCGGTGAGCGCATCCTCATCGACGCCGCTGACGATCACCTCGGGGGCCAGCCCGGCCTGGCGCAGCAGGGCCAGCCGGGCGGGGGACTGGGAGGCGAGGACGAGACGGCGGGGGCGGGACTCTTCGGTCATGCCCGCCATCGTACGGAGCCCCCGGCGCCGGCGCGGCGCCCGGCTACTTCTTGAGCACGGCCTCCATGACCGCCTTCGCGATCGGCCCGCCCAGCTTGCCGCCGGCGATCTCCGACCGGGGGATGTCCATGTCCTTGGGGTCGACGAAGACGGCGACCGCCACCGGGGAGCTGCCGTCGCTCTGCTTGGCGTAGGAGACGAACCAGGCGTAGGGGCGCTCGTCGTTGACGTTCGCGCCGTGCTGGGCGGTGCCGGTCTTGCCGCCGACGGTCACCCCGTCGATCGCGGCCTTCTTGGCGGTGCCCTCGTTGACGGTGTACTCCATCATCTCCTGCACCTTCTTCGCGGTGTCGGCGGAGACGGCCTGGGACATCATCTTCGGCTCGATCTTCTCGATCGTCGACAGGTCGGAGCCGCGCACCTCGTCGACGAGGTGCGGCATCATCACCTTGCCGTCGTTCGCCAGGCCGGCGGCCACCATCGCCATCTGCATCGGCGTGCTGGTGAGGCTGCCCTGGCCCATACCGGTCAGCGCGGTCTGCGGCTTGTCGAGCTCCTTCGGGTAGAGGCTCTTGGTGGCCAGCAGGTCCCCGAAGTCCTCGTCGTAGACATTGGCGTTGAAGCCGAACTTCTCGGCGGTCTCGCGCATCTTGTCCTTGCCGACCTTCAGCGCGGTGTCGAGGAAGACGTTGTTGCACGACCACTGCATACCGGTCTTCAGCGAGGCCTTGTCACAGGGCGCACCCGCGACATCGTTCCCGATCTTCGTGGTGCTCTGCGGCAGCTGGTACGGGGCGGCCGCACCCGACGACGCGTTGATGTCGGAGACCACGCCGTGCTCCAGGGCCGCCGCCGCGGTGAGGATCTTGAAGGTGGAGCCGGGGGCGAAGGTCTCGCGCAGTGCCCGGTTGCTCAGCGGCTTGCTCTTGTCGGCGTCCAGCGCCTTGAACTTCCGGCCTTCGGCGTTGGAGATGCCGGTGAAGGCCGACGGGTCGTAGGAGGGGGTGGAGGCGAGCGCGAGGACCTTGCCGTCGCGCGGGTCGAGCGCGACCACCGCACCCTTGGCGTTGAGGTCGGTCAGGGCCTTGTACGCGGCCTTCTGCGCCTTGGGGTCGATGGTGGTGATCACATCGCCGCCGCGCGGCTTTTCGCCGGTCAGGATGTCCTTGGCGTTCTTGAGGGCGAGCCGGTCGTCCTTGCCGCTGAGCACCTTGTTGTAGATGCCCTCCAGGAAGGACGTCCCCTGGGCCTGGGAGGCGAACCCGGTGATCGGCGCGTACATCGGACCGTCCTTGTACGTCCGCTTGTACTTGAAGTCACCGGAGGTCGCCACCGAGCCGGTGACCGGCTGGCCGCCGACGATGATGTTGCCGCGCGGGTAGGAGAACGCCTCGATCTTGACGCGGCGGTTGTTCGGGTCGTTGGCGAGCTCTTCACCCTGGACGAACTGGACCCATGTCGCGCGGGCCAGCAGTGCCAGCACCAGCACCCCGCAGAAGACGGCTATATGCCTCAGCGGCCTGTTCATGGCTCTCCCACTCCCGTCCGGCTGCCGCCTTGGCGGCCGACCGCCCGAATTGAGCTGTCGAGAGGGAAAGAGGCAAATTCGGCGCGAGCGGTTGCAGCCGGGAACTGTGAGCGTCGCCTCTCCGTGTGCGGGAACGGTGATTCCGCCGCCTGCGGGACGGCTATCTCCCCGCGAGCAGGACCATCAGCACCACCACGGCCACGGCCAGCACAATGCCCATCCGGTGGAGCTTGGCCTGCACATCGCGCAGCTCCTCAGGAGGCTCATCGGGCGGATCTGACCACAGCATGTATCGATCCTGAGCCCGTCGCGCCCGTGGCGCCTGAGTACGCGTACTCAGGCGCCACGGGCGCAAAGGACTAGTCAATGCACTATGCACCGACCCGGCGGGGCCCGGTGGCCACGCGACGTCAGCCCGTCAGTGCGGCCAGTAACTCGTCCGCCAGGCCCGCGGCCCCGGATGCGGCATACGGGACCGCGCCGGAACCGTGGACGCGGGGTCCGACCACTCGGTGCCGTGATCCGCTTTTCCGGGCGCGACGGCAGCGGCGGCCGCCGCGCGGGCCTGTACCACCGCCAGTGCGGCGGCCAGCTCCTCAGGGGTGGGATTGCCCCGTACGACCTTGATCATGGAGAACGGCTCCCTTCGCTGGTTCCGCTGGTTCTGCCGGTCAGAGCGGGATGTTGCCGTGCTTCTTCGGCGGCAGCGCCTCGCGCTTGTTGCGCAGCGTGCGCAGCCCGCGGACGATGTGCCGGCGCGTCTCGGACGGCATGATCACCGCGTCGACATAGCCGCGCTCGGCCGCGACGTACGGGTTGAGCAGGGTGTCCTCGTACTCCTGGATCAGCTCCTGGCGCCGCTCGTCCTGCGCGGCCGGGTCCTCGATCGCGGCCAGCGTGCGGCGGTGCAGGATGTTGACCGCGCCCTGCGCGCCCATGACGGCGATCTGCGCGGTCGGCCAGGCCAGGTTGAGGTCCGCCCCCAGGTGCTTGGAGCCCATGACGTCGTACGCGCCGCCGAACGCCTTACGCGTGATGACCGTGATCAGCGGGACCGTCGCCTCGGCGTAGGCGTAGATCAGCTTGGCGCCGCGCCGGATGATCCCGTCGTACTCCTGGTCCGTGCCCGGCAGGAAGCCCGGCACGTCCACGAAGGTGATCACCGGGATGTTGAACGCATCGCAGGTCCGCACGAAGCGGGCGCCCTTCTCCGACGCGTCGATGTTGAGGCAGCCGGCGAACTGCATCGGCTGGTTCGCGACGATGCCCACCGGATGCCCCTCGACCCGCCCGAAGCCGGTCAGGATGTTCGGCGCGAACAGCGGCTGGGTCTCCAGGAATTCGTGGTCGTCCAGGACGTGCTCGATCGCGGTATGCATGTCGTACGGCTGGTTGGCCGAATCCGGGATCAGGACATCCAGCTCGCGGTCGGTGTCCGAGGTCTCCAGGTCCGCCTCCTCCGGGAAGGCCGGCGGCTCGGAGAGGTTGTTGGACGGCAGGTAGGACAGCAGCCCCTTGACGTACTCGATGGCGTCCTTCTCGTCGCCCGCCATGTGGTGCGCCACACCCGAGGTGGTGTTGTGCGTCCGGGCGCCGCCCAGCTCCTCGAAGCCGACGTCCTCACCCGTGACCGTCTTGATGACGTCAGGACCGGTGATGAACATGTGCGAGGTCTGGTCGACCATGACCGTGAAGTCGGTGATGGCGGGGGAGTACACCGCGCCACCCGCACAGGGCCCGACGATCAGCGAGATCTGCGGCACCACACCCGACGCATGCACATTGCGCCGGAAGATCTCCGCGAACAGACCGAGCGCGGCCACGCCCTCCTGGATCCGGGCCCCGCCGCCGTCATTGATCCCGACGACCGGGCACCCGTTCTTCAGCGCGAAGTCCATCACCTTGACGATCTTCTCGCCGTAGACCTCACCCAGCGACCCGCCGAAGATCGTGAAGTCCTGCGAATAGACGCACACCGGCCGCCCGTCGACGGTGCCGTAACCGGTGACGACGCCGTCCCCGTACGGACGGTTCTTCTCGATTCCGAAGTTGGTCGACCGGTGCCGCGCGAACTCGTCCAGCTCGACGAACGAGCCCTCGTCCAGCAGCAGATCGATGCGCTCACGCGCCGTCAACTTCCCCTTCGCATGCTGCTTTTCCACTGCACGGGCGGAACCGGCATGCGTGGCTTCTTCGACCCGTCGCTGCAGATCCGCCAATTTGCCCGCGGTGGTGTGGATGTTTGCTTCCGGCTCGGACATCGGGATGCGGCTCCTGCTCGTCCTGGACTGGTGCTCGTACTGAGGGTGGTACGGGTTTGGCTACCGATTCGTAGCGTATCGGCGGGACTGCTCAGCGGCACTGCGTCGTTGACCACACCTAGGCTGGTCCCATGACGCCTCAACCACCGGGAAACCGGGACAAAGATGCCGGCCGATGGAGCGACCTGGGCCGCCCCCCGCTGAACGCCGCGGCACTGCGCCGCGCCCTGGTGCGCCCCGGCGCGCTCTGGACCGCCCTGGACGTCGTCCCTGCCACCGGCTCCACCAACACCGACCTGGCGGCCCGGGCGGCCGAAGGGGAGGCCGAGGGAGCCATCCTGGTGGCCGAGGAACAGTCCGCCGGCCGCGGCCGCCTCGACCGCACCTGGGCGGCGCCCCCGCGCTCCGGCCTCTTCTTCTCCGTCTACCTCACGCCCCGCGTCCCCGTGGAACGCTGGGGCTGGCTCCCGCTGCTCGCCGGAGTCGCCACCGCCACCGCCCTCTCCCAGACCGCCGGTATCGACACGGCCCTCAAGTGGCCCAACGACATCCTGGTCACCTTCCCCGAGGAGTCCGGTGACGCCGGCCCGGAGGGGACCGCCGGCGCCACCGAACGCAAGGTGGGCGGCATCCTCGCCGAGCGGGCCGGGCCGGGCGTCGTCGTCGGCATCGGCCTCAATGTCTCCCTCACCGCCGACGAACTCCCCGTGCCCACCGCCGGCTCCCTGGCCCTGGCCGGCGCCCGCACCACCGACCGTGACCCGCTGCTGCGCGCCGTCCTCCGCTCCCTGGAGCGCTGGTACACCACCTGGCAGTCCGCCGACGGTGACCCCGAGGCCAGCCGCCTCCAGGAGACCTACGCGGCAGGCTGCGCCACCCTGGGCCGCTCCGTACGCGCCGAACTCCCCGGCGACACCGCCCTCACCGGCGAGGCCGTGGCCATCGACGGCGACGGCCGCCTGGTCCTGGCCACCGCGAACGGCGTACAGCAGCCGGTGGGCGCGGGCGACATCGTCCACCTGCGGCCCGCGGCGCCCCAGGGCCCCGAGGGCGACGACTCCCCGGAACCGTGAGGCCGGACGCGCCACGCACACCGGGTCCGGACGCCCGGACCGCCCCTGTACCACGGCACCCGCCGCGCCGACGTATACCCGCCTCTTCCTTGGTCAGAGCCGACATGTGAGAGTGAGCCAGAGCACACCTGCCGTATCGTTGAGGCGGTCCGCCAGGGAGCGGACCACCGGCGAGCAGTGATCGGAAGGGCAGTGCGCAGGGATCGGACAGGGAGCGGCCGGTGACCGCCGACGACTCGGGCGCCGCCCCGCGCGACATGGACACCGAGGATGATGCCGTGAGCGACGTCCCCGTCAGCGACCCCCCAGGGGCCGGGGACGAGGGCGACGAGAACAACATCGCCGTCCGCCTCGAACAACTCATCCTCGGCGCCGACCGCCGCTACACGCCGTTCCAGGCGGCCCGCGGCGCCGGTGTCTCCATGGACCTCGCGGCCCGCTTCTGGCGGGCCATGGGCTTCGCCGACATCGGCCAGGTCAAGGCCCTCACCGAGGCCGATGTGCTGGCCCTGCGCCGCCTCGCCGGTCTCGTCGAGGCGGGTCTGCTGAGCGAGGCCATGGCCATCCAGGTCGCCCGGTCCACGGGCCAGACCACCGCCCGTCTGGCCGACTGGCAGATCGACTCCTTCCTGGAGGGCCTCACCGAGCCCCAGGACTCCGGCCTGACCCGTACGGAGATCACCTATCCGCTGGTCGAGCTGCTGCTCCCCGAGCTGGAGGAGTTCCTCGTCTACGTCTGGCGGCGTCAGCTCGCCGCCGCCACCGGCCGGGTCGTCCGGGCCCAGGACGACGCCGAAATGGTCGACCGCCGCCTCGCCGTCGGCTTCGCCGACCTGGTGGGCTTCACCCGGCTGACCCGCCGCCTGGAGGAGGAGGAGCTGGGCGAGCTGGTGGAGGCGTTCGAGACCACCTGCTCGGACCTGGTGGCCGCGCACGGCGGCCGGCTCATCAAGACCCTCGGCGACGAGGTCCTCTTCGCCGCCGACGACGCCGGCATCGCCGCCGAGATCGGGCTGCGGCTGATCGAGACCATGGCGCACGACGAGACGATGCCGGAGCTGCGGGTCGGTATCGCCTTCGGCACGGTCACGACCCGGATGGGCGATGTGTTCGGTACGACCGTCAACCTCGCCAGCCGCCTCACGTCGATAGCGCCGAAGGACACCGTGCTGGTGGACCAGGCGTTCGCCGAGGAGCTGGGCCGGATCGGCGAAGCGCCGGTCTCCGAGGCCGACGCCGCGGCGGCGGAGAAGGCGGCCGAGGAGGGCACCGGCGCCCCGCCCCCGGCGTACCGGTTCGCCCTGCAGCCGATGTGGCAGCGGCCGGTGCGCGGTCTGGGTGTCGTCGAGCCGTGGCTGCTGAGCCGACGCGACTGACGGGGCAGCGGTCGCCTACCTCCGGCGGGTGACCACCGGCCCTGAACGGGGCAGCAGTCCCCGGGCCGGTGCCGCGCCGCCCCCGCCCGTCCACAGCCGAAAACCCGTCCTGTCCCTCCGGGCCCCCACCTGACATGATCCCCCCGTCAGGTCAACGACCGTTAACAGGGAGGGCTGTATGCAACGGCAACGGCAACGGTTCGGTGCGGACGGCTGGGTCGCCATCGAGCGGCACGGTTTCGTGGCGGAGCTGATCATGGACCGCCCCAAGGCCATGAACGCCGTCTCGACGGCCATGGCCGACAGCCTGGCGCAGGCCTGCGCCGAGCTGGCCGCGGACCGCTCCGTACGGGCGGTGGTCCTCAGCTCCACCCATGAGCGGGCGTTCTGTGTGGGCGCCGACCTCAAGGAGCGCAACTCCTTCACGGACGCGGACCTGATGCGCCAGCGCCCGCACACCCGCGCCGCCTACACGGGCGTACTGGAACTGCCGGTGCCCACCATCGCCGCGGTGCACGGCTTCGCGCTCGGCGGCGGCTTCGAACTGGCGCTGGCCTGCGATCTGATCGTCGCCGACGGTACGGCCGTGGTCGGCCTGCCGGAGGTGTCGGTGGGGGTCATCCCGGGCGGTGGGGGCACGCAGCTGCTGCCGCGCCGGGTGGGTGCGGCGCGGGCGGCCGAGCTGGTGTTCACCGCGCGGCGGGTGCCGGCGCCCGAGGCCGCGGAGCTGGGCCTGGTGGACCAGCTGGCGGCGGACGGACAGGACCGGGTCGAGGCGCTGGAGCTGGCGGCCCGGATCGCCCGTCACTCGCCGGTCGGCCTGCGGGCCGCCAAGCGCGCCATGCGGCTGGGGCACGGGCTGGACCTGCGGGCCGGCCTGGAGGTGGAGGACGGTGCCTGGCGCAGTGTGGCCTTCTCCGGGGACCGGGCGGAGGGTGTGGCGGCCTTCAACGAGAAGCGGGATCCGGAGTGGCCCGGGGAGTGAACCGGGAGGGGCCGGGGCAGGGCGCCCGCCTGTGCACCGTGCGTGCCGGCGGACCCCGCCGTGGTCACTCACCGTAAGGCCTCGCCCGCATCCCCTCCCTGACCTCCCGACCAGGAACGACGCGCATAACGCCCGGGTGTCGATCGCGCACGGAAAGGGGCGAAAGGGGTTAAACATTCCTACGCTGTAGTACAGAGCGTGCTCACGGTGACGGAATGCGAGGATCCGGTGACGGGCGAGGGCGATGCGAGGCTGCGGGCAGTCGTGGAGCTGGCGCAGGCGATGGCGGCCGCGCACACGCCGCGCGAATCGGCGCACGCCGCGGCGCAGGGGGTGCGCCAGGCCCTGGGCGGCTCCTTCGCGGCGATCTCCAAATGGGAGCGCGAGCTGGGGAAACTGCGGGTGCTGGTCAATACGGGCGAACTCGCCGAGGGTGAGGAGGAGTTCCCGGACGACGAGAGCTACCCCGTCCATGAATTCCCGGAGATCGTCGGCTTTCTGCACGAGCAGTGGGCGGGCGGCGGCGAGCCCAGTGCCTGGGTGGAGACCGCCGAAGGGCCGCACGGCAGCCCGGTGTCCGGGGCGGCGGAGGAGGGGCCGGCCGGCGGTGGCGGCGGCAACCGCCAGCGGATGGCCGCGCTGCGCCGCCGCGGCCGGGGCTGCTGTGTGGTCGCGCCGATCGTGCTGCACGGCCGGGCCTGGGGTGAGCTGTATGTGGCGCGGCGTACGGGGGAGCCGGTCTTCGGCCGGACGGACGCCGACTTCGCGAGTGTGCTCGCCGCCGTGACGGCCGCCGGGATCGCGCAGACCGAGCGGCTGGCGGAGGCCCGCCGGCTGGCCTTCACCGACGCCCTGACCGGCCTCGCCAACCGCCGTGCCGTCGATATGCGGCTGGACGAGGCGCTGGAGCTGCACCGCAGGGACGAGGTGGTGGTCAGCCTGGTGGTCTGCGACCTCAACGGGCTGAAGCGGGTGAACGACTCGCGCGGCCATGCGGTCGGCGACCGTCTGCTGGAGCGCTTCGGTTCGGTGCTGTCGCTGTGCGGCGCGATGCTGCCGGGCACCCTCGCCGCCCGGCTCGGCGGCGATGAGTTCTGTCTGCTGGCGGTGGGGCCGCCGGCCGACGAGGTGGTCAAGGTGGCCGGTGAACTGTGCGACCGGGCGGGGGAGTTGGACCTCGGCGAGGGGGTCGCGGTCGGGGTCGCCTCGACCGGCGATCCGATCGGCCCGGTGCGCAGCGCCCGCCGGCTCTTCCGGCTCGCGGACGCCGCGCAGTACAAGGCCAAGGCGGCCCGGTCGGGCGAGCCGGTGATCGCCGGGCGGCACGGTGGCAAGGACGATCCGGTCGTCCGGCTCGCGGACGCACCGGACCGGCGGTCGGGGCCGGAGCGCCGGCGCTTCCGGAGGTGAGGGGGTCTGCCCGTACGGAGATGCGGGTCCGTTGCGGAGATCGGTAAGGGGTGATCCCGAAATCCGGTGGTGACATCCGGCGATTCAGTCTCTAGGGTGCCTGAATATGGATATGCACACTGTGGTGCTGGGGACGTCCGGCACCACCGCACAGGACGTCATCGCGGTGGCTCGCGGCGCGGCCCGGATCGAGCTGTCCGAGGAAGCCCTCGCGGCCGTCGCCACCTCCCGCGCCTTCATCGACGAACTCGCCGCCAAGCCCGACCCCGTCTACGGCGTCTCCACCGGCTTCGGTGCCCTCGCCGTCCGCCACATCAGCCCCGAGCTGCGCGTACAGCTCCAGCGCAACATCGTCCGCTCGCACGCGGCCGGTATGGGCCCGCGGGTCGAGCGGGAGGTCGTCCGTGCGCTGATGTTCCTGCGGCTGAAGACGCTCGCCTCCGGGCGCACCGGCGTCCGCCCGCTCGTCGTCGAGACGATGGCCGCCCTCCTCAACGCCGGCATCACGCCCGTCGTCCACGAATACGGTTCGCTCGGCTGCTCCGGCGACCTCGCGCCGCTCTCGCACTGTGCGCTGGCACTGATGGGCGAGGGCGACGCGGAAGGCCCCGACGGCGTCGTCCGGCCGGCCGCTGAGCTGCTGGCCGCGCACGGTATCGAGCCCGTCGAACTGCGCGAGAAGGAGGGCCTGGCCCTCCTCAACGGCACCGACGGCATGCTCGGCATGCTCGTGATGGCCTGCGCGGACCTCGCCCGGCTGTTCACCTCGGCGGACATCACCGCGGCCCTCTCCCTGGAGGCGCTGCTCGGCACGGACAAGGTCCTCGCGCCCGAGCTGCATGCCATCCGCCCGCACCCCGGGCAGGCCGCCTCGGCCGCCAACATGGCCAAGGTGCTCGCGGGTTCGGGCTTCACCGGTCACCACCAGGACGACGCCCCGCGCGTCCAGGACGCCTACTCCATCCGCTGCGCCCCGCAGGTCGCCGGCGCCGGCCGGGACACCCTCGACCACGCCCGGCTCGTCGCGGACCGTGAACTGGCCGCCGCGGTCGACAACCCGGTGGTGCTGCCGGACGGCCGGGTCGAGTCCAACGGCAACTTCCATGGCGCCCCGGTCGCCTACGTCCTGGACTTCCTGGCCATCGCCGCGGCCGACCTCGGCTCGATCGCGGAGCGCCGTACGGACCGGCTGCTGGACAAGAACCGTTCGCACGGGCTGCCCGCCTTCCTGGCCGGTGACCCGGGCGTCGACTCCGGCCTGATGATCGCCCAGTACACCCAGGCCGCGCTGGTCAGCGAGCTGAAGCGGCTGGCCGCGCCCGCTTCGGTGGACTCCATCCCGTCCTCCGCGATGCAGGAGGACCATGTCTCGATGGGCTGGTCGGCGGCGCGCAAGCTGCGCACCGCGGTCGACAACCTGACCCGGATCATCGCCGTCGAGCTCTATGCGGCGACCCGGGCCATCGAGATGCGCGAGGGCCTGACGCCGGCCCCCGCCACCCGCGCCGTACTGGACGCGGTGCGCGGTGCGGGCATCCAGGGGCCGGGCGAGGACCGCTTCCTGGCGCCGGACCTGGAGAGCGCGTATGCGTTCGTACGGGCCGGGAAGCTGGTGGCGGCCGTGGAGCCGGTCACCGGCGCACTGGCGTAACGGCTGCCGGGGCGCCGTCCGGTCTCAGACGGCCTCGTCGCGGGTGTGGCGGACGGAGTAGCTGACCAGGCCGGCGCCGAGCGCGAGACAGGCGGCGCCGCCGATCACGTAGGGCGTGGTGTCCGGGCTGCCGGTGTCGGCGAGGAAGCGCGGGGTGCCGGCGGGGCGGCCGTCGGCGCCGGGGCCGCTGCCCGTGCCCGTGCCGGTGCCCGTGCCGGCGGGGCGGCCGTCGTCCGGGGTGGCCGTCGTGGACCGGCCGCCGGTGTCCTGCGCTCCGACCGTGCGGTCGGCCGGGCCCGGTCCGGCCGGTGCGGGCGCCACCCGCAGCGCGGAATCTGTCGCACCGTCATGCCCGGCGGTCGCATTGGCGGAAGGCACGAACCACAGGGCGAACAGCACCGATCCCGCGGCTGCGGCGGTCAGTAGTGGTCGTCGTGCGGTCACGGAAGCGATCCCCCTTGTGGGTTCGGCAATTTGGCCGTTGATCGCAGATGTTAGTGACCGCCGCGGGTCGCGGGGAAGTCGGGACCCGTCCATGCCTAACCTCCGTGCTATGAGCAATGGTGAGACATCACGTTTTGTGCGCCTTCATGTCGAATTGATCATGGAGGTCACCGACGCCCGCCGGCTGACCGGCGCCGCCGTCGGTCACATCGAAGGGGACTCCTCGCTGCCCGACGAGGAGCGCAGACAGTCACTGGAGACGGTCCGGGAGGACCCGGCGGAGGCGCTGGCCCATCTGATCGACCCGTTCGACCTCGTCACCAAGGTGCCGGGCACCGAACTCGCGCAGGCCTCCTGGAGCAGCGAGGAGCTGACCGACTACGACCCCGATGCCGAGTGGGATGCGGCGGAGTGGGATCTGGCGGATGACGCGGACGGGGAGGGCTGACCGGCACCCCCGATGGCCACGGCCCCCGCACGGCTGCCCGCCGTGCGGGGGCCGACTACGTGGTCGGTGCATCTGCGCCATGTGATCACCGTTTGACCGATGTGGGCAACAAGTGGCCTTCCCCACACTTTGTGGAGGCATGGAACGGGTGAAACGGAAAAGGCGTTCCTATGGCGTCGGCCGGAATGCCAGCGTCCATATGAGCCAGCGTTCAGTTGGCTGCTCGCTCGGGGAACGTGCGAAATCGGCAGTAATGGAGATGCGTGTGATGACGGACAGCAAGCGCCGGAAGGGCCTCATAGCCAGCGCCGCGCTGCTCGGGGGCGTACTCACGCTTGCGGCGTGTGGTGGCAGCAGTGCGGCTGACCGAGGTCATGACGGTGCTGACGCCGCCTGGCACGAGAACAGCCGGCAGGTGGACGAGGCGGCGGCCAAGGACGCCTCCGACGCCAAGATCACGATCCTCCCGGAGGACGGCGCCACCGACACGGGCCTCAACAGTGACGCGGGTGTCACGGTCAGCGACGGAAAACTCACCGACGTCACCATGACCTCGGCCGAGTCCAAGCAGACGGTGGACGGCACGCTCTCCGCCGACGGCAGCTCCTGGAAGCCGGACCAGCCGCTGGACCGCTCGACGAAGTACAAGGTCACCGCGCATGCGGTGGACTCCCAGGGGCGTAAGGCGGTGGAGAACTCCAGCTTCACCACCGTCGCCCCGGCGAACAGCTTCATCGGAAACTTCACGCCGGAGGACGGTTCGACCGTCGGCGTCGGCATGCCGGTGTCGATCAACTTCGACAAGCCGGTCAAGAACAAGGCGGACGTCGAGTCCGCGATCAAGGTCGCGTCGAGCAGCAACCAGAAGGTCGTCGGCCACTGGTTCAACGACAAGCGGCTGGACTTCCGCCCCCAGAAGTACTGGAAGGCGAACTCCACGGTCACCATGGAGCTCGGCCTGGACGGCGTCGAGGCCTCGCCGGGCGTCAAGGGCATCCAGAACAAGACCGTCAGCTTCCAGGTCGGTCACTCGCAGATCAGCACCGTCGACACCAAGGCGCACGAGATGACCGTGGTGCGCGACGGCCGGACCATCAAGACCATTCCGATCTCGGCCGGCAGCGAAGAGCACGCCACCTACAACGGCAAGATGGTCATCTCCGAGCGGTTCAAGCAGACCCGGATGAACGGCTCGACGGTCGGCTTCAAGAAGCACAACGGCAAGGGCGAGTACGACATCCCCGACGTGCCGCACGCCATGCGCCTGACGGGCTCCGGCACCTTCATCCACGGCAACTACTGGGGCAAGGGCATCTTCGGCAAGGCCAACACCAGCCATGGCTGCATCGGCCTGGAGGACGCCAAGGGCGCCAAGGACCCCAAGACGGATGGCGCCTGGTTCTTCGACCACTCGCAGACCGGTGACGTGGTCGACGTCGTCAACTCCCCCGACCAGAACGTCAAGCCGGACAACGGCCTGAACGGCTGGAACATGGACTGGTCGCAGTGGGTGGCCGGCAGCGCGGTGCAGTGACCGCCCGGAACGTGGGGCTCTGAAGCGGGGCCCCTCCCACCGCCGCCCCTCCCGCCGCTGCTCCTCCCGCCGCTGCTCCTCCCGCCGCTGCTCCTCCCGCCGCTGCTCCTCCCGCCGCTGCTCCTCCCCGGCCGCCTCCCGGAAGGGTGCGGCCGGGCCCTCCGTACAGTGAACGGGTGAGTGAGCGCGGAGGAAAAGGGCGCGGCGGGCCGTCGCCGTCGGCCGGTGAACTGGTCGGGCAGGTGCTCGGCAGCGTCCGCTACGCGCCGGACGGCGAGCAGGCCGAGGACGCCCTGGAGGCGGGCGCCTCGATGCTGGCCGCGGCCGAGGCCAGCCGGGAGGCGGTGAGCGCCGCGGTGGTCGAGGCCGCCGTGGCGGGCGTGC
This sequence comes from Streptomyces sp. NPDC048637, assembly GCF_040650675.1. NCBI lineage: Bacteria > Bacillati > Actinomycetota > Actinomycetes > Kitasatosporales > Streptomycetaceae > Streptomyces > Streptomyces sp. NPDC048637. Next base: position 181,999 of record NZ_JBEZHQ010000010.1, read on the forward strand.
GGCAGTGCTGGACGGGCGGCTGGCAGCCCGCCGACCTGGCGCGGATCGTACGGCGCGAGACCTCCGATGCCGCCCTCGTGGCGCTGGTCGTCGACGCCATCGCGGCCGAGGCGGCCCGGCCGCCGGCCACGCGCCCGGCTCCGGACCCACGCTGGGCCGAGCAGCTGCGGCACCTCGGCGCCGAGGTCTGGTGGCCCGCCGACACCGGCTACCTCGACGCCCTGGCCCGGCGCCGCCGCGCCTCCCGCTTCGAGACCGTGTACGAGGTGCTGGCGGCGCTGCGCGTGCTCGCCCGGCTGCCCCGCATCACCCCGCTGCCGGCCCCGCCGCAGGCCGGCGGCAGGAGCGGACCCGCCGACGCCGCCGCGGTACGGGCCCTCGGGCGGATCCGCGGTCTGCTCGCCAAGGCCGAGGCGACCGACTACGCCGAGGAGGCCGAGGCGCTGTCCGCCAAGGCACAGGAGCTGATGGCCCGGCACAGCATCGACGAGGCGCTCCTCGACCGCGCGGACGGCTCCCCGGGCGGCCGGACCGACGGCCCGTCAGCGGTCCGTATCGGCATCGAGGGCCCCTACGAACAGGCCAAGGCGCTGCTCCTCGACGCGGTCGCGGCCGCCAACCGCTGCCAGGCTGTCTGGGCCGCCGACGTGGGCTTCTCCACCCTCGTCGGCTTCGCACCCGACCTGGAGTCGGCCGAGATGCTCTACACCTCGCTGCTGCTCCAGGCCACCGCCGCCATGAGCCGCGCGGGCGACGCCCACCACCACACTCTCAAGGAGCAGGGCGGCGCCCCCGTCGCCCGCGGCCGCTCCCGCCGCACCCGGGACTTCCGCCAGACCTTCCTCGTCGGGTACGCCGACCGCATCCGCGACCGGCTGGCAGCGGCCACCGCCGCCGCCACGGCTGCCGCCACCGCCGAGTCCGCCCCCACGGCCCCCGACCTCCTCCCGGTCCTCGCCGCCCGCGCCCTCGCCGTCGAGCAGACCACCGGCGCCCTCTTCCCCGACACCGCCCCGGTCCGCCTCCGCGGCGTCCGCGACGCCGACGGCTGGCACCAGGGCAGAGCGGCAGCGGACCGGGCCCGGCTGGGGGACGGGTGACCGCGCGGGCGACGGTGGGGACGGCAGGGGGGACGGGCGGGGCCTGACGCGGGAACGGCAGGGGGACGGGCGGGGCCTGAGGCGGGAACGGGCCGGTCCGGAGGCCGGAGGCACCGAAGGCCGGGGCGCGGAGCCGTGGAGGGCCGCGCCGCCCTGGAGGCCGGAGCCCGCCGGCTAAGGGGCGAAGTACGCGCCCGGCGGCACCCCGACCGCCCGCCGGAAGGCCGCGACGAAGGCACTCGGGGAGGCATAGCCCACCCGCGCCGCCACCGCCGCCACCGTCGCGCCGCCGGCCAGCAGCGGCATTGCCGCCTGCAGCCGGATCCGGGTGCGCCACTGCCCGTACGGCATACCGGTGTCCGTCACGAACGCCCGGGCCAGCGTCCGGCCGCTCGCGCCCACCCGGGTGCCCCACTCCGCCAGCGTCCGCCCGTCCGAAGGGTCGGCGCGCAGCGCCTCCGCGACCCGGCGCGCCCGCGGGTCGTGCGGCATCGGCGCCTGCACCGTGGCCACCGACACCGGCCGCAGCTGATCGAGGACCACGGCCTCGGCGCGTTCGCGCGGCGCCGGGGCCAGCGTGCCGTCCGACAGATACGAAATCAGCTCGCGCAGCAGTGCGGAGACACCGACGACGGTGGGCGCCGACCAGCCGACCGGGCAGCGGTCCGGGAGGAAGTACAGGCTCCGGAAGAGGGCCGGGCCCGCGGCGCCGGTGGCGTGCGGGACTCCGGCCGGGATCCACAGTGCCATGGACGGGGGCAGCACCCAGGTGGTCCCGGCGGCCCGTACGGCCAGAACTCCCCGCCGCGCCCAGGCCAGTTGATGGTGCTCATGACGATGGCGGGCGAACCACTGCCCCCGTCCCATCGCGAAGCTCCCGACAACGACGGCCGCCCCGGCGGGGGGCCCGGGCGGCGCCACCTGCTTGGCCGGCTCCGCATGCCCGCTCGGCCCCGCATGCCCGTCCGGCTGCTGGTGCCCGTCCGGCCCCGCATGTCCGGCCGGCCGCTCACCGTTGTCCGTCCTGCGATACAACATGTCCCCCTGTTGCGTGGTGGTCACCGCGGCCGCTTCCTACGCTCGTCGCATGACCATGAATCGCTATCACCAGTGGTTGTGCAACTCCCGCATGTGGGCCCGCGCGGTGGAGCGGGACCTGCTGCCATGGGCCCTCGAAGACGTACAACTGGGCGCCGAAACACTGGAGATCGGGCCCGGTTACGGTGCCACGACGCGGGTGCTGGAGCGCCGGGCCGCCGGCCGGCTGAGCGTCCTCGAAGTCGACGCGGGGTCGGCGGAGCGACTGCGCGCGGAGTACGGCGACCGGGTCGACGTGGTGCACGGCGACGGCTGCGCGATGCCGTTGCCGGACGGCCGCTTCGACGCCGTCGTCTGCTTCACGATGCTGCACCATGTGCCGTCGCCGCAGCAGCAGGACCAGCTCTTCGCGGAGGCGTTCCGGGTGCTGCGGCCGGGCGGCATCTTCGCGGGCTGCGACGGCCGGGCCAGCCGTGGATTCCGCCTCATCCATCTGCGGGACACCTACGTCCCGGTGCCGCCCGGGACGCTCCCGGACCGGCTGCGCGCGGCCGGTTTCCGCACCCCCGACATCGGCCTCAGACACGACTACTTCCGCTTCCGCGCCGTCCGTCCGTGAGCGCACGGCGCGCCATCCGGCGCCCCCGACGCCGGGGTTACGCCAGCAAGCCGCGCTCCAGCGCCGTGATCACGGCCGCGGTCCGGTCCGACACCTCCAGCTTCTTGAACGCACGCAGGAGATGGGTCTTGACCGTCGCCTCACCGATGAACAGCTGCCGGCCGATCTCGGCATTGGTCAGGCCCTGGCTGACCAGCCGCAGCACCTCGCACTCCCGGCCGGACAGCAGCGGCGCCTCCACCGCCCGCGCCCGGAACAGCTTGGGGGCCAGCGACGGCGTCAGCACGGTCGCGCCCCGCGCCGCACCGTGCACGGCGTCGATCAGCTCGGCCCGCGAACTGCCCTTGAGGAGATAGCCGGCCGCGCCCGCCTCCACGGCGCGCAGGATGTCGGAGTCGTCCTCGTAGGTGGTGACGATGACGACCTTGGTGCGCGGCGACCGCCGCAGGATGTGCCCGGTGGCGGCGACCCCGTCCATCGCCCCCATCCGCAGATCGAGCAGCACGAGGTCCGGTGTCAGCCGTTCCGCCAGGGTCACGGCTTCCTCGCCGGAGCCCGCCTGCCCCACGACCGCGATGCCCGGGTCGGATTCGAGCATGGCGCACAGGCCCTCGCGGACGACGGGATGATCGTCCGCGAGCAGCACCCGCACCGCCGCCGTGCCCTCAACGTCCGTCATCCGCCGCCTCCGTCATCCGCTGCCTCCGTCATCCGCCGCCTCCGTCAACCGTCCCGCCGCTTCGGGCCGCGGTGCCGACGGCCCGTCCGGCCGTCCCGCCGCCCCGTCCAAGGGCACCTTCACCTCGAAGGCGGTGCCCGTTCCCGGCTCGCTCACCACGCGCATCGCCCCACCGATCTCCGCCACCCGGGCCGCCATCCCCCGCAGCCCGAAACCGCCGTCCTCGTCCCCGCTGCCGGGCGGCCCGTCCTGACCGCTCTCCGTCCTGCCGCCCTCCGTCCTGCCGCCCTCCGCTCTGCCGCCCTCCGTCCTGCCGCGCTCCGCCTCCGCCGTGTCGAACCCCTTGCCGTCATCGGTGACCCGGAGCCCGACCTGCCCCTCGCCGTAGCGCAGCACCAGGTCCACCGTGCGGGCGTCGGCGTGCTTGCGCACATTGGCGCCGGCTTCCTGCGCGGCCCGCAGCAGTACGACATTGACGGCCATCGGCAGCGGACGCTCGTCCCCCTCGACGGCGAACCGCGCCAGCAGCCCGGTCTGCGCGGCCAGGCCGTCCGCCTGCCGCCGCAGCGCCTGCGCCAGGGAACTCTCCTGCAGCGAGGCGGGCGTCCGGTCGGCGACAAAGGCACGGGCCTCCGCCAGGCTCTCCTTGGCCATCCGCCCGACCAGCGCGAGGTGCTTCCGGGCGACGGCGGGGGCGCTCTCCACCTCCGCATCGGCGACCTGCACCAGGCTGATGATGCCGGTCAGGCTCTGCGCCAGGGTGTCGTGGATCTCCCGCGCGAGCCGCTCGCGCTCGGCGGAGATCCCGGCCTGGTGCGACAGCCGGGCCACCTGCTCGCGGTTCCGCCGCAGCTCCTCGATCAGTTCGGCGTGCTCCTTGTTCTGCCGTACCACCCGCTTGATCCACAGCCCGAGGAGCACGGACAGGGCGATCCCCAGCAGCGACGACAGCAGCACGAACAGCATCAGCGGGGCCGTGGCGCCGCCCCGCAGCCACAGCATCGTCACGGGGACGAGATTGCCGAGTACACCGGCCACGACGGCCGGCCGGGTCGCCAGGCTCATCATCAGCATCGGGACGATCGCGAACAGCGCGAACGCGCTGGTCAGATCGACCGCGGTGGCGAGCCCGAACAGCCCGAACAGCCCGCTGGCGAAGACCCCGTTGCGCCGGTCACTCTCATGACGGAGCATCAACGGCCGTCCGATGCCCGCGTACCAGGGCACGATCAGCGTCAGCGCGCCGATGGCGATCAGCCGCCCGGTCTGCGGCACGGCGGAGGTGAAGACCAGCCCCGTGGTGACCAGGTAGCAGATCACGAAGTAGCTGTCCCACAGCCCGAACCAACGCACCCGTGCCTCGGGTGCGCGCCGCGCCTCACGCGTCACCGTGTCCCCCTGAATCCGAACGGCCCCGCACCGGGGCGCAGGTGCCGCCGTGCCACCGCGGCACAGTCCTATCACCTTCCCCTTACGCCTTCCGCCGCGCTGTCCACCGACCGGTGGACAGCCGAATCCACCGGCCGGTCGTACCCCCGTAACAGTGCGCCGCCATAACGTCGTTGACGGCGGTGAACGGACAGCGCAGAAACCGCCGGAGCAACAGACCTCGCAGCATTGCGGAAAGGCCCCGGATTTCCATGAATCACCTGAGTCAGTTCGTCATTGCGCTGATTGCCAGCGCCTCCATTCTCACCATCATTCTGGCGACCGACCTGGGCCGCCGCCGGGTCACCAATATGCGCATGCTGCGCTCCGTGATCGCGGTCGCCGTCATTATCGCGCTCTTCGTGCATTCCTTCCCGACCTCGGGCAACGCCCCGTCGTTCCAGCTCATCGGCGTCGGAGTGGGCGTGATCTGCGGTCTGATCGCCGGCGCCCTGCTCCCCGCCCACCGCGGCACCGACGGGCAGATCTACACCACCGGCGGATTCGGATACGCCCTCGTCTGGATCGTCCTCTCCAGCGCCCGCGTTCTTTTCGCCTACGGTGCCGAGCACTGGTTTGCCGAGGGCCTGATCCGCTTCAGCATCGAAAATGAACTCAGTGGTCCGGACGTCTATGCAAATGCCTTTGTCTTCATGTCACTTGCCATGGTGATCACCCGCACTGCGGTGCTGGTGGCCAAGCGTCGCCGTATTCGCCTTTCGCCCGCCGAACCGGCCCGGACGGACGAGCAGCCGGCCGCGGTCTGACGGCCGCCCGCACCGCGGGCCACCCGCACCTGTCCGCCGTACCTGTCCGCCGTACCTGTCCGCGCGGCTCGGCTGCGCGCCGCCGCTCGATCGCCGGGCGGCGGTTGCGCGGTGCCGGCTCCGCCGGTTCGCGGGCGAGCCTGATGCGGTGACGATTGAACGGGAGCCGCCGTGCGGCCGTATAGATGACGGCGGCCGAATCCCCGATTCCGGTCCGCCGTGCCACCACCGCGCCTCGCACGGAAGGACCTTCGGGTTGCCGCACTCCACGCGCTTTCGCCAGCCGCCGAACACGAAGAAGGCAACCACGACGGAGGCCCCGCCGCCGGACGGCCCTCCGGACGGCCCTCCGGACGGCCCTCCGGACGGCCCTCCGGAGGAGACGCCGGAGGAGACGCCGGACGATGCCGCCTCCGACCCCCCGGCCGACCCCGCCTCCGACCCCCCGGCCGACCCCGTCGCGGGCGGCGGCTGGCGGGACCGGCACCCGGCCGTGGCGCGGACCGTGGCATCGGCGGTCACGGTCCTGGCCGCCGTGCTAGTGCTCTGCGCGCTGCTGCTGCCGAACCAGCTCACCCGCCTCACACCCGGTGAGTTCCTGCGCATCCCGGTGGAGGGGATCTTCGGTGCGGCCCTGCTGCTGCTCCTGCCGCCGAAGGGGCGGCGGGTGGCGGCCGTGGTCGCCGGGGTGGGCCTCGGCCTGCGGACCCTCCTCAACTGCCTCGACATGGGCTTCTACTCGGTGCTCGCCCGGCCCTTCGACCCGGTGCTCGACTGGATCCTGTTCGACGACGCCGAGTCGTTCCTCAAGGACTCGATAGGCCAGGCGGGCGCGACCGCTGCCGTGATCGGCGTCGTGGTCCTCGTCCTCGCCCTGCTCGTCCTGATGACGCTGGCGGTCGTCCGGCTCAGCCGCCTCATGGTCCGCCACAGCGCCGTGGCGACCCGTACCACCCTCGTGCTCGGGACCGTCTGGATCACCTGCGCGGCGCTCGGCGTGCAGCTCGCCGGTGTGCCGGTCGCTTCCACGAACACGGCCGACCTCGTCCAGGACAGCGCGCAGCGACTGCGGGTGAGCCTGGCCGACCAGCAGGTGTTCGCCAAGGAGGCGGGCGTCGACGCCTTCCGCGACACCCCGCCCGACCAGCTGCTGACCGGGCTGCGCGGCAAGGACGTCATCTTCACCTTCATCGAGAGCTACGGCCGCAGCGCGATCGCGGATCCGGCGATGGCGTCGCAGGTCGACGCGGTGCTCAAGGACGGGACCAAGCGGCTGCGCAAGGCCGGGTTCGCCTCCCGGAGCGCCTGGCTCACCTCACCGACGGCGGGCGGTGGCAGCTGGCTGGCCCACTCCACCTTCATGTCCGGCCTGTGGATCAAGAACCAGCAGCGCTACCGCACCGTCACCTCCAGCGACCGGATGACCCTCACCGACGCGTTCAAGCGCTCTCAGGCCTGGCGGACGGCCGGCATCATGCCGGGCGTCACCCGCTCCTGGCCGGAGGGCAAGTTCTACGGCCTCGACCACGTCTACGACACCCATCATCTCGGCTACAAGGGACCGCAGTTCAGCTGGTCGCGGGTGCCCGACCAATACAGTCTGTCGGCCTTTGAACGCCTGGAGCACGGCAAGCCGCACCCCAAGCCGCTGATGTCGGAGATCATCCTCGTCTCCAGCCACAACCCCTGGGCGCCCATCCCCAAGATGATCGGCTGGGACGAACTGGGCGACGGCTCGGTCTACCACGGCATCAAGAAGGCGGGTAAGGACCCCAAGGAGGTGTGGAAGGACCCCGCGCAGGTGCGGACCGAGTACCGCCGCGCCATCGAGTACTCGCTGCACAGCCTCATCTCGTACATGGAGAAGTACGGCAACAAGAACACCGTGCTCGTCTTCCTCGGCGACCACCAGCCCGTCCCGACCGTCACCGGCGAGAACGCGAGCCGGGACGTGCCGGTCGCACTCGTCGCCCACGACCCCGACGTGCTGGACCGGATCTCCGGCTGGGGCTGGCAGAAGGGCCTGAAGCCCGGCCCGAAGACCCCGGTCTGGCGTATGGACACCTTCCGCGACCGCTTTCTGACCGCCTACGGCCCCCGGCCGGGCGCGACCCCGCCCCGGCCGGACCACTGACCGCCGGGGCGGCCCACTGACCGGACCACGGGCGCGAAGGAGGGCCGCTACCTGCCCCGGACCGGCTGAAGGCGCTGCATGCGATCCAGGTCATCGGCGATCAGAGCGTCGTGCGTGATGCTGAAGTCGCCGTTGACCATCGTGCCGCCGTAGTGCTCGCCCACGACCGTCCCGGGGAGAAACGCACGCAACTGGTGGCGCATGCCCCGCGGATACTCAACGGGTTCGCCCCAGCCCTCCGGAGCCTGATCGGTGGAGAGCAGCACATGCGCGCGGCGGGCAGATGCAGCAGCATCGCGTTCGGCCCGTCAGCGAGATTGACGGAGGTGTTCTGATACCCGAGGACATGAATCAAGCCGTGCACGGGATGGTGCAACCGCCCGCCATACAGAGTCGTGCCCGAGAATTCGGCCCGGTCCATCGAGATACACATGGACGAGAGCGTCCCATGCCGGGGCCGGGGCCCTTTTTCCGGACTGGGCAAGCCGCCCTGGAAGGGAAGGCAGCGAGCCCGCCGCCCTCCGCTCCTGTCAGGCCGGCGGCCGCCGGCCGCCGGCCGCAGGTAGCAGGTAGCAGGTAGCAGGTAGCCGATCGCCGATCGCCCCGCCCCCCCCGGCCCCCCTCGCCCGTCGGCACGCAGGTGGGAAGGAGAGGCTCGGCGTTGCGCTGAAAGGCTGAGAGCGGCGCCTGACCGGCATCGTCATGGCCGTCCCGGCTCAGGGTGCGTATGCGGCTTATCGCTGATCTACTGCTATTAGGGCGCAATATGCCCCAAACCCTAGGAGATGGTCTCATGACGTATGAGATTCCGCAGGAAACGGATGTCCCTGCGGTTTACGAACCACCGGTGTTGGTGGAGGCCGGCGACTTCGCCGAGAAGACGCAAGGCCACGGTGGTGAAAGCACGGAAGGCTACGGCACCTACCGGCCGTGATGAGCGCCTGCCATGAGTGCTGGTTCGTGGTCTTCCCGGACTGCGAGCCAGCATCGGAAGTGGCCGCGCGGTTGAGGGGGCGCGCCTGCCGAATGGTCCGGCATGACTCCGGGTGGCCGTGGATCATCGGATGCTGGCCGCCAAGTGCCCTTGTCGCAGCCTCTTGCGGGCCGGCGCGGCTCGCGATGGCCGGCACGTTCTCCCTGACGGAAGACGACCTCGTCCGACGCCTGAGGGCAGTGCGCTCGACTGCGGACATCGAGGCGGCGATGTCCGGCGTTCCGGGCAGCTTCCACCTGATGGCGTCCTTGGGTGACGAGGTATACGCGCGCGGTAGTTTCTCCGAAGCCAGACGCCTGTTCTGGGCTTCTGCCGACGGGGCGACGGTGGCTGCGGACCGTGCGCGAACACTGGCCTGGCTGACCGGAAGCAGTATCGACCTGGAACATCTCGCGCTCCGCCTGGCCCACCCTGATGTGCCCCACCCCCTGGCAAGCGGAGCCCTCTGGCGAGGAGTCCACGGAGTCCCGGGCGCCGAAGCAGTGCTGTTCGACGGCCGCGGGCAGCTCCGCACCAGACGCTGGTGGGACGAACCACCCGGCGAACTCCCCCTGGCCGTCGGCGCACCGGCGGTGCGGCAGGCCCTCGTGAACGCCGTCGGCGTGCGGGCACGCCCCGGACAGGTGCTCGGGGCCGACCTGTCCGGCGGCATGGACTCCACCTCGCTCTGTTTCCTTGCCGCCCGCGCCGGGGCCTCGTTGGTCACGGCCACCTTGGAGTGGGCAGCGACGGGCAACGAGGACGCTGCGTACGCGGACCGGGCAGCCGCCCAACTGCCCGGCATCCAGCGGCTGGTGTACGGCCCTGCGGACCTCCCCGCCTGCTTCACCGGCCTCGCCCATCCGCACGAACCGGGCGATGAGCCCACGGCGTTGCTCCGCGACCGCGCGCAACAGCAGCACATCGCCGACGCCATGCGGGCCGCCGGCGCCGAGCTGCGCCTTACCGGACACGGCGGAGACCACGTGGTGGAGGCGCCGGACCAGTACCTTCACCGCCTGCTGCGCCGGCACCCCCTGCACGGACTACGGCACGCCGCCGGCCAGCGAGCCAGGCACCACTGGGACTTGCGGTCCGCTGCGCGCACAGTGATGGACACCGGCTCGTACCGGACCTGGCTCACCGGCACTGCCGACGCACTGAAGCGGCCCGTCGCCCCGGCGTCGGCACCCACCGGCTGGGGTGCGCCGATGGCGCTCCCGCCATGGGCCGGTGCGCTCGCCGTCGAACAGGCCGCCGACCTGCTGCGGCAGGAAGCCCGCACCGCAGAGCCCCTTGCCCACGAGCGCGGGCAGCATGCCTGGATCCACCAGGCGCAGACAGCGGGGCGGCTGGCCGGACACCTCTTTTCCTCGGCGCCTGGAGGGCTTCGGGCCGCCTCGCCCTTCTGCGACGACGCGGTCATCAACGCCTGCCTCGCCGTCTCCGCGTCCGCCACCAAGAGCCCGTGGAGATATAAGCCGTTGCTGGCCGAGGCCATGCGCGGCCTGGTACCCGAACCCATCCTGGCGCGCACCTCCAAGGACCATTCCGCCACGGAGTGGTATGCGGGCCTCGCGCTCCACCAGGCCGACCTGGCGCGCTGGGCCGCCGACTCCCGCCTCGTCGCCTGCGGTCTGGCCGACGAGCCGGAGCTCAGGCGTGCCTTCCTCAGTCCTCGCACGCTGGACCGGGGAGCGCACGCGCTGGAAGCCACCCTGGCAGCGGAAGCCTGGTTGTGTGATCTCGAATCCTGTCCCACCCCCACCTATCTGAGGGAGCACGCGGATGAGCCTGCGGATGCGCGCTGATGTCGCCCTCTGCGAGACGGACGACGCCCTGGTCCTGCTGGACGAGCGCACCGGGCGCTACTTCCAGCTCAATCGCACCGGCGCGATCATCCTCAAAGAACTGATCGCCGGGGCCGACGTCGAGCAGGTCGCAAGGAACCTGGCGCGAACCTGTCCGGTGACGCTGGAGGAGGCGTCCCACGACGTCGAGCGTCTCCTCGACGAGCTCACCGCCGCGTCTTTGGTGGTCTCGTGAGCCAAGTCCTGGAAAAGGGCGGCCGGCCGGAGCTGAGACGCCGGCTCCTGGCCCGCGCTGCCGTGATGACGGCATTCCTGCTGGCGACATTGCCACCCCGCCGCATCCGTGCCGTATTGCGCCTCGTCCGGTGGCGCGCGAAACCGACCACCTATGACCAAGCGCTGGCCGCCCGCAGTGACGTGGTGGCGGTCAATGCGCGCTGCGCCGGAAGCTATTGCCTGCAACGGTCCCTGGCCACCACCCTGTTGTGCCGCGCCAGAGGCACTTGGCCCGCATGGATTGTCGGCGTGCGCACCCCGCCCTTCGCCGCCCACGCCTGGGTGGAAGTCGACGGACACCCGGTAGGAGAGCCGGTGGAAAGCTCGACGTACCGCGCCATTCTTGCGGTTCGGCCGATGACGCGACGTGGACGCTGACGAAGGCGCGGCGCTGACAATGACGCGACGTTGACGAAGGCGCGGCGCTGACGATGACGCGACGTTGACGAAGGCGCGGCGCTGACGATGACGCGACGCTGACGAAGACGAGACGCTGACGAAGCGGACGCGACCCGGGCCCGCAGCTCAGCTCTGAGCGGTGGGACGGACAACGATCTCGCTCACGTCGACCGTGGCGGGCTGTTCGATGGCGAACGCGATGGCGCGGGCGATCGCGTCGGGCGGAATGGCGAGGTCATCCCGCATCCTCGTCATCTCCGCTCTGACCCGGCTGTTGGTGGACGCCTCGGCGAAGCCGGTGGCAGTCGCACCGGGCGAGACGGTGGTCACCCGCAGGGAGTCCCCGGCCTCCTGACGCAGCCCTTCGCACAGCGCCCGGACCGCGAACTTGGTGGCGGCATAGACCGCCAAGGTGGGGACGACGCGGAAGGCGGCCGTGGAGGCGGTGGTGACGAAGTGCCCGCTGCCCTGTGCGCGGAAGACCGGCAGAGCGGCGGCGATGCCGTGCAACACGCCCTTCACATTGACGTCGACCATGTGGTCCCACTCCTCGACGCGCAGATCATCGAGCGGCGAGATCGTGCCGACCCCGGCGTTGCTGACCATGACGTCGAGCCGGCCGAAGCGCTCTGCGGCCAGCGCGACCAGGGCCTGCAGATCGTCCCGCCGGGTCACATCGGTGCGGATCTGCACGGCCGTGCCCCCCGCCTTCTCGATCCGGGCCACCAGCTCCGCCAGCCGCTCGGACCGGCGCGCGCCGAGAACGAGTCGCGCACCGCGCTCGGCGAGCAGCAGCGCGGTCGCCTCGCCGATTCCGCTGCCGGCTCCCGTGATCGCCACCACTTTGCCCTTGATTCCGGACATGAGGATTTCCTTTCTCTTCTCCGCACCGGGACCTGGGGCCGGGGGGAGCGGCTCGTGGACGAGCGAGTGCCGGAGCCGTTGCCCACCGGGCGCCCGGGTGCCGACCTGACCCCTTGAGGCCGTCGGCACGGTCTCGGCCTGTGCTCGCTGACAAGTCTCCAGTCTCCAGGAGTATTAACCTGGTATCCAGAATGCATTTATTCTGGAACTGGGAGTGCTATGCCACGGCAGCCGGACCAACGCCGTCAGCTGGGTGCGTTCCTGCGCAGCCGGCGGGAGCGCCTCACTCCGGACGAGGTCGGCCTGCCGCAGACCGGCCGCCGCCGGACGCCGGGGCTCCGCCGGGAGGAACTGGCACTGCTGGCCGGGATCAGTGCCACCTGGTACACGTATCTGGAGCAGGGGCGGGAGATCCGCGCCTCCGAACAGGTGCTGACCGCGCTGGCCGAGGCGCTGCGGCTCGACCGGCACGAGCGCGCCCATCTGCTCCAGCTCGCCGGTCACCCGGCCGCGGCCGACCCCGAGGAACACGAGCCGCTCAAGGACGCGGTGGCAGTCGTGCCGTCGCTGCTCCAGCCGAACCCGGCGTACATCATCGGCGGCAACTACGACGTGCTCAGTCACAACCGGGCGGCCGACGAACTGTTCCCGCGGCTCATCGACCACGCGGCGGAGCGGTCGGCCAACTTCGTCCGCTGGGTGTTTCTCGAACCGGTGGCCCGCGACGTCGTGGTCGACTGGGAACCCGAGGCACGCGGCCTGCTCGCGCGCCTCCGGACACAGGCCGGACGCCATCCCGATGACCCGCGCTACACCCGGCTGATCGACGAGTTGAACGAGGGCAGCCCGGAAGCGCGGGCCTGGTGGCGCCAGTACGAGGTGCAGGCCCGGCACAGCGGACGCAAACGGCTACGGCACCCGGGACGCGGACCGGTCGAGTACGCCTACACCGCATTCCACCTGGCCGAACAGCCGGACCAGACGCTGGTGGTCTACGTCGCAACGGCAGCCGGGCAGCCCTCGCCCGAGCGCTGAGCGCTGAGCGTTGAGCGCTCGGGCGCAACGACCGTGTACGAACGGGCCAGGGGAGGAGAGGCCGTCACGCGGGGATACGCCGGGGGCGCTTGATGCCTCGCGCCGCGCCCCCGTCCGTCCCGCCTGTCCCGCCTATCCCGTCTGTCCCGCCTATCCCGTCTATCGCGCCTTCGCCGAGGAGGACGAGCCGTCTCCGCCTGAGCTGTTGGGCGCTGTCGCCCGCCAGGCCGTCGACAGCTCATCCGCCGCCACCGCGCCGAGCAGGCACAGCACGCCGGCGGCCGCTGCCCACCAACGCCCGCCGCCCAGCGAGGTCGTGGCCAGCAACCCCGCCAGGACAAGGGCGACGGCTGCGGCGATCATCGCGCCGCGCCCGACGCGCAGCGGCCAGCCGGCCCGGGGGTCCCAGACCCGTACGTCCCGCTGAACGTCGACCGGAGCGCCGGCCTCACCGGGAGTCCCCGACCCACCGGGAGCCCCGGCCCCACCGGGAGTCCTGGCTGCGTTCTCCACGGCCGGCTGCTCGGCCTCCGCGAGTACCACCTGGCCGTGCAGCACCCAGCCGGAATCGCCGACCAGTACGGCAGGCCCCAGCTGCTGACCGGCCTTCCGCCGCGCCCGCCAGCACAGCCACAGCGGTTCCGCGCCCAGCTGCTCGGCGTATCCGTCGGTGTCCCCGTACAGGACGAAGCGCATTTCCCCGTCGTCCGTCGCGATCACCAGCTGATCCAGCTTCGTCGATGCTTCCTTACGGCCGGACTTCTCCGTACGGGGAGCGAGCTGGGAGACCCCATCTCCCGTGCACCGTCCGCGTACCGCACGGTCGCGCTCCCTCCAGCGCGTGAGCGTGCCGAACCCACCGGAGTACCGGATCTGCAGTCCGCTCAGGAACCCGGCGCCCAGGAGCCAGATGACGAGCAGGGCCGCCCTCGCTCCCGGGGCGAGCGCTGCTCCGTCCAGCGCCGACCGCAGGGGTTCAGACCGTCCCTGGACGGCGCCCAGGCCGGGCTTCGACGGTGCGTACAGGACCGTCACCCGGGAGCCGGGGCGCAGCGGTTCCGGCGTATGCGTGGACACCGTGGCCGGGACAGTGTCGCCCGTCCTCGCATCGGGGAGGGCGACCACCGAGGTGGCGGTGTAATAGTCGTGTCCACGGCTCGGGTTGTGCCGCTCGCTGTTCCGTACGCTCGTCACCCGTACGTCCTGGATGACTCCGCCCGCCGCGGCGATCCCATCGACCGGAGCCGGCCGCTCGGCATCCCCCGCGGCCAGTGCCACGAACCCCAGAAGCGCGGTCGTGCAGCAGAACACCGCAGCGGCGCCCCGCAGTTGCGCGGGCCGCCGGGTGGGGAGCCGGGCGGGGAGGGCAGGCGGACCGGAGGCGTGCGGTGCGTCGCCGGGCACCGGCCGCAGCTCGGCAAAGGTGTCCGCGCCGCCCCGGCGTCCGGTGCCGCGCTGCCGGAGCGCCACCGCGGCCAGAGCGCCGAGCACCACGGCCAGGCATGCCACGATGCTCCACTGCCGCGCCTGCTCATCGGCGCAGAACATCCAGATCGCCGGTACGGCCACGATCGCCGGGCACCCCACTGCCGCGATCACCGCGGCCGCCCGGCGGGTTGCCCGTCCCGCGCGCACCATGCCTTCCACCGGCGTCCCCGTGCTCGCCGTCCCTTCGTCCGCCGTCATCCGAAGACATCCTCGATCCGGTCCGTACCCGACGTTCCCAGGCCGTCCGTGCGCTTCTTCGCCTCGGCCTGGGCCTTATCCGAGGACCCGGAAACGTTTTCGACGCCGTCCTTGGCGTCGTTCCCCGCCGGACCACCGAAAACCGGTACGGCTGAATTCATGGCGACATCCTGCGCGAGATCGCGCCCGGCATGGGTCGGCCGGATATCGAAGGCCCGCTGGAAACTGACGCCTTCGGCGGCTCCACCACCGGCGGCCGCGCCGGTGACGGCAGTGATCGCGGAAGACGCCGGATCGAATTCCTTCTCCTTGTCGAAAGCGGCATCCAGAGCATCACCGGTGACGCCGCCCGCGGCGCCCCCCGCGGCGCCGGTCACAAACGTCTTGCCCACGCGATTTCCCATCAGGTTTTCCGCGACCTTGCCGGCGCCGGTGCCCAATGTGGCGCCGCCGAGTCCACCCAGGGCGTTCGTCCGCCATTCGGGACCCTTGCCGCTCAGCACGCTGGTCGCCACACCGCCTGCCGTGCCTCCGGCCCAGTTGGCGAGCGCGTCGAGAACGATCTTCCCTTTTCGGCCCGCGTAGAGCGTACGGAAGACCGAGGCCACCCGCTGGAGCAGCACGCCCAAACGGCCGGCAGCGGCAACCGCCCTCGATGCCAGCTGTGCGACCCGGGCGGCGCCGGCTGCCGTGGAGAGGCCGAAGCTGAAGAGGGACGTCGCGGCGGACACGGCTACCGAAATGCCGATTTCCGCATAGATGCCATGGATCTCATCGTTGATCTCTTCGATGCTCTTCGCGGCCTCATCCAGCCCCTTTGCGCACTCCTCGAACTCGCCAGTCGTATCGTCGATCGCCGACTTGAGCTGCTTCCAGTGGTTCTGGAATGCCTCGGCCGCCGGCCCGCGCCAGGTCTCCCCGACGGTCCCCTTCACCTCGCGGTCGAGCTTGGAGAACATCTCCTCCGCTTCGTGCGCCAGCGACCGCCACCCCGCAGCCGCCGCCCTCAGCACATCAGGCCTGCCGCCGGGATTGATCGCCTCGATGCCGACCTCGAAGACCTTTTCGGCCACCGACTCGTCGTCACTCATCAGTGGCCTCCCTTATGGCCGAAGAGAGCCGAGACGTCCGCATCGTTGGTCTCCGTGTTGCGCGTGACCTGCCCCAGCGCGGCGCCTATTTCATCCAAATGGCGATGGACCTTCTCCATTGCCGAGGTCACGTCTTTCGAATAGTCGACGTATGAAGACGTGACCTCCTCGGATTCGGTGAGCACACCGAATCCGTCGCTGATTGCTTCCTCTCCGGTTTTCTGAGAGAAAGTTTTCAAATGGCTTTGCAGGTCGTAGGCATGCGTTTCGAAACTTTTTGCCAGCTTCCGCAGTGCCGCGGAGTCGACAAATACCTCGTCGGACACGCTATGCCTCACGCTTCGTTGATGAAATCTCCGGCCGGCCGGTTTTCTGGCCCATAACAGGCGCTAAGAGTAGAGGCAAGGCTCAGGCGCCGCAAGGCTGGAATCATTCCCCGGATCGAATGCTTCGCATTATGCGGAGAATTCAACGTCTGGGCGAATTGTCGGCTTGATCTGCCGCGCGGCGGGCTGCTCGGCACATACTGCTGAGTATTGATCACCCAGCGTCCCTCCTTTCTTGATCATTACCGCGCCCGAAGGGGAATGCCATGGCGGCTGACCCATGAAATCCGGCAGCCGCAGTCGATGTCCCGAATACGGCGATGCCCGGCCAACTCCCACTACTTTGCTGGTAGGTGACGCAGTGAATGCTGGCCGAAGAAGGTGCTGACGTAGGCGCGGACAGGCGCGGAAAGGGGAAGACAGGGGCAGGCAGGGCCCGTAGGGTTTCGCCCATGGTGACTGCGACTGTCCGCGAATGGCGCGACGAGGAAGGGTGGGGTGTGCTCGACTCCCCGGAGACACCCGGGGGCTGCTTCGGCCACTTCTCCGACATCCAGATGACTGACTTCCGCACCCTGTCGCCCGGCCAGCAAGTCGACCTCACGTGGGAGGCTCCCGGCTTCAAGCAGGATGGGTACGACTACCGCGCAGTGACCATCGTGCCTCGCTCCGCCTGACATCAACGCCTGACGTCAACACCTGACATCAACGGCAGCGCGCACGCCCACGGTCGCCCGCAGCCCGCAGCCCGCAGCCCGCAGCCCGCAGCCCGCAGTGCCCTCGGGCCTCTACCGTCGCATGCAGCGGCGCCCGGTTGATCGAACTCCTGAAGTGGGCGTGACGAGCTCGAACTGCCCAGCGACCACATAGCCAGTTCTCGCATGTCTCCAGGTTGGTACGCATCCCGCAGCACCCCGCCGGTTTCTTGGCGAGGTACTGCTTACTGCTGGTGCCTTATTGAGCGGGCAATTCGGCCTCGATGAGGTCGGCCGCGCGCCGGGTGCCGCCCTCGGTGGCCATCTCGCGCTGGATGGCCGTGAGGCGGCGTCCCACTTCCGGGTCGGCGACGAGCGCGAGCACCGCTGCGCGGAGGGTGTCGGCGTCCGCCTGGTCCATCGGGAGGTGGCGGGCCACGCCGAGTCCCTGGAGCATGTCCGCGTTGCCGAACTGGTCGACGGCCTGCGGGACGGCCACCATGGGAGTGGCGGTGGCCAGGCCCTCCTGGCTGCCTCCTGCGCCGGCGTGCGTAATGAAGGC
Source organism: Streptomyces sp. NPDC048637 (assembly GCF_040650675.1). Lineage (NCBI taxonomy): Bacteria > Bacillati > Actinomycetota > Actinomycetes > Kitasatosporales > Streptomycetaceae > Streptomyces > Streptomyces sp. NPDC048637. Next base: position 199,482 of record NZ_JBEZHQ010000010.1, read on the forward strand.
ATCGGCCTTGCTCAGGATCGCCAACTGCGGTACCCAGTGGCGGACTTCGACGTTCCCAGGGACCGCCCCGAGCTCGTCGGCGGTGACGTGCTTGCCCACCTGGAGCACGACGTGCCAGCCCGGCAGGTCGCCGAACGCCTTGATGCACTCGCGGTAGAAACCGGGCTGCTTGGTGAAGGACGAGCCGAGTGAGACGAGCAGCACCCGTTCGGCGTCCGCGGGCCGCTCCCACTCGCCCTGCGCCGCGCGGTCGCCCTGGCAGGCGCCGACGAAAGTGTGGACGTTCTCGTCGACCCGGTCGGCATGCGGCTGCAGCGCCTTGGGGATGAGCGCAATCGACCGGCCGGGGCGGCCGACGAACGGGTCGGGGTGCTGCGTGATCCCGTTCTCCGCAAGCCAGTTGGTGAACTTCTCGTAGTATGCCCTGCCGCGCTCGGTCGCCCTGGGCTCCGCCCACATCGGCTCGGCGACCTCCTCCTCGTATCCCTCCCAGGCGACGAGGTTCGGCGAGAGGGAGATCGCGGGCACGCCCCAGCGGTGAGCGAGGACGCGTGCCGGGTACGAGGTGATGTCGTGCAGCACGAGGTCCGGCTCGTCGCCTTGATACGCCTCGATGAGCTGCGGCAGTGCCTGGATCGCGTCGTCCAGGAACGGCTCGACGTCGTCGAGGAGTGTGGTCCCCCACGCCGACGGGTCGCTGTCGGGTGACGGCAGCGTCGTGCGGTACAGGACCGGCTCGGCACCGGTCTCGGCGATCTCCTCCTCCAGGCGGGGAGGAATCGCGTACGTGACACGGTGCCCTCGGGCGACGAGCTCCCGGATCACTTCGATGCTCGGGTTCACGTGCCCATGGGCGGCGATGGAGAACATGGCGATATGGGCACGCTTGTCGTGCCTTTGGTTCGTCATGCCTCCACGCTAAGCGAGACGAAACGTATCGTTCAACTTCTTTTTGGGCCACTACTCGGTGGAGCGTCAGCCACTGGCGGGGCGCGCAGGCTGCCTGTTGGGGGAGACTCGCTGCGGGTGCTGCGGGCACTTAGCTTGCCCCTGTCCCTACGGGTCTTGCGTGCCAAGTAATCCCAGGCACGCAAGGTGCTTCAGTGCTGACGGCTACAGCGCGTCGAACGGTGGCACGATGCGGACGATGATGATCAGCGGGGCACGCGGTGCCACGAGGAAGTAGAACCAGCCGCCGGCGGCGTCCATGCGGCGCAGGCCTCCCGGCCGGGGGCCATTGCCGAAATCGCTGACGTCGATGCCCGTCCTTGCAAGGTCTACGAGCTGGCCGGCCAGACGTTCCACTTCCGCCACCACGTGACCGGGGATGCCGCCCGCCACATGGTGGTGGTCGGGGTCGTACTCCCAGCGCCAGTCAGCGCTCACCGGGCCGAGAGGCCGATGGCGGCGTGGGCTTCGTCCAGGATCCGGCCGATCTCGGAGGCGGCCTGCCGTGCCTCGGCCGCGTCGCCCGATTCGGCGGCGTTCTCCCATCGGCGGAGGTCTGCTGCCGCGTCGGGCTGACGCTGGATGTGGACATAGGCAGCCCACTGAGCGATGAACCGCTGGAGCGGTGCCAGGTCGGAGCCCTGCCGCGACTGGTCGGCCGCTTGGTCCAACTCCCGTGTGAAGGCCGGCAGCGCTGCGGGCGCGATCTGACTGATCGCCTGCCGCAGTGCGGCAACTGTGGCAGGGGGCTGAGGAATGAGTGGCTGCCCAGCGGCGGAGGTGGTCATGGCTACTCCCATGGGCGTGATTCTGATCCCGTGCGTCAGCGTATCCGGCACGAGTGCTCTCCCTCCGCTCGAACGAGTGAGGGAGAGGCAGTGTGGCTACCCGCGCCTGGACCGGCTTGGTGGGAGCGTTCTACCGCTCCGTGACGTCCGGCGCCGGCGCGATCCCCGTCGGGCAAGACCTGCCCCAGTTCGTCTCCGACGGGGCGCTCAGCTTGACCCCCGTCCCCCCGATCCCGCAGTACCCCGCCGGGTTCTTGTCCAAGTACTGCTGGTGATAGGCCTCCGCCGGGTAGAAGGGCCGGCCGGTGGCGGGGAGGATTTCGGTGGTGATGTCGTTGTGGCCGGCGTTGTGCAGGACGGTGCGGTAGGCGTCGCGGGAGGCTTCGGCGGCCTGTTGCTGGGCGGGGGAGTGGGTGTAGATCGCGGAGCGGTACTGGGTGCCGGCGTCGTTGCCCTGGCGGAAGCCCTGGGTGGGGTCGTGGGACTCCCAGAAGAGCTTCAGGAGGGATGTGTAGGGGACGACTGCGGGGTCGTAGACGACGCGGACGGCCTCGGTGTGGCCGGTGTGGCCGCTGCAGACCTCTTCGTAGGTGGGGTTGGGGGTGTGGCCGCCCTGGTAGCCGACGAGGGTGGTCCAGACGCCCTCGGTCTGCCAGAACTTCCGCTCGGCGCCCCAGAAGCAGCCCAGGCCGAAGTCGGCGGTCTCCAGGCCTTCGGGGTACGGGCCGAGCAGCGGGTTGCCGAGGACGGTGTGGCGGTCGGGGACGGCGAAAGCCCGCTCGGGGCGGCCTTCGAGCGCCTCCTCCGGGGTGGGGAGGTGGTTCTTGAAGCGGGAGAACAGCATGCGGATCAGTCTCCTGGGGAGGGCGAGCGGACCTGAGGGTGCACTGTCGGCAACGTCGGGGAGCCGGGAGGCATTCCGGCCGCGGGATCAGCTCCCGGGGGGCGGAAAGCCCGCGGACGTCCCGCCGAGCTGTTCCCAGCCGGCGATGGCCAGGGCGCGGTAGGCGGCGTACTCGGCGGCGGGGCTGCGGCCGTAGGACCAGGGGACGGCGCCCACGTGGCCGTCGACGAGGCGGAGCTGTTCCATGGCCTCGGCGTAGCGCTCGGCGCGTACCAGGAACCAGACCAGGAGATGGCGGACGTGCGGTGCCATGGGGTGGTCGGCGGGCGCCTCGCGGAGCGCGAAGTGGGCGCCCTCGATCGCGCGCTCGACGACCGCGCTCTGGTAGAGGCTGCGGACCATGTTGGCCTCGGGGAGGTGCTCGTAGACCGCGAAGAGGGGGAGGGCCGGGAGCAGGGTCCCCTTGGGGGCGGCGGCCGCCGCGCGCTCGGCGAAGGCCTCGGCCTGCTCACGGGAGCCGTGCCACTTCTGGGACCAGTAGGGGAGGGCGGCGAGATGCGCGCCCATGTGCTGCGGGGCGCGCTGGGCGGCCTTGGACCAGAGTTCCTCGTAGTCGGCGGGGCGGTCGTGCAGGCCGCGGGCGATCGCCAGCTCGGTGATGTACGGGACGGGGCTGCCGGGGGCCAGCAGCGCCGCTTCCCGGCAGACCGTACGGGCCTCTTCCAAAATCATGCGGAAGTCCTGGGAGCCCGGGTCGCGCAGTGCCTGGACGACGAGGAACTGGGCGTGTGTCTGGGCGCCGCCGGGGTCCTTGGGGGCCTCCGAACGCCAGGTGCGCAGCCAGATCCCGCCGGTCCGCCCGCCGTCGCCGTACCCGGGGGCCGTACCGCGCCGCTGCTGCTCCGACGCCTCCTCCGCGGCCAGCTCGAAGGCGGCGGCACCGGCCAGTGTCTGCACCCGCTGCCAGCGGCGCTCCCCGTCGTCGCCGGTGGACTTCAGCAGTTCGGCGGCCGGGCGCCAGTCGTGCGTCCGGCGCATCTCGGCGAGCGCGTCGGCCAGTTCCTGGTCCGGACCGGGCAGGCGTACGTCGAGCTCCTCCAGCGGCACGAAGCCGTAGCCGGCCATCGGGTCGGAGGCCACCACCAGGCCCTGCCGGGTGTGCTGCACGGCCCGGCGACGTCGCATCCAGGGCAGGAAGACGAGGCCGCCGAGCGCGAGCGCGGCGAAGAGAAGCAGCAGAGCGTCCATGAGAGGTGTCCTGTACCTGAAATTCTTGTAACGGCTGCCTGGGGGCCGGAGCGGGGCGGAGACGCGGGCGGAGGGGTCGGTGGGCGGTGTGCTGCGGGCGGCGGACGGGAACCGGTGTGCGGTTCCTCGTATGTATCCACTATCCAGCCAACCAGAAAGTTCCGGAAAGTTCGGTTGCGCGGACGACTACCCTCGGCAGGCATGAGCGAACAGCGCGAAGAGCGCCACCAGCATTTCGAAACCCTTGCCATCCACGCAGGTCAGGAGCCTGATGAGGCGACCGGTGCGGTGGTACCTCCCATCTACCAGGTATCCACGTACAAGCAGGACGGCGTGGGCGGGCTCCGCGGCGGCTACGAGTACAGCCGCAGCGCCAACCCGACCCGTACCGCCCTGGAAGAGAATCTCGCAGCCCTGGACGGCGGCCGCCGCGGTCTCGCCTTCGCCTCCGGCCTCGCCGCCGAGGACTGCCTGCTGCGTACCCTGCTGACCCCGGGCGACCATGTCGTCATCCCCAATGACGCCTACGGCGGCACGTTCCGTCTCATCTCGAAGGTCGTCGAGCGCTGGGGCGTGGAGTGGTCGGTTGCCGACACCTCCGACCCGCAGGCCGTACGCGCCGCACTGCGGCCCCGTACGAAGGCGATCTGGGTGGAGACGCCCAGCAACCCGCTGCTCGGCATCAGCGACATCGCGGCGCTCGCCGGTGTCGCCCGGGACGCCGGGGTCAAGCTCGTCGTCGACAACACCTTCGCCAGCCCCTACCTGCAGCAGCCGCTCGCCCTCGGCGCGGACGTGGTGGTCTACTCCACGACCAAGTACATGGGCGGCCACTCGGACGTGGTCGGCGGCGCCCTGGTCGTCAACGACGACACCCTCGGTGAGGAACTCGCCTACCACCAGAACGCGATGGGCGCGGTCGCCGGCCCGTTCGACGCCTGGCTGGTGATGCGCGGTATCAAGACGCTCGCCGTCCGTATGGACCGGCACAGCGCCAACGCGGAGCGGATCGCGGAGCTGCTGAGCTCCCACAACAAGGTGACCCGCGTCTACTACCCGGGGCTGGCCGAGCACCCGGGCCACGAGGTGGCCACCAAGCAGATGCGGTCCTACGGCGGCATGGTGTCGTTCCGCGTCGCGGGCGGCGAGCAGGCGGCCGTGGAGGTCTGCAACCGGGCCAAGCTGTTCACCCTCGGTGAGTCGCTGGGCGGCGTCGAGTCGCTGATCGAGCACCCGGGGCTGATGACGCACGCCTCGACGGCCGGTTCGCTGCTGGAGGTCCCCGCCGACCTCGTGCGCCTCTCGGTCGGCATCGAGTCCGTCGACGACCTGCTGGCCGACCTCACGCAGGCGTTGGGCTGACAGAACGGGCGCCGGCCCCGCCGTTCACCACCCCTCCACGCGAGGGGTGGTGTGGGCCGGGGCGGTATCCATGGCAGGGCCGCGACGGCCCGGGCCAGGGCCGCCGGGCGCGAGGAGCACGAGCAGTCGGCCGAGGCGCCGTGCTCGCCGGTGATGGGTCACCAGGCTGCGGCTGCGCCTCTCCCCGAGGGCGTGCCGGCACAGGGTGTGCACCTGCTCGGCGGGCAGGCCGAGTTGGGTGGTGGCAGGCAGCAGCCGGGCCGCCGCGCCCGCCGCGAACCGCGCAAACTCCCGGGCGTGGCGGCGCTCCTGCGCCGACCGCCGCTCTCGCACCGCGCCTCCCGGATGACGGACACCCGACTTCCCGGGCTCCTCTGGCACGGCAGTGCGGCCGGCCGGTCAAGAGGCGGGCCGGGCACAGCAGCCCTGCCGGGGCGGCCTCGGCCGGCCCCGGCAGGACGCGAGGTGTGCGGGCGTCAGGACGTCGGGCCGGCCGGCGTCAAGGACGCGGTGATGTCGGAGAGGGAGGCGTTGAACCGTGTCAGGAGCGTGGTGAAGGCGGTGCGCTCCTCCTCGGACCACTGCTCCGTCACCAGGGCCATCAGCGCACGGCGCGAGGTGCGCACCTCGTCCAGACGCGCGCGCCCGCGCTCGGACAGCTGGAGCACCACGGCGCGGCCGTCCTCGGGGTGGGTGGCGCGGCTGACCAGACCGGAGTCGACCAGCGGGGCGACCTGCCGGGTGACCGTCGAGGAGTCGATGCCCATACCGGCGGCCAGGGCCTTGACGCCCATCGGGCCTTCCTGGTCCAGGCGGTTGAGCAGTAGATACGCGGCGCGGTCCATGGAGTTGCGCGCCTGCCCGACGCCGCCGAGCCGGCTCTGTTCTGCGCGGCGGGCGAAGACGGCCACTTGGTGCTGCAGCGCGTCGAGGAGAGCGGGGTCGGTGTGGGTCGTCATGTCCGAAGAGGTGGGCATGGCCGGGAGCTCGCTTCGATGGATGTGCGTATGGATGGAGGACAGAGTACGCGGACCCGGCGCGGAGCGTACCTGCGCTGTCCATTCCGATAACGCCCCGTAGCCCCCGCGCGGCCGTACAGGGCGCGGTCGCCGCACCGCCCGCCACGGACCTGATCGCCATTCGGGCAGAAAAGGCCCCCCGGTGGGCGAACTGCAAGACTGGCGACATGGCCGATCACATGCCGCGTACGCGGCCCGAGAACGCCGCATCCGCGCTCCCCGCCGAGGGTCCGACGGCCGCGATCACGGTCGATGACATCCGGGCGGCGCACAAGATGCTCTCCGGTGTCTCCCGGGCCACCGCGATGGAGGGCAGCCGCTATCTGTCCGGGCTGATCGGCGCGCCCGTGCACCTCAAGTGCGAGAACCTCCAGCGCACCGGCTCCTTCAAGATCCGCGGCGCGTACGTACGGATCGCCGGGCTCCCGGCGCAGGAGCGGGCGGCCGGTGTGGTGGCCGCGAGCGCGGGCAACCACGCACAGGGGGTGGCGCTCGCGGCGTCCCTGCTGGGGGTGCGCTCGACGGTGTTCATGCCGGTCGGTGCCCCGTTGCCGAAGGTTGCCGCGACCCGTGAATACGGGGCGGAGGTGCGGCTGCAGGGCCATGTGGTGGACGAGACGCTCGCCGCCGCCCAGGACTACGCGCGCGAGACCGGCGCGGTCTTCATCCACCCCTTCGACCACCACGACATCATCGCCGGGCAGGGCACGGTCGGCCTGGAGATCCTCGAACAGTGCCCGGAGGTACGGACCATCGTCGTCGGGGTCGGCGGTGGCGGGCTGGTGGCCGGGATCGCGCTCGCGGTGAAGGCGCTGCGGCCGGATGTGAAGGTCGTCGGGGTGCAGGCGGCGGGTGCGGCCTGCTATCCGCCGTCGCTGGCGGCCGGGCGTCCGGTGGCGATCGAGGGGCTGTCGACGATGGCGGACGGCATCAAGGTCGGGCGGCCCGGCGAGGTGACCTTCGGGATGGTCGAGGAGCTGGTGGACGAGGTCCGTACGGTCACCGAGGACCAGCTCTCCAGTGCGCTGCTGCTGTGCCTGGAGCGGGCGAAGCTGGTGGTGGAGCCGGCCGGGGCGAGCCCGGTGGCGGCGCTGCTCGCCGACCCGGAGTCCTTCGAGGGGCCGGTGGTCGCGGTGCTGTCCGGAGGCAATGTCGATCCGCTGCTGCTGCAGCGCATCCTGCGGCACGGAATGGCCGCCGGCGGACGCTATCTCTCGCTGCGGCTGCGGCTGACGGACCGGCCGGGGGCACTCGCGACGCTGCTGGGGGTGCTGTCGGTGGCCGATGCGAACGTCCTCGATGTGGGCCATGTGCGCACGGATCCGCGGCTCGGGCTGACCGAGGTCGAGGTGGAGCTGCATCTGGAGACCAAGGGGCCGGCGCACTGCGACGAACTGCGCGCGGCGCTGCGCGAGGCGGGGTACGTCGTCGCGGAGTGACGTGTGCGCGGAATATGCAGAAAAGGGATGGGTTTATCGGGCGCCACGGGTATACCGTGGCGCCCCACGCGCGTCAGGGAACGCCTGTTCCCCTCTGCTGGTGCGCGAAAAAAGAGAATGTGTATCGCGATGTATCGCGTTTGGGCGTAGTGTCGCGGCTGCGGGGTGCCGGTGCGTCATGGCGTTCCGTTGCGGACAAATGCCCACAGAGCAGGCATAGTCCGCCAACCGTATATTCGACCTGGAACTGACCCAAGTCATGGGAGTACCCCTATGCCAGGCGCCATTTACGCCGAAGGTCTGGTGAAGACCTTCGGTGACGTGAGGGCACTGGACGGCGTCGACCTCGACGTCCCCGAAGGAACCGTCCTCGGAATGCTCGGCCCCAACGGTGCCGGCAAGACCACCGCCGTACGGGTCCTGACGACCCTGCTCCAGCCCGACCGGGGCAAAGCGGTGGTCGCCGGGATCGATGTACTGGCCCACCCCGACAAAGTGCGGCGCTCGATAGGCCTGTCCGGTCAATTCGCCGCCGTCGACGAGTACTTGACCGGTCGCGAGAACCTGATGATGGTCGGCCAGCTCTACCAGATGAGCGGGCGCGACGCCAAGCGGCGAGCCGCTGAACTGCTGGAACGCTTCCATCTCGGCGACGCCGCGGACCGCACCGCCAAGACCTACTCCGGCGGTATGCGCCGTCGCCTCGACCTCGCGGCCGCGCTGGTCGTCAGCCCGCCCGTGATGTTCATGGACGAGCCGACCACCGGACTGGACCCCCGTAACCGCCAAGGTCTGTGGGACGTCATACAGGAACTGGTCGCCGGCGGCACGACCCTGCTGCTCACCACGCAGTATCTGGAGGAGGCCGACCGCCTGGCCCACGACATCTGCGTCGTCGACCACGGCAAGGTCATCGCCCGCGGCACCTCCGACCAGCTCAAGGCGCGCACCGGCGGCGAGCGCGTCGAGGTCGTCGTGCACGCCCCCGAGCACCTCACCGTCGCCGACGAGGTCCTGCGCCGCTTCGGCAAGGGCGAGGGCACCGTCGAACCGCACATCCGCAAGCTCACGATCCCGGTGACGGGCGGCGCCAAGCTGCTCGCCGAGGTCATCCGCGAACTGGACCACCGCGGTGTGGAGATAGATGACATCGGGCTGCGCCGTCCGACCCTCGACGATGTGTTCATCTCGCTGACCGGCCACGCCGCCGAGACCGCGGACGCCAACGGCGCGGGCGGCGCGGACGCCGGCAAGGGCGGCGGGGGCGGCGGGGGCGGTGTCGGGAGGCAGAAGAAGGGCAGGAGGGCCGGGCCGGACGGGACAGGCGCGGCGGCCGATGCCGTGGACGCGGGTACGACCGACAAGGAGGGCGTGAAGTGACCACGGTGACCGAAGCGGCCGGCGGCGCCCCCGTCAGGACCCCGCAGCCGCGCGGCGGATTCAGCCGCTCCGTACGCGACTCCCTGGTGGTCGCCAAGCGCAATCTGATCCGGATGATGCGCATCCCCGAAGTGGTGATCTTCGGACTCATCCAGCCGATCATGTTCGTGGTGCTGTTCACGTACGTCTTCGGCGGTTCCATCAACATCCCCGGCGCCCCGGTGGGCGACGCCCAGGCATATCGCGAGTTCCTGATGGCCGGGATCTTCGCGCAGACGGTCACCTTCGCCACGGCGGGGGCCGGTGCGGGTATCGCCGATGACATGCACAAGGGCCTCATCGACCGGTTCCGGTCGCTGCCGATGTCCCGCGGCGCGGTGCTCACCGGCCGGACCCTCGCCGACCTCGTGCAGACCGCGCTGACCCTGGTGGTGCTGGCCGTCGTCGCGCTGCTGATCGGCTGGCGCACCCACGAGAGCCTCGCCGAGGTGCTGGCCGGCTTCGCGCTGCTGCTCCTGCTCGGCTACGCCTTCTCCTGGATCGGCGCGCTCATCGGCCTCTCGGTGCGTACGCCCGAGGCGGCCACCTCGGGCGGCCTGATCTGGCTCTTCCCGCTGACCTTCATCTCGAACGCGTTCGTGCCGGTCAACGGGATGCCCACGTTTCTGCAGCATGTCGCGGAGTGGAACCCGTTCAGCGCGACGGTGGCCGCCGCCCGGGAGCTGTTCGGCAACACCATCGACCGGGTGCCGAAGTCGGTGACCGGCGCCTGGCCGATGGAGCACCCGGTGGTGGCCTCGGTGATCTGGTCCCTGCTGATCATCGCGGTCTTCCGGACGCTGGCCGTCCGCAAGTACCGCTCGGCCGCGGCCTGAGCGGCCCTGGGACACCCTCTCCGCCCACGGCCCACAGCGCCCCAGCGGCGTACGACACGGCGAAGCGGCCCGGAGCATCACGCTCCGGGCCGCTTCGACGTCTGCGGTGTCTCGGACTCAGCCGGTGTACGGCTTGGCGTCGAGGATCTTCACGGTCGCCGTCTTGCCGTTGGGGAGCTCGTACTCCGCCTCGGCGCCGACCTTCTTGCCGTTCACGCCGGTGCCCAGCGGCGACTGGGGGGAGTAGGTCTCGATGTCCGAGCTCGCGTACTCCCGGGAGGCCAGAAGGAACGACAGCGTGTCGTCCGGGTCCCCGTCGAACGCGATGGTGACGACCATGCCGGGAGCGACGACGCCGGTCGCGGCAGGGGCCTCGCCGACCTTCGCGGTCTGCAGCAGCTGGGTGAGCTGGCGGACGCGCAGCTCCTGCTTGCCCTGCTCTTCCTTGGCCGCGTGGTACCCGGCGTTCTCCTTCAGGTCACCTTCCTCGCGGGCCGCCGCGATCTTCTCGGTGATCTCGGCGCGTGCGGGACCAGACAGGTGCTCCAGCTCGGCCCTGAGCTGGTCATACGCCTCCTGGGTCAGCCAGGTGACGTTCTCGCTGGTCTGGGTCACAGGTGCTCCTCGTCGGTACTGGGGATAAATCAAACGCCCTACCAGGAAGGTTTGCGCCTTCACAGGTGGGCGAAACCACGAGCCTAACAATTCCGGCACAAAACGGGGAAGAGGAAATTCACAGCGACCACACAGGAGCGCATCATCCCTGATCAGAGGCGGTCACGACACGCCCCGTGCCGGCCGTGGCCGGTGATGCGGGTGGGGCGGGGCGTGCGGTTGACGTGACCTGTGGGCCTGCGGGCGTGTGGGCCGGGGGCGCGAGCTGTGGTTGGTGGGGCCAGGCGGTCGGCGGTGGCGGTGGTGACGGTGGGTCGGTGGTGACGGTGAGGTCAGCCGGTGCCGGTGCCGGTGCCGGACGCCGTACAGCCGACGAGCACGGCGTTCGTCGCCCGCTTCGTCGTCCGCACCGTGATCTCGGTGTCCACCTGGCCCGAGCGCTGGTCGACGGTGATGTCCTTGCGGCCGACCTCGGAGCCGTCCGCGGCCTGGGAGCGAAGCGTGCACACACCCGTGGTGTCGGTGTCCTTGACGACCTCAAGATGGACCTTGACGGCGTGGTCGGAGACCGCGTCCCAGGCGATCACGCGGCCGCTGAGGTCCTGGCCCGCGATGTACGAGATCCCGGACCAGCCGATCACGCCCAGCAGCGCGGCGCCGAGCACCGCGCCGATGATCTTGAGCTTGCGGTCCGCGCGCTCATCCGCGGAGCGGCCGTAGCGTCCGTCGGGGAGCCCTTCGCGCACCGTGGTCATGATCAGTCCTCCTGGTACGGGGACCTGATCCATGAACCCCCCAGGGGGTCCCCGCCCCTGGGAATACAGCGCCCCTCGCTTCGGTCACTATAGGAGGCATCTTCTCCGGCCCTTCATTGAGGATCGAGTCTTGACTGAGCAGCTGCGATTGATGGCGGTTCACGCCCACCCCGACGACGAGTCGAGCAAGGGTGCGGCCACCATGGCCAAGTACGTGTCCGAGGGGGTGGACGTGCTGGTCGCCACCTGCACAGGCGGTGAGCGAGGATCCATCCTCAACCCCAAGCTCCAGGGCGACCCGTACATCGAGGAGAACATCCACGAGGTACGGAAGAAGGAAATGGACGAGGCCCGGGAGATCCTGGGCGTCAAGCAGGAGTGGCTGGGCTTTGTCGACTCCGGGCTGCCCGAGGGCGACCCGCTGCCGCCGCTGCCCGACGGCTGCTTCGCGTTGCAGGATGCCGAGGCGGCGGCCGAGCCCCTCGTCCGTCTGATCCGGACGTTCAAGCCGCAGGTCATCACGACCTATGACGAGAACGGCGGCTATCCGCACCCGGACCACATCATGACCCACAAGATCACGATGGTGGCCTTCGAGGCGGCCGGCGACCCGGAGAAGTACCCGGAGGCCGGTGAGCCCTGGCAGCCCCAGAAGCTCTACTACAACCAGGGCTTCAACCGCCCCCGTACGGTCGCGCTGCACGAGGCGCTGCTGGAGCGCGGGATGGACTCGCCCTACGGCGAGTGGCTGGAGCGCTGGAAGCAGTTCGAGCAGCGTGAGCGCACGCTGACCACCTATGTCCCGTGCGATGAATACTTCGAGATCCGTGACAAGGCGCTGATCGCCCACGCCACCCAGATCGACCCCGACGGCGGGTGGTTCCGGGTGCCGATGGACATTCAGCGTGAGGTCTGGCCGACGGAGGAGTACGAGCTCGCGAAGTCGCTTGTGGACACTTCCCTCCCCGAGGACGACCTCTTCGCGGGCATCCGCAACAATTGACCCCATGATGAGCGCGACCAGCACCCTCGCCCTGACGCACTTCGTCACCCTTGCCGACAGCTTCGACAAGAACAAGGTGACCCCCGGCGTCCTCGGCTTCATCGTCTTCGCGGTCATCGGCGGCGCCGTGTGGCTGCTGATGAAGTCCATGAACAAGCACATGAAGAAGGTGGACTTCGAGGAGCAGCCGGAGGGCGGCGAGGCAGGCACCACCGCCTCCGCCGCGGCGCCGGCCCCCGAGCCGAAGACCAGCTGAGGGCGGGGGCCGACCGCCCCGCCGTGAGGGCTGCCCCCGCCGCGAGGGCCGCCCCCGCCGCGAGGGCCGCTCGCCCACGAGGCGGGGTGGTCCGTGCGGACCGGGTGGTCCGTGGAGACCAGGCCGTCCGTGCGGACGAGGCGGTCCGTGGAGACCGGGTGGCGGTCGACGGCCGGCCGATGGCCAAGGCCGGCTGACCGGCCCGGCGGCTCGTCGGTCCGAGCGGCCGGCGAGCCGGGCCCGATCGCCCTGGGCATCACCGGCGCACACCGCGGCGGTGAGCCCCGGCGTGCCCGGTGTCGCTTCCGGCCTGCCCTGCCGTCACTCCGTGACGGTCGGTGCGATCAGCACCCCCATGACCTCGCGCGCATGGCGGTTCGGCACCATGCCCAGCCGCCATGCCTGCCACCCCGACTCCGGCTCCACCCCGCGGTCCAGCAGCAGCGCGAACGCCTCCGCGCAGTCCTCCAGCTTGGAATCGCGGGTCGCATGCCTCTCCCGGACCAGCTGCGCCAGCTCCTCCTGGGCGACGGCCGCGCCCACCACGGAACCGCCCGGCGAGGCGAGCGGCAGCAGCGTGCAGCGCAGGAACCGCGCCCAGTCCTCGCCGCGCCGGTCGCCGTAGCCGGCGAAGATCCGCGCCGCCTCGTCGGCCAGCTCCAGCGCCTGCGCCGACCGGCCGTTGCCGGCGTCGATGATCAGCAACTCCAGGCAGGACCACGCCTCCCCGTGCGGCACCCCGATCCGCTGGAAGTCCTTACGGGCGTCCTGCAGCAGCTGCCGGGCGAAGCCGCTGTTGCGCAGCGACCCGGTCTGCTCGGCCCGCAGATCACGGGTGACCCGCCCCGAATGGTGCCGGGCGCAGGCGAGACCGTAGGCGTCCTGCATCCGGCTGAACATCGTCCGTGACCGCTCCAGCTGCCGCAGCGCCGCATCGTGTTCGCCGCGCTCCTCCAGCGCCTGGCCCAGGTAGTACATCGTCCAGGCCTCACCGCGGGCGTCCTCGTGCTGGTGGTGCAGCGGCAGCGCCTGCCGCAGCTGGTCCACCGCGGGTCCCGGATCGCCGTCCACCAGCCGGGCGCGCGCCAGCTGCGTCATCGCCCAGGCCTCACCACGCTCGTCGTGCGTACGGCCGTAGAGCTCCATCGCCGCCTGCAGGGCACGCTCCGCGCCCGGCACATCGCCCCTCCGCAGATGCACCTGGCCGAGCTGGAAGTGCGCCCAGGCCTGGCCGTGCAGGCTCTCGCTCTCCTCGTGGAGCTCCAGCGCCTCACGCAGCATGGTGATGGCCCCGGCGATCTGCGCGCGGTCCCGCTCCACCGCCGCCAGGGCGTGCAGCGTCCACGCCCGGTCGCCGTGCATATCCGCGCCGGACTGCAGCTCCAGCGCCTCCCGGAGCTTGGCCGAGGCCTCGGTGAGATTGCCCTGCTGCTGGAGTGTGATGCCCAGATCGCGCAGCGCACGGGCGGCGCCCGCCGGATGCTGGGCCTCGAAATACAGATCGACCACCGACGACAGGGTCGTCCGCGCCTTGTCCAGCTCGCCGAGCTGCCGGGCCGCGACACCCGTGCGCCACTGCACCGAGCGGACCAGCAGCCCCTGCCCGACGGCCCGGGTCAGCTCGCTCAGCTCGCCCAGCCGGTAGAGATCGCCGCGCAGCAGGCAGTAGTCGGCCAGCGCCCCCAGCAGATGCGAGACCGCCGCCTGGTCCACGCCCTGATCGGCATGGCGCAGCGCGGCGGTGATGAAACTTGTCTCGTCGTCCAGCCACTGCAGGGCCGCGTCCAGGGAGGTGAAGCCGTGCGATCCGAAGCGGTCGGCACGGGTGGACGTACGGCCGTCGACCAGCCGGATCACCGAGTCGGCCAGCTCCGCATAGCCGCGGATCAGCCGCTCCTGGGCCGCGCCGCGCTCGCCGGGCTCCTCCTCGTCCACCAGCCGGTCATGCGCGAAGCGGTGCACCAGGGCATGCAGGCGGTAGCGCTCGCCGCGGACATGCTCGATCAGCCCCGCACGGGCCAGCGTCGTCAGCTGCCGTTCCGCCTCGGCCTGTTCGACGCCCAGCAGCGCCGCCGAGGCCGCCGCCCCCAGGCTGGCCCGGCCCACCAGCGCCAGCCGGCGCAGCAGCCGCCGGGCCGTCTCCGACTGGTCGGAGTAGCGCAGCCACAGCGCACGCTCCACCGGCGACCGCTGCTCATGGGCCGCCAGGTCCGTGGCCAGCGCGGTGGCGGTGCGCGCACCGAGCGAGGAGCCCGCCACCCGCAGCGCCAGCGGCAGCCCCGCGCACAGCTCGGAGATCTCGTCGATCGTCCGTGAGTCGTAGGGGCCCGCCGCGTCCGGGGACTCGTTGCCGCCCGCGGCGGTGGCCCGCAGCAGCTCTTCGGTGCCCGCGGCGTCCAGCGGCCCCACCGGCAGCTGATGCACCCACGCCTGGAGGTCCCCGGGCAGCTCCAGCGGTGTACGGGAGGTGACCAGCACCAGGCTGTCGGACCGCTCCGGAACCAGCGTGCGCACCTGCTCCGGATCCGTGGCGTCATCCAGCAGCACCGTCACCGGAAGGCCGGTCAGATGCTGGTGATACAGCTCGGTGAGCCGCTTGACGTGCTGCTCCTGGGACGGCCGCTCACGGAACAGCAGCTGCTCGCGCGGCGCGCCCAGCCGGTTGAGCAGATGCAGCAGCGCGTCCCGGGTCGGCAGCGGCACCTCACCGGGGGTGTCACTGCGCAGATCCACCACACATGCGCCACGGAACTGATCGCGCAGCTGATGGGTGGCCCGCACGGCCAGCGCCGTCCGGCCCGATCCCGGCTCGCCGTGCAGCACCACCACCGTCGGCTTGGTTTCCGTGCTCGCACGGGCCGCGTGCACCCACTGTGCGATCTGGGTCAGCTCCGCCCGGCGACCGGCGAACGGGCCCTCCGGGCACGGAAGTTGGGCGAACGAATGCTCCAGTACGGATCGCTGGCGGGCCGCCGCGCTGCGGTCCGCGCCGCGCAACTGCGGCCCACGGGTGGTCGTCGAGGCGACCGGCTGGGACGCCGTGCCGCTGCCGCGGGCCGCCGCCGTCAGCATCCGCTGCTGGTCCAGGAACGGCCGGATACCCCGCACCTCCAGTGCCGTCAGCCACTGCAGCCGCAGCTGCTCGGCGCCGCCCGGCTGGCCGCGCTTCCCGGCCTCCTGGTGCGCCGCCGGCCAGTGGCCCGCGGTCAGCTTCAGGACCGTGGCCGCCGCCCCCGCGACCACCACGGCGGCGCCCACGCCCAGCGCCGCGCCCGCGCCCGTGCCGTACGCGAGGTCCGTACCGCAGGCCGCCACCGCCGCCGCGGCCGTCGCCACCGCGGGGGTTCCCAGCTCCTTGCGGGAGAGCCGCCGGCCCAGCGAGGGCTGACCGGCGGCCGCCTCGTCCAGCGCCCGGACATACGCGGTGTACTCCTCGGCGGAGCTGCCCGCCAGCTCCTCCAGCGCCGAGCGCGCCCTGCTGAGCAGCGTGTCCCCGTCGAGCCGCCCGCCCGAGCGCCGCACCTCTTCCTCGATCGCCCTGGTCAACAGCGCTTCCGCTTCCGTCCGGTGGCCGTCGCGCAGCACAGCCAGTGAGCCCGGCATGCCCATCCCCCTCCAGCAGTTCCAGCAGTCTCCGGCGGTGATCGTCGCCGCACGCACAGTGTTCCGCGTCCGCACGAATTCCGGCAGGGCTGTGGACAACTCCCTCCGCTCCCGGATCACCGGCCCCCGTTGGGAGAGGAGGGACCCATGCCGAACCGCCTGGCTCATGAGGCTTCCCCGTATCTGCTCCAGCACGCCGACAACCCGGTCGACTGGTGGCTGTGGTCCGCCGCCGCCTTCGAGGAGGCCCGGCGGCGCGGGGTGCCGGTGCTGCTCAGCGTCGGCTACAGCTCGTGCCACGGGTGCCAGTAGATGAGCACAACCGGGTATTTCTGAACTGGAATGTCCCCAATGGGTGTCGACATGGACACGTACGATGAGCAGCTTGGCAGGGACATAGACGCCTGGGTCGAAGACCAGCCGGCCGCCTCGCCCGAGCGGTACGCCAGCATTCGCCAGCACCTGGAGGGCGACTTGCCCGCCGTCGACCAGGAGGGGTAAGCGTCACCCAGTCCCTCCGCAAGCGTTTGCGCCGCTGGTGCAGGAGAAGACCGTGAGGGCGGCGCTATGTTGCCTGCAGCAGGGGAATGGTGGGACCAGCGCCCTGTAGCGTGGTACTGGTCCAACTGCACGGAGGAGACGTGACCGCACAGCCGGAACACCACGCTGAAGAGCTGATCCCGCGCCCTGAGCGGACCATCACCGCCCTCAAGGCCGCTCTTGCCGTCGTAGCTTCGGACCGTCTGCTGGAGATGCAGACCGAGCAGGCTGAAGCGATCACCAAGGCCATCGACTCCGACACCCTTGATCCTCTCCGGGGGTTCCTCCTGCGGTGGGCGGTCGTGGTCGAGATCGAGCGGCACCCGGAGACAGCCTTGAAGCTGCGCCGGGCCGAGTACCTCATGCAGGTCGCGGAGGATCCCGATGACTCCCGGCGTCATGCCCTCATCGCCGCCGAGATCGTCCGGGCCGCCTACCGGGTGCTGGGAGCATGACGTGGTCCTGGGAGTATCTCCCCAGCGAGGAACAGGTGATTGGCGGAGCTCCGCCGACCTTCGCCGCCGAAGTCGAGAAGAAGGCTGACGAGCTGGTCCGAGCTGCGGAAGCCGTCTACCTCGACGGGACCTCGTATCGGGGCGAGAACCCCAAGAGTAGGACCGCCGACGTCACGGGGGGCATGTTCGAGTACCTGACCGTCGTACGACACGAGCAGATCTACATCGTCCAGGTCACGTACCTGTAGGCCGTGATGAAGATCGTACGCCCGGGGTTCTTCGTTGCTGCCTGCTGCGACGAGGGCGAACCCGGCACGGTGGTGGTCAACAAGGTGCCCGTGGAGGTGGGCGGCCGTGCTCTGCCAACGGACTGCAGAGGGGCTGTACGAGGGTGGACGCGGAGGTGGCGGTGAACTCGCTGAGGGTAGATGTATTGGCCTACGAGGCGCCGTGTGAGCGGTGCTCCTTCTCCTTTTGGTGGGTATTCGCGTTGCTGCCCTCCCACCGGCCACGCGGCGACGAGTTCACCACCACGGACTTTCCCGAAGCGGTTGAGATGGCCCGCAATATCCTCGCAGAGCCGGACAGCGAGATCGGTCTCCGTGAGCAGTTGAGTGACCGGCCGGTGTGGCAGCGCGGACGCAGCTTCAATCCGAACCGCTGTGATGCTTGCGGGCATCAGGCCGACTGGCACGCCTTCGAGGAAGTCCTCGACCAGGCCATGTACGGAGGCTGGATTCACGCTGCTGAAGGCCGCGTGCCCGTGGTTCAGTGGCGAGCGATCAGAGGCGGCGGGCAGGGCGTCCACTGGCCGCATTGCTGACTGCGCCCGCACACCCTCGCCCCTCGTTCACGGTGGAGTCCTCAAGCGGACGTCGTCGGGTGTGCCTGCGAGGCGGCTGCATGATGGGCCTTATCTCCTTCGGGGCACCCCGGTGCTGAGCAGGATGTCCCTCGCTTCACTCAACGCTGCCGAGCCGCACGAGGCCGGCTGGCCGCGCATACGGGCGGCCGCATTGCATCGCTCCGCCCCCGAACGCAGCCGCCCCGCGACAGAGGGCCCGCCGTCAGCACCGTTCGCCGACGCCATCCGGACCGTATCGCCACCCTGGAGCGGTACGCCGAGATTGTCCTCCCGTCGGGAATCGGCTACCCGGTCGCCGTAGTGGCGCGAGGTGAGTTGTATAACGAGCGCACACAGGGAGTGATCACCGTGGGATAGTTGTCGGAAGTGGCGTTGTTGTGTCCAGGTGGGCCAGGTGGGGGAACGTTGGCGCAGTGGATGGAGCAGCTGCTCCAGGCAGTGGACGAGGTGCTGGCCGGTGAGGGCCGTACCGGCGGTCGCGCGGAATCTCCGAGGCACACGCGAGTTGGGGACGTGCACTACCTGGAGGACGGCTGGTACGGGCTGCCCACCTACGCGAGCCGGATCGACCCGGACGACCTTCAGGACATGCGGCTGGCGACCGGGGCTGGGCCCGACGATCGGCGGGGTCGATCGTTCACCGTCCTTGGCTGGCGGGTCGAGTCGGAGAGGGTCCGCCTTCAGGTGGCGGCCCACGCGCCGCGGAGCGGATTGGCGCTGTGGGCGGTGCGGCGCCCGCCCGATTTCCTGCTTCGCTCGCTGCGCGAAGCGCTGGCGGCCCTGCCGGACGCCGGACTCGCCGAGCGGCTGGTCGGCGGTCGGATCGACGCGGTTGCGCCCGCGGATACCTCGGCCTGTAGTGGTGTTCTGAAGGGCGGTCAGGCACAGGCGTACCTGGCCTGTACCTCGCCGGGTCTGCGGCTGGTCTGGGGGCCGCCCGGTACCGGGAAAACGACCGTGCTGACCCGGGCGTTGAGTGACCTGGCCCTACGGGGCAAGCGGGTCCTGCTGGTCTCCGGCACCAACGTGGCGGTGGACAACGCGTTGGAGGGCGTCCTCAAGGAACGCTCTTCGCTCCTGCCCGGCCTGATGGTCCGGGTTGGCTCTCCCGCGCTCCGCCACGTAGCCGAGGACCCGCGGGTTTCGCTGCCCCTACTGGTGCGGGCAAGGGTGGCGGAGGCCGAGCAGGCAGTAGAAGGGATCGCCGAGCAACTCGCGGCCCTGGCAAGCGAACCGGCGCTGACCGAACTGCGTGAGACGGAGACCCGACTCGCTGGCTTCGATCCCGACACGTACGAGCAGGCCAAGACACGTCTTGCCCACGGCGTCCTGGTGGAGCGCCTCGCGGCTGAGCGGGAGGCAGCCGAAGCAGGCGAGGCGGACGCTCGGAGCCGGAGCGAGCATGCCTCCGGCGAGCATCAGAGGGCTCGGGGGCGCTGGGAGAGCTGGGCGCCTCAGCGAGCCCTGCTGGAGCAGGTGGCGCAGTGGCGGACCGAGATCGAGAAGGGGGAGCAGAGTCAGCAGCAGTTGCGGGCCGCGCTGTTCGATGCCGAGGCCGCGCTGGCCGCTCTCGATACGGAGGAACGCGAACTCGACGGGCGGGGCCGCCTGCGGACCAGACGGCGGCGTGGCGAGATCCAGCGCGAACGAGCTGAGCAGACCCAACGCAGAGCTGCCCTCCAACAGCAGGTCGCCCAAGCCGCCAAAGCTTACTCCGCCCACCATGACGTACTCCGTCGGCGCATCGCTCAGGCGCAAGCTGAGGCCCACCCGGTCGATGAGACCGCGCTGCGCCTGCAACGGGCCCTGATCGATTCGACCGCCGTGGCCCAGGCCAAGGTGGACCAAGACCTCACGCTCACTCAGCAGACGGCGCAGGCCGCCAGACACCGCCTGCGGACGGCCCAGCAGGACCACCGTCTCCAGTCTGGGGACGCCGATCTGGTCGCGACCTCCGATCGCGCCGGCCTCCCCCAGCTGGCTGTCCGGCGCCGCGAACTGCAGACCTCCTGTGCCGGACTGCTCTCCAGACAGGGCGGGTTGGAGCGCGAACACGAGCGGCTCGTGCGGGAGCTGGCGCGTCGGCGCTCCCAGGCCGAGCCCGAACTGATCCGCGGGGCGAGCGTGGTGGCCACTACGCTCGCCCGGCTGCGGCTCAACCGGGCCGTTGCCGAAGGGCCTTATGACGTCGTACTGGTTGACGAGGCCGGGGCTGCCTTGCTGCCCGAACTGATCGTCGCGGTCGCCAAGGCCAAGGAGACCGTCGTCCTGTTCGGCGACTTCTGCCAGCTCGGCCCGGTCATGCCCAAGCGTGTGCCGAAGCAGCCGGAGCTAGAGCGGTGGATCCGCATGGACTGCTTCGAGCTGGTGGGCATCCGCACACCCGCCGACGCCCTGTCGCACCCTGGCTGCGCGGCGCTGCTCACCACACACCGGTTCGGACCCGACACCACCGATCTGGTCAACCGGATCGCCTACGGCGGCACACTCCGGTCGGCCCGTCCGGTGAGGGACCGTGCCCTCGACCCGGAGATCATCTTGGTCACCACCGACGGGCTCGGTGAGGGAGACGGCGGAATCGCCGCCGCGCGACGGGTACCGGGCGGAACTGGCCGCTGGTGGGTGGCCGGCAGCCTGCTGGCGACCGCGTTGGCAGAGCGCCACCACGACGAGGGCGAGAGCGTCGGCATCGTCACGCCGTACAAGGTGCAGGCCCAGGTGACGCACGACTGGCTCCAAGACCAAGGCCGCCTCTTCCGTACCCCCGTGGTGGAGGTGGGTACGGCGCACCGCTTCCAGGGCCGGGAGTTCGACGTCGTCATCCTGGACCTGGTGGAGGACGGTGTGCTCCCAGGATGGGCTGCTGCCGGCGACTTCAAGGAAGCGCTGCCCTTCCCCAAGGACGGCGCCCGACTCTTCAACGTGGGTGCGACGCGGGCCCGCCAACGTGTCTACGTGCTCGCCGCCTGGGACGCCTTGGCCAGAGCGGCGAACGGAACGGTACTGGCCCAGTTGCGAGATATGGCTAAGGCCGAACCCGAAGCACTGGTGCGCGGCGTCCGTTCCGATCAACTCCTCGGGCTGCCCGCAGGAGAGTCGCCAGGGCTGAACCCGTTGCAGCAGGAGATTTGGCAGGCATTCGACGGCCATGTCCGGTACACCGCCATCCACGACGAGGACACCTACTTTCCTGACGCCCTCGATGCCATCGACCAGGCCCGCCACAGCATCTGGCTCTGGTCCCCCTGGTACACCAAGCGTATGTGGGAGGTTCTCCCGCGGCTTCACGACGCGCGCCGTCGCGGTGTGCGGATCCACCTCTTCGTCACCAACGAGAGCGACAGCCTGCTGCAGAGCCAGCTGGCGAACCCGGCCACCGCAGCCGACGCCGTGCGTCGGCTGCCTGAGCTCAAGGAGGTGGCCGACACCGTGGTGGAGATCAAGGACATGCACCAGAAGATCCTGGTGATCGACGAGCAGCTTTGCTTCCTCGGCAGCCTGAACACCTTGTCCCACGCACCCGGCGGTCAGGGCCGGCGGGAGATCATGGTTCCGTTCCGGGGACGTCGCTTCGCCCGTCACATCCTTGACCACGAGAACGCCGACCTGCTGCTCCACCCGCCCGTCTGCCCCGACCACGGAGCCCAGGCCGAACTGCGCAAGTACACCATCCCGTCCAAGCAGCGCCCTGCAAGGTCCCGGCAGACAACCAGCCACCCGGCCCAGCGCTACTTCGTCTGGGCTTGTCCCGCGCGCACAACCGCGGTCGGACCCGACGGCACGACCAGCACCGCCGGTTGCAACCGACGGAAGGCTCTGCGCCCTGACGAAGCCGGATACCTGGGACACCAGCCGCCGCTGTAGCGAACCAGCTCGCTCCTACCTCCAGGTTCCACGGTCGGGGGTGGGGTGCTGTGAGAGGCTGGATCGCATGAACCGGTTGGCTGGTGTGACCTCGCCTTATTTGCTTCAGCACGCTGACAATCCGGTCGACTGGTGGCCCTGGTCGGCGGAGGCGTTCGAGGAAGCGCGGCGGCGCGATGTACCCGTTCTGCTATCAGTTGGCTACTCTGCGTGCCACTGGTGCCATGTGATGGCGCACGAAAGCTTCGAGGACCCGGCCACCGCCGCGCAGCTCAACGAGCACTTCGTGGCCGTCAAGGTCGACCGCGAGGAGCGCCCGGACGTCGACGCCGTCTACATGGAGGCCGTGCAGGCCGCCACCGGCCAGGGCGGCTGGCCCATGACCGTCTTTCTCACCCCCGAGGCCGAGCCCTTCTACTTCGGTACGTACTTCCCGCCCGAGCCCCGCCACGGCATGCCGTCCTTCGGGCAGATCCTCGACGGGGTGCGCAACGCCTGGGCCGACCGCCGCGACGAGGTCGGCGAGGTTGCCGGCCGGATCGTCGCGGACCTCGCCGGACGTTCCCTGACCGAGTCGCTGCCCGCGGACCGGCGGCCGCCGCGCCCCGAGGAGCTGCACGGCGCCCTGATGGGGCTGACCCGCGAATTCGACGCGGTGCATGGCGGATTCGGCGGCGCGCCCAAGTTCCCGCCGTCCATGGTGCTGGAATTCCTGCTCCGCCACCACGCGCGCACCGGCTCCGACGCGGCCCTGGAAATGGTGCAGGCGACCTGCGCGGTGATGGCCCGCGGCGGCATCTACGACCAGCTCGGCGGCGGTTTCGCGCGCTACGCGGTGGACGCCACCTGGACCGTGCCGCACTTCGAGAAGATGCTCTACGACAACGCCCTGCTGTGCCGGACCTACGCCCATCTGTGGCGGTCCACCGGCTCGGACCTGGCGCGCCGGATCGCCGTCGAGACCGCCGACTTCATGGTCCGCGAACTCCGTACCGACCAGGGCGGCTTCGCCTCCGCACTGGACGCGGACAGTGATGACGGCACCGGCAAGCACGTCGAGGGCGCCTATTACGTCTGGACCCCCGAGCAGCTGCGCGCCGTACTGGGCGACGAGGACGCGGAGTTCGCCGCCACGTACTTCGGCGTCACCGAGGAGGGCACTTTCGAGGAGGGCGCCTCGGTCCTCCAACTCCCGGGCACCGAAGGGCTGGTGGACGCCGAACGGGTGGCCTCCGTCAAGCAGCGGCTGCTCGCGGCGCGGGACGAGCGGCCGCGCCCCGGCCGTGACGACAAGGTCGTCGCCTCCTGGAACGGGCTGGCCATCGCCGCGCTTGCCGAAACCGGTGCCTACTTTGACCGGCCGGATCTGATCCAGGCCGCCACCGACGCCGCCGACCTGCTGGTCCGCGTCCACATGGACTGGCAGGCCCGGCTGCACCGCACCTCCCGCGACGGCACCCCCGGCGCCAACTCCGGTGTCCTGGAGGACTACGCCGATGTCGCGGAGGGCTTCCTCACCCTGGCCTCGGTCACCGGGGAAGGCGTCTGGGTGGAGTTCGCGGGCTTCTTCCTGGACACCGTGCTGCTCCAGTTCACCACCGAGGACGGCGCGCTCTACGACACCGCGGCCGACGCCGAGGCGCTGATCCGCCGCCCCCAGGACCCGACCGACAACGCGACGCCCTCCGGGTGGACCGCGGCGGCCGGTGCCCTGCTCTCGTATGCGGCGCTCACCGGCAGCGACCTCCACCGGGACGCCGCGGAGCGGGCCCTGGGCATCGTCACCGCGCTCGGCAGCCGGGCCCCGCGCTTCATCGGATGGGGCCTGGCCGTCGCCGAGGCCGCACTGGACGGGCCGCGTGAGGTCGCGGTCGTCGGCCCGCAGGGCGATCCGGCCACCGTCGCGCTGCACCGCGCCGCGCTGCTCGGCACCGCCCCGGGGGCGGTCGTCGCGCTGGGCGCCCCCGGGGCCGACGAGGTGCCGCTCCTCCAGGACCGCCCCCTGGTCGACGGCCAGCCGGCCGCCTACGTCTGCCGCCACTTCACCTGCGAGCGGCCGACGACCGCCCCGGAGGAGCTGACGGAGCGACTCCGGGGATGAGTCCGCAGACCCCCTGGGACGCCCGGCACGGCGGCCGTCCCAGGGGGCCCGCCGCCGGTCCTAGGACCAGCGACGGAATTGCCCCTGACGTGCGCGTCAAGTTCTAGCCTCGGCGCATGACACACCGCACTCACCGCGAAGTCCGCCTGACCGCCCGCCCCCAGCAGGGGCCGGTCACCGATGACCTCTTCGAGATCGTGGAGGTGCCGGTCCCGGAACCCGGACCCGGCCAGGTGCTGGTACGCAACACCGTGATGGGCGTCGCCGCCGTGATGCGCACGCTGATGGACGAGACCCATGTCGTGCCGATGCCCTCCTATGAGATCGGCGAGCCGCTGAACGGACCCGCCGTCGGCGAGGTCGTCGCCGCCCCGGGGACCGACCTCACGCCCGGCGACCTGGTGGAACACCATCTCGGCTGGCGCGAATACGCCCTGCTGGACGCCGACCGGGTACAGCGGCACGACCCCGGCCTGATGCCCGACCCGGCCGCCTACCTCTCCCAGGGGCCCACCGCCTGGATGGGCATCGTGCGCGGCGCCGAAGTACGCCCCGGGGACACGGTCTTCGTCACCGGGGCGGCCGGCGGCGTGGGCTCCCTGGCGGGCCAGATCGCCCGGCTGCGCGGCGCCGCCCGGGTGATCGGCAGCACGGGATCGGAGGAGAAGGCGGACCGGCTGATCAAGGAATTCGGCTATGACGCGGTGGTGATCCGCGGCGCCGGCCCCATCGAGGAGCAGCTGCGGACGGCGGCTCCGGAAGGCATCGACGCGCTCTTCGACAATGTGGGCGGTGAACAGCTGCTGGCCGCCCTCGCCGTCGCCAACCGGGGCGCCCGGCTCGCCCTTGTAGGCGCGCTGTCCAGCCAGCTGTCCGCAGACGGCACGGCCCACACGGTCGAGATCGACACCCTCGCGCTGCTCGCCCGCAGCATCACCCTGCGCGGCGTCGCCCTGTACGACCACATGGATCTGATCCCCGAGTGGAACCAGCGGTTCGGCGAGGGGCTGCGTGACGGCAGCCTCACCTTCCCGCACGCCCGGCTGAACGGCATCGAGGAGGCGCCGCGGGCGCTGCGCGAGCTGACCGAGGGGCGCCATCTGGGCGCCGTACTCGTGGAGTTGTGAGGCGCGACACCGGGACGTCGTGGGGCAGCTGAGGCAACCCGTCACTGTCAGAGGCCGGTTGTAGCCTCCCGGCGTGACGACCTTGCTCGGGAAGCGATCCCTTGTCCAGGAAGCCGCGGCGCTACGGGCCGGTACGGACGACCCCGTCGACGCGGTCAGCCGTTCGTGCGACCGGATCGACGCCGTCGATCCGCGGCTGCGGGCCTTCGTTCCCGAGGACGGGCGGCGGGGGCGGCTCCTGGCGGCGGCGCGACGGGCGGCCGCCGGTGTGCGGGACCCCGCCGGCCGGCCCGTCCTCCATGGCGTCCCCGTGGGCATCAAGGACATCGTGCGGGTCGACGGGCTGCCCACCCGCGCGGGCTCGGCGCTGCCGCCCGAGGTACTCGGCGGCCTGCAGGCCACCGTCGTCGACCGGCTGTGCGCCGCCGGTGCGCTGATCGCGGGCAAGACCGTGACCGCGGAGTTCGCGGTCACGGCCCCGGGCCCGACCCGCAATCCGCACAACCCGGCGCATACGCCCGGCGGTTCGAGCAGCGGTTCGGCGGCCGCGGTCGCCGCCGGGATGGTGCCCCTGGCCATCGGGACGCAGACCGTCGGCTCGATGATCCGGCCCGCCGCGTACTGCGGAGTGGTCGGCTTCAAGCCGAGCTACGGGCGGATTCCGGTCGACGGGGTGATCCCCAACGCCGCGAGTTTCGACACCCTCGGCTGCTACGCCACGGACGTGGCGGCTGTCGCACTGGCGGCATCGGTGCTGGTCGACGGGTGGCGAGGGGGGCACCCCCGGCACGAAGCCGGTCGGAGTGCCGGGGGGAGGGACGCGGCGGGGCGCGGGCCGCGCCCGGTACTGGGCGTGCCGGCCGGCCCCTACCTGGAGCGCGCCGACGACGAGGCACTGCGCGCCTTCGAGGAGCAGCGGGAGCTGCTGCGGTCCGCCGGGTACGCCGTCCACGAGGTGCCGGTGATGGACGACTTCGAGCAGATCGTGGAGCAGCTGTTCACGATGAACCGCTACGAAGTGGCCCGGGCGCACCGGGACTGGTTCGCCCGCTTCGGCGACCGCTATCGCCAGGAGACCACGGCGGCCATCCAGGAGGGACGGACGATCGGGGACGCCGCGTACGAGGCGGCCCGGGTACGCCGCAACGCCTTCCGCGCGAGGCTCGCGGCGGACCGCGCCGCGGCCGGTATCGACCTGTGGATCGCCCCGCCGGCCACCGGTCCCGCGCCCGCCGGCCTCGCCACCACCGGCACCTCGATCATGTGCCTGCCGTGGAGCAACGCCGGGCTGCCGTCCGTCAGCCTGCCCGCGGGGTACGCCGCCAACGGGCTGCCGCTCGGACTCCAACTCATCGGTGGGTCCGGGGCGGACGAAGAACTGCTCCACGGGGCGGCAGGGATCGAGCATGTACTTAACGGGAGTGCGCGGAACGAGCACGTATTCAAGGGGAGTGCGCGGATCGGGGACGCACTCACCGGGAATGCGCGCGACGAGGACGCACTCACCGGGGGCGTGCGGAACGAGGACGTGCCCGGTGAAGGAGTACGGAACAGCGCAGACCGACGGAGCGAGGATTGCCGTCCGGGCCCGGAGCAGGTGGGCTGAGCCAGCGACGAAGGAGGGGGAGATGCGCATCGGGGACGCCGCGGCGGCTGCTGGTATGACACCGCGAGCGCTGCGCTACTACGAGCAGCAGGGGCTGGTGACGGCCCGGCGGACGCCGTCCGGCCATCGGGTGTACGACGACGAGGACATCCGCCGGCTGAGGGCGGTGCGCGAACTGCGGGACGCGGGGCTGACGGTCGGGGATGTGCGGGCCTTCGCCCATCTGCTGCGCACGGTGCCGGCCGACGGGGTGCCGGATCTGCTTCCTCAGGAACCCCGCACGGGCCGCTGTTCGGCCGCGGAGGCGGTGGCCCGGCGCCGGCTCGCCGACCTGGATGCCCGTATCGCGCGGTTGTCGCACCTACGGGCGCGACTCGCGGCGCGCCTGGGCGAACCGGAGGCCGAGGTCACGGAGCCGGCTGAGCCGGACGGCACGGTACGCGCCGGGGCGGACAGCGGCCGGCTCTTCCGGCTGGAGGCCGCGCCGGCCACGGTCACCCCCGCCGTCAGGGGGTGAGACCCGGCCGTCAGGGGGTGACCGTGGCCGTCAGAGGGTGAGGCCCGGCCGTCAGAGCGTGAGACCCCGCGCCAGCACATCCATCGTCTGGTTGATCAGCGCCTCCAGTTCGGCGGTCTGGCCGCCCTCGCCCCAGTTCAGCATCGCCTCCTGGAGCGCGGCCAGGATCGCGGCACTGATCACCCGCAGCTCCAGATCGTCGGCCGGGCGGCCGGTGCGCTCCGCCAGCACGGCGCTGATCAGCGCGGCGTCCCGGGCGGTGTTCTCGGCCGTACGGCCCCGGATGGCGGGTACCTCGCGGATCAGCCGGATGCGCTGGACGAGTTCGCCGCGGTCCTCGGCGGAGATCTCGCGCAGTGCCTCGACCGTGACCCGCCGCATCGACTCGACCATCGGCTCGTCCGTGGGACGGGCCCGGAGCCCGGCCTCCAGCACGGCGTCGTACTCGTCCGTGAGCACGATGTCTTCCTTGGTCGGGAAGTAGCGGAAGACCGTGCTCGGCGAGACATCGGCGGCCTCGGCGATCTGATCGATGGGGGTCGCGTCGTACCCCTGCTCCTCGAAGAGCCGGTAGGCCGCCCGCCGGATCGCCTGCCGGGTCTGGATCTTCTTCCGCTCCCGCAGCCCGACCTTCGGCGTCCCGGGCGGCGTGGTGGCAGAGGTACGTGCGGAGATCATGCGCAGCATTGTCAGGCATCGGGTGTCCCGGAGGCCACGGCCGGGACCGTGCGCATACGGCGCTCGGCACGGGGGTCGGGTGGTTGGGCAGCCGGCCGGCGAACGGATGGCGGCCACGACCGGATTCCGTGCCGCATCGGCGGCCCGCGGGGGGCAGCCCTGTGGTCTCGATCCGGTCGGCACGCGCCCCCCGGCGAGCAGGCTGCCGAGCCGAGGCTTGACTGTCAGTGGGGTGTGTCACGCTGTGGCGTGGGAATGGTCACTGTGAGTGAGGTGCAGGGGGTGGGGAGGTGTTCAGCGGAGGTTCAGGCATGAGACATGGCCGCGGCCAGGAAGGCCGCGGCCATGGGGGCGCAGGGGTTTTGGGGGTGCTGGTCGCTCGGCCGGGGTGCCTCAGGCGTGCGTATAGGCCACCAGGGAGATGCCGACGTAGTGCACCACGAAGGCCGCCAGGGTGAAGGAGTGGAAGACCTCGTGGAAGCCGAACCAGCGGGGTGAGGGGTTGGGGCGCTTGAGCCCGTAGATCACGCCGCCGGCGCTGTAGAGCAGCCCGCCGACGATGACCAGGACGAGGACGGCGACGCCGCCGGTGCGCAGGAAGTCGGGCAGGAAGAAGACGGCGGCCCAGCCCATGGCGATGTAGCAGGGGGTGTAGAGCCAGCGTGGAGCGCCGACCCAGAAGACCCGGAAGATGATCCCGGCCAGTGCGGCCGCCCAGACCGCCCAGAGCAGCGCCTGCCCGCGGGAGCCGGGCATGAGCAGCATCGTCAGCGGCGTATAGGTGCCCGCGATGATCAGAAAGATATTGGCGTGATCGAGGCGGCGCAGTACGCCGTCGGCGCGCGGGCCCCAATTGCCGCGGTGGTAAAGGGCGCTGACTCCGAAGAGCAGGCATGCGGTCAGGGTGTAGATGGCGCAGGCCATGCGGCCGCGGGGGCTGTCGGCGAGGGCGGTGAGTATCACGCCGGAGAGGAGGACGGCGGGGAACATTCCGGCGTGCAGCCAGCCGCGGAGTTTGGGCTTGAGGGGTGCGGTCACGGCGGCGACCGCCGCGATCGCGGGCGGAGCGGAGGGGGGCTGGCTCTCGGCGGCGTCGGGCGCGGAAGTCATGGCGCAATGCTACCTACGCGACCGTAAGTTACGGATTCGTGCCGAAGTGGTGACGGTCACGAAGTCGCCCTCTGGACAGAACTCCGGAACGGTCGGATGATCAAATGAGTGCGGTCGGCACCGGATGAGCGGTCACGAAGCATCCGGGTCGCAGCCCCCAAGGGGTAGACATCTAAAGAAGCGGATTTTCCCGGTCAAACCGGGCATAAGTTCGTCCACACCCTCATCTAGGAGCGATCGTGGCGCGCGACAACGCGGCTCCCCCCGTCCTCACCCGTCACCAGGAGCTCATCTCCTGGGTCGACGAGATCGCAGCGATCACCCAGCCCGACCGGGTCGTCTGGTGTGACGGCTCGGAGGCGGAGTACGAGCGTCTGTGTGAGGAGCTCGTCGACAAGGGCACGTTCAAGAAGCTCGACCCGATCAAGCGCCCCAACTCGTACTACGCGGCCTCCGACCCCTCGGACGTGGCGCGGGTCGAGGACCGCACCTTCATCTGCTCCGAGAAGGAGGAGGACGCCGGCCCCACGAACCACTGGAAGGACCCCGCCGAAATGCGGGAGCTCTTCGCCGGTGACCAGGGCATCTTCCGCGGTTCGATGCGCGGCCGGACGATGTACGTCGTCCCGTTCTGTATGGGCCCGCTCGGCTCCCCGCTCTCCGCGATCGGCGTGGAGATCACCGACTCCGCCTATGTCGCGGTCTCGATGCGCACCATGACGCGCATGGGGCAGCCGGTCCTCGACGAACTCGGCGAGGACGGCTTCTTCGTCAAGGCGGTGCACTCCCTCGGCGCGCCCCTGGCCGAGGGCGAGGCCGATGTGCCGTGGCCGTGCAACTCCACCAAGTACATCTCGCACTTCCCCGAGGACCGTGAGATCTGGTCCTACGGCTCCGGCTACGGCGGCAACGCCCTGCTCGGCAAGAAGTGCTACGCGCTGCGTATCGCCTCCGTCATGGCGCGTGACGAGGGCTGGCTCGCCGAGCACATGCTGATCCTCAAGCTCACCCCGCCGCAGGGCGAGGCCAAGTACGTCGCCGCCGCCTTCCCGAGCGCCTGCGGCAAGACCAACCTCGCGATGCTGGAGCCGACGATCTCCGGCTGGACCGTCGAGACCATCGGCGACGACATCGCCTGGATGCGCTTCGGTGAAGACGGCCGCCTCTACGCCATCAACCCCGAGGCCGGCTTCTTCGGTGTCGCGCCCGGCACCGGCGAGCACACCAACGCCAACGCCATGAAGACGATGTGGGGCAACTCCGTCTTCACCAACGTCGCGCTCACCGACGACGGCGATGTGTGGTGGGAGGGCATGACCGAGGAGAAGCCCGCCCATCTGACCGACTGGAAGGGCAACGACTGGACCCCGGAGTCCGAGACCCCGGCCGCCCACCCCAACGCCCGCTTCACCGTCCCGGCCGGCCAGTGCCCGATCATCGCGCCCGAGTGGGAGGACCCCAAGGGCGTGCCGATCTCGGCGATCCTCTTCGGTGGCCGTCGCGCCAGCGCCGTGCCGCTGGTGACCGAGTCGCTGACCTGGCAGCACGGTGTCTTCCTGGGCGCCAATGTCGCCAGCGAGAAGACCGCGGCGGCCGAGGGCAAGGTCGGCGAGCTGCGCCGGGACCCGTTCGCCATGCTGCCGTTCTGCGGTTACAACATGGGCGACTACATGGGCCACTGGGTCAAGGTCGGTGCCGACAAGGACCAGTCCAAGCTGCCGAAGATCTACTACGTCAACTGGTTCCGCAAGGACGACAAGGGCCGCTTCGTGTGGCCGGGCTTCGGCGAGAACGGCCGGGTGCTCAAGTGGATCGTCGAGCGGCTGGACGGCAAGGCCGAGGGTGTGGAGACGCCCATCGGCGTGCTGCCCACCAAGAAGTCGCTGGACACCGAGGGGCTCGACCTCGACGACGCCGACCTCGACTTCCTGCTCACCGTCGACAAGGACGTGTGGCGCGAGGAGGCGGCGCTGATCCCCGAGCACCTCAACACCTTCGGTGACCACACGCCGAAGGAGCTGTGGGACGAGTACCGCGCACTGGTCCAGCGGCTCGGCTAGTCACCGCTCCGCACACCGCCCTGCCGGGACCCCGCACCTCAGGTGCGGGGCCCCGGCTCGTTGTGGAGCAGACCCGGCCGAAGAGATACCGACCGGATGGGCCGGTGGAGTGACGCCAGGGGTGGGGGACGGGTGGGGGACGGGTGAGGGAAGGGGAGTGGGTGGGCGCCCGAGGGCCGAGTCGGCGCGGGGTCGGAGCCGCCCCGCTTCCGCCCCGTCCGCGGCTACGCCGTGGCGAGGTCCCGGTTCCGTAGCGGTGCGGAGTGTGCCTCCATCCGCTCCGCGGCCAGGGTCATGGCCGCGGAGTCGCCCCGGGAGGTGGCGACCGCCAGGGCGTTCCCGGCGAGGGTGTGGGCGCGCTGCTGGAGGGCCTCGATCCGGGCCGGGGCGCTGCCGTCGCTGGGCTCGGCGCGCAGCGGATAGTGGCCGCCGCTGAGCCGCGCGACCTGCTCGGCGAGGCGCTCGGCGGCGGCGGCCAGCGCGGCGTCGTCCAGCCCGGCGCCCTGCGCACCGCCGTCCGCCCGCGTCGCCAGCGCATGCAGCTCATCGGTGACGGTGAGCAGCGCGGTCAGCTGTCCGGCGAGCCGGATGTCCAGCTCCTGTTCGCGTGAGCGGTGCGGGATCTCCGGGGCGGCGGCCATGGTGTGGACCGACTGGGTGCGGATCGGTTCGTACATGGGACGGCCTCCTGAAAACGTCTAGGAGACCAGCCTAGCTTAGACACTGTCTAAAGTTGTGGCTCGTACAGAAAATTACTCCGGGTCAGTACTGTCCGTAACCGTCGAGGAAGGAGCCGATCCGGGTGACGGCATCCGTCAGATCGTCCTTGCTGGGCAGCGTGACCAGGCGGAAGTGATCGGGCTCCGGCCAGTTGAAGCCGGTGCCGTGCACGATCATGATCTTCTCGGCGCGCAGCAGATCGAGCACCATCTCCCGGTCGTCCTTGACCTTGTAGACCTTGGGGTCCAGCCGCGGGAAGGCGTACAGCGCGCCCTTCGGCTTGACGCAGCTGACGCCGGGGATCTGCGTCAACAGCTCGTACGCCGTGTCGCGCTGCTCCAGCAGCCGGCCGCCGGGCAGCACCAGATCGTTGATCGACTGCCGGCCGCCGAGGGCGGTGGCGACCGCGTGCTGGGCCGGCATATTGGCGCACAGCCGCATATTGGCGAGGATCGTCAGCCCCTCGATGTACGAGGAGGCGTGCGCCTTCGGGCCGCAGACCGCCAGCCAGCCGCTGCGGTAGCCCGCCACCCGGTACGACTTGGACAGCCCGTTGAAGGTCAGGGTCAGCAGGTCGGGGGCGAGCGAGGCGAAGGGGGTGTGGGTGACACCGTCGTAGAGGATCTTGTCGTAGATCTCGTCGGCGCAGACGATCAGGTTGTGCCGGCGGGCGATCTCCGCGATACCGCGCAGCAGCTCGTCGTCGTACACGGCACCCGTGGGGTTGTTCGGGTTGATGACGACGATGGCCTTGGTGCGGTCGGTGACCTTGCGCTCGATGTCGGCGAGGTCCGGCATCCAGTCGGCCTGCTCATCGCAGCGGTAGTGCACGGCCGTACCGCCGGAGAGTGAGACGGAGGCCGTCCACAGCGGATAGTCCGGGGCCGGGACCAGCACCTCGTCGCCGTCGTCCAGCAGTGCCTGCATCGACATCTGGATCAGCTCGGAGACGCCGTTGCCGAGGTAGATGTCGTCGACCGAGAGCTCGATGCCCTTGGTCTGGTAGTGCTGCATCACCGCGCGGCGGGCGGACAGCAGGCCCTTGGCGTCGCCGTAGCCGTGTGCCGTGCCGACCGACCGGAGGATGTCCTCCAGGATCTCGGGCGGGCACTCGAAGCCGAACGCCGCCGGGTTGCCGGTGTTGAGCTTGAGGATGCGGTGACCCGCCGCCTCCAGCCGCATGGCCTCCTCAAGCACCGGGCCACGGATCTCGTAGCAGACGTTGGCGAGCTTCGTTGACTGGATCACCTGCATGTCCGCCACCTTACGGGCGCGTTTCGGTGGCCGCCCGGTGTTTTTCCCCACGTTGCTCAGCGGACGGTGTGGAGTTCCGCACGCCGGGTGACGGCGCGGGGTGGTCATCGCGGTGCTGATTCCGCGGGCGGCCGGTTTCGGCGGAAACCGGCGAGCGGGGGCCAGGCGGCGGTACGCTCCGGGCGGTCGGCCCCCTGGAGATCGCACAGCGCCCGGGTCCGGCCGCGCCGCGCAGCACACCCGCGACCTGACACCGGGGGCCGACACAGGATGGCGACCACTCCCAGCGGACCCGGACCCGGACCCGGAGCCGGACTCGGAGCCGCGCGCGCCTCCGTGCCCGCACAGGCCTCGTTGGCCTCGTTATCCCCAGTGCCCTCGGCCGGTACCTCTGCCTCCGCGTCGCCCCGCCCGTTCGCGCTGCTCAACGACGAGCCGGTGGTCGAGCCCGGCGCGGATCTGCTCGGCGCCGGCCGGGCCGCCCGCCGGCTTGCCGGGCTCCTGGTCGCCTCCCGCGACGCCACCCCCTTCACGCTCGCCGTCGACGCGGGCTGGGGCATGGGCAAGAGCAGCCTGATGCGGCTGGTCGACGCGGAGCTGGCGGACGCCCCCGAGGTGCACACTGTCTGGTACAACGCCTGGACCTCGACCGGCGCCGACGCGCTGGAAGGGCTGATCAAATCCGTCCTGATGCGCTTCGACCGGCGGGTGCTGCGGCGCGGACTGCAGCGGATCTCCGAGCGGCGCGCGCTGCTGCGGGCCGTACGGGCCGTGACGACGGTCGCCGCCGGGCCGCTCGGGGTGGCCGGCCTGGTCGACGAGCTGTGGCGCGGCCTGTCCGTCAACTCCCAGGCCCGCAACGAGATGCGGGAGGCGATCGGCGCCCTGGTGGAGGAGTGGTCACAGACCGCCGACTTCCGGCCGCGCCGCCTCCTGGTCGTCTTCATCGACGACCTCGACCGCTGCTCCGATGAGTCGGTGCTCACCGTCTGCGAGGCGGTGAAGGTCTATCTGGACGTGCCGGGGCTGGCGTTCGTCATCGGCTGCGACCGTTCGGCGCTGGCGCCCAACGGGCTGTTACGTGATCTGTCGCCCGCCGCTTCGGCGTTCATGGAGAAGATCTTCCAGACCAGCTACCGCATTCCGGTCGCGGACCAGCAGGGTGTCCGGGAGTACATCGACCGGTGCGCCCGCGCCGTCGGGATCGACCAGCTCCTGGACGAGCGGCTGACCACCTTGCTCGCGGAGCGCTCGGCCCGTAATCCGCGCCGCATCAAGCGCCTGGTGAACGGCTTCGTGCTGGAGGCGACGCTCAATCCGATGTGGGAGGACTTCCCGCCCGAGGCGGTGGTCCGGACGTTGCTGCTGCAGTATTTCTACCCCGACTTCTACCGGATGGTGGCCTGTGCGCCGGGGTCCGGTGTGGGTGATGTGATCGCCGAGTTCCGTACGTACCAGCAGGTGCGCCGGCTGCTGCGGGCGCCGGAGCCGGTCCCCGAGGCCGAGCTGCCCCGGGTGAACCGCTTCCTCCTCGAACACGACCTGCCGGACCTGACCGGAGCCGCCGGAGCCGAGACGCTGGGCCGGCTGGAGCG
The DNA here is from genome assembly GCF_040650675.1 of Streptomyces sp. NPDC048637. NCBI lineage: Bacteria > Bacillati > Actinomycetota > Actinomycetes > Kitasatosporales > Streptomycetaceae > Streptomyces > Streptomyces sp. NPDC048637. The sequence goes on from NZ_JBEZHQ010000010.1 coordinate 234,109, forward strand.
CCAACTCCCCAGCGGATTCCCGGAGATGGTGACCGACCAGGAGTTCACCTCGCTGATCGACGGCCTGGTGGCGCTGCCCCGCTCCGAGGAGCTGCTGCGCCGGCTGCGCGAGGGGGCCGAGCTCCCGGCTCCCGTACAGCCGGAGCCCGCCCCGTATCTCCAGTCGCTCCCGCCACGGCCCTACGGCCCGGCGTCCCCGTACGGCACCGCGACCCCGTACGGCGCGGCGTCCCCGTACGGCACCGCGTCCCCCTACGGCACCGCGTCCCCCTACGGCACCCCGACCCCGTACGGCGCGGTGCAGCCGGGCCGGGCCGCGGACGGGCGTGCGGACGACGCGGTGCTGCGTGGCGTGCGCCTCCTGTGGGTGGATGACCATCCGCGGAACAACGAGACGCTGGTCAACGCCTTCCGGGCGGCGGGTGCCGTGGTGCGGATCGCCGAGGACTCGGAGGCCGCGGACGCCGCCCTCGCCGTCGAGTCGCCGACGATGATCGTCTCCGATATCGCCCGGGGCGCCAATCCGCGGGAGGGCCTGGACCACATCGGGCGGCTGCGGAGCGAGGGCCGCTACACCGGTCCGGTCGTCTTCTACGCGGGCCGGGTCACCCCGGAACGGACCGCGCTGGCCCGGGAGTTGGGGGCCCACCTGACGAGCAGCGGGCCGGAGATCGAGCGGCTGGTGCTGCGCGCGGCCGAGGGGGAGCTGCCGCCGCCCGCCTGACCTCGGCGCCGCCCCCTGACCTCAGCTCCGGCCGCCTGACCTCAGCGCCGGCCGGGTGTCCGCCGCACCGCCCGGCCCGCCAGGACGCCCGTCCGCCTGCCGTCCTCCATCACGAACCGGCCGTCGATCAGCACATGCGGAATGCCGGTGGGCAGGGTGCGCGGGGCGTCGAAGGTGGCGCCGGCGGCGACCGTTTCCGGGTCGAAGAGGACCAGGTCGGCGCGGTGGCCCTCGCGTACCAGGCCGCGGTCGGGGAGCCGCAGCCGGGCGGCCGGACGGCCCGTCAGATGTGCGACACACTCCTCCAGCGACAGCACCCCCAGCGCGCGGACGTACTTGCCGAGGTACTGGGGGAAGGTGCCGTACGCGCGCGGATGCGGCTTGTCGCCCTGGAGGATGCCGTCGCTGCCGCCGGTGTGCACCCGGTGGCGCATGATCCGGCGGACGTTGTCCTCGTGGCCGACGTGCTGCAGGATCGTCGAGCCCAGGCGGTCCTCGATCAGCAGCCGGCGGGCGGTCTGCCACGGCTCCGCACCGCGCTCCGCGGCACTGCGGGCGACGGTCTTGCCGACGTGCTCCGCCAGCGCGGGGTCCGAGACACCGGAGATCTCGATGGTGTCCCACTCGATGGGCACCCCGTGACAGCCGTCGGCGCCCGCCACCTCCATGTCGTGCCGGATGCGGGCCGCCGTCGCCTCGTCCCGGAGGCGGGCCAGGATCGCCCCGGGGCCGCCCTCGCTCGCCCAGCTCGGCAGCATGGCGACCAGGGTCGTACAGCCGGGGGTGTACGGATAGGTGTCGAGGGTGAGGTCCGCGCCGGCGTCCAGTGCGCGGTCCAGCAACGCGAGCAGCTCGGGCGCGCGGCCCTCGTTGACGCCGAAGTTCATGGTGGCGTGCGCCAGATGCAGCGCACAGCCGGCCTCACGGGTGAGGGCCACCATCTCCTCGTACGCCTGGAGGGCGCCGGCACCGTAGGAGCGGTGGTGCGGGCAGTAGTAGCCGTCGTAGCGGGCCACCACGCGGCACAGTTCGGTCAGTTCGGCGTCGGAGGCGTACATGCCGGGGGTGTAGGTCAGGCCGGAGGACAGTCCGACCGCGCCCTGTTCCATGCCTTCGGCGACCAGCTGCCGCATCCGCGTCAGCTCGCCGGCGGTGGCCGCGCGGTCGTCCCAGCCGACGGCGAGCATCCGTACGGTGCCCTGCGGGACGAGATAGGCGGCGTTGACGGCGATGCCCTGGCCGTCGAAGCCGTGGTCGAGGCGGTCGAGGTAGCCGCCGACGGTGCGCCAGCTGAAGTCGAGGGAGGTGTCCCCGGGGGCCCCGCCGTTCCAGCCGGTGATCTGGGCGCGGACCTCGGCGAGGGTGCGGTCGTCGACCGGCGCGTACGACAGACCGTCCTGGCCGAGGACTTCGAGGGTGACCCCCTGGGCGGCCTTCGCCTCGTGCCCGGGATCCCGCAGCAGCGCCAGGTCGCTGTGCGCGTGCATATCGATGAAGCCGGGGGAGAGGGCGAGGCCCTGGCCCTCCACCACACGGGCGGCGCCCGGACGCGGGCCGCCGTCCGACGCGCGGTGGATTTCGGCGATGCGGCCGCCGGACAGGGCGACATCGGCGCGGTAGGACGGACCGCCGGACCCGTCGATGACGCGTACGTCGCGGAACACGGTGTCCATGGCGGGGCCTGCCTCTCTCGGTGCCTCGGTGCCTCGGTGCCTCAGCGCCTCAGTGCCCGGGGCCGTGCGGTCGCAGGGGCTTGGGGCCGGCGGCGGGGGCCGCGGGGGGGGGGGGGGGGCCGGCGG